>CALHTF010000074.1 GCA_938038815.1 uncultured Acidimicrobiales bacterium | reverse complement strand
CGACCCGCAGATGCTCGGCATCGGCCCCGTCCCCCAGGGCGTCTTCGACCGCTACCTCTGCACCTCCACACTCGTGGGTGCGGTGTTTGATGGCGACGGGCAGAACCTGTGGCTCGGAAGAACCAAACGGCTCGCCACCCGCGCCCAGCTCACCGGCCTACGCGCCCGCGACAAAGGCTGCGTCCTGTGCGCCGCCTCTTACGCGAAATGCCAAGCGCATCATCTACGGCCCTACAACGCCCCAGTCGGTGGGCGCACCAACATCGACGAACTCGCCCTCGTCTGTTCGGACTGCCATCACCTCATCCACGACACCAAACAAACCCTCCACAAAAACGACCACGGCGTCTGGACACTGCGGCCCGCAACCCCCGACGAAATCGCCCCCACCCGACCCAAAGACACACCCCACCCAAAACGAGAGTGAAACCCAACTGCATCCCAGTAGTTGACCGCCGTCCGCCTCACCCATCACACACCTCACCGGAACACGCCCGAGTGAGGGCACTGCCGCGTCCGGAAGGCTCTAGGTCGCGGTGGGCTTCAACTCGACCGAGTCTGGGTGTTGGCGAAAGGCCGCTTCGAGTTCGGCGGTGCGGTCTTTCCACGTGCCGATGTGCCCTGGGGTGGGGGCTGCCGGGCTAAAGAGCAAAACACCGGCAACCGCCGGGTCGATGTGGGCGAGGGCATCGGCAACCGTCGCCACCTGGGTCGTGGCGGCCACGGCGGGAAGGTGGGCCAGCTCGGCGCAGAGTTCGGCGCCGGTGTCGGGCACCCCGATGAGCGTCACGCTGTCGGCGGCCCGTTGGGTTAGCGCGTCGACCACCGGGTCGAGCGGTACTCCCCGGTCCGAGCCTCCGAGTACCAGCCAGGCGTGGCCCTCGGTGTAGGTCGCCAGCGCGGCGGCCGCACCCATGGGGTTGCTGGCCAACGAGTCGTCGACGATGGTCACCGATCCAATCGTGCCGAGCGATCGAAGACGGCCGGGCAACGCTTGCAGACCGGAAAGCCGCTCGACGATCCTGTGGTCGGCAAGTCGCTCGGCCCCGACGAGCTCGACCGCCGCCACGGCCAACGCCAGGTTCGAGGCGATGTGTTCAGGCAAGGTGGCGAAGAACTTCTGTACCTCGGGGCCGCGGCCGTCGACCACCGCATCGACCGACACGCTTGTCGAGCGGTCGGGCACGAGGGCGCTCAGTGCATCGACGGCTGGCTGGTTGTTAGCGGCGCACAGGATGCGGTCGGCGTACTGGACGGCCTGGAGTTTGTCGGCGTGGTACTGCTCCATCGACCCATGCCAACTGAGATGGTCGGCATCGAGGTTGGTCAACACGCCAACGGTCGCGGCGTAGCGGGTGTCGCTGGCTTGGTAACTCGACACTTCGCAGACGATGAGTCGAGGCTCACCGAGCGCTCCGTCGTCGACCGACCACACCGGTACGCCAATATTGCCAACCAGCAGCGGATTCGCATCGGCGGCCAGGGCGTTGATCGCCGCCGAGGTCGAGCTCTTGCCTTTGGTGCCGGTAACCAACACCGTGTGATGGCCTTGGCCCTTGCTTTCGAGCCAAACCGCCGTGGGGGTGGTCATTCGCTCGGGGCTACGGAACGGATCGAGTTCCTCACGGTACCGGGGGTACCCGGGCGACCGCACCACGATGTCGGGGTTGTCGGTCGCCAGTTGGTCGATCGTTCGCAGCTTGCAGCCGGCGCGGCTGAGCTGGTCGAGAATCTCGTCGGTCAGCCGTTCGGGCGAGTCGTCGTACGCCGTGAGCTGGACCGGCGGTTCGAGGTTTGCGAGGTGGGGGAGCAGCGCCCGTACATCGGTGCCCAGCCCGAGTAACCCGAGCGACTTTCCGGCGAGTTCGGCCAGCTTCACCGAGCGAGCCGTTCGAGGTACGCCGGCGGGATCGTGGCGTCCGAGCCCAAGAATTCCGATGTCGGAGCAGGCGACGGCGAGTAGTTCTTCGCTTCGGCGCTACACGCTACGACGACCCGGTGATCCGCCCACTGCGGGTCGGTTGCCAGGTGCGCCATCGCTGCTGCGGCTTCGCTACGGCTTCCCACACACTCGAACGGTTTGGCGTTGTCGTCCCAGAGTTCACGGAACTGCGGAATGAGGTTTTCGTGCTGGAGCAGATCCTGACCGAACATCGCTTGCAGGGTGGCCGGCGGGAGGGCGGTGGCCATCAGTAGATAGGTGAAGTGGCACTTCGGGCATTCGCCGCACCAGGCCTGCGACCCTTCGGCGCCCCCGCTCACCGCACCTTTGAACGCCCGGTTACAGCTGACGATGAGCGGCAGGGCATCGGTCTGGCTGGCGAGCCGGGCCGTGATTTCCGATTCGGTCATGGCGCGCAGCAGCGAGAAGTAGTCGACACCAACGCGGCGGCTAACAAGAGCGTCGCGGAACAGCAGCTCGAACGTTGCGCCCTTGGAGAACTGGTGGTTCACCGGATGCCCGTCGGGGGTCCACACCGTTGGCTCCGATGCCGCCTGTTCGTTGGCCATCACCACGTCGGCGTGGCCCGCCAGTTGCGCATAGGCGACCGAAATTGCCGACACGATGGCGGTGATCGGGATATGCCCGTTCAGACTTTCGGGACTGATCAAGTCGTCGACCCGGTCGATCTTGCGTCGCACCTCGACCAACGTGTGACCCAACGCTTCGGCGGTGCGCCGATGGGTTGAGGTCGGGTTCACCGTAAGAGGAGTCGCCTCGGGCAGCAGGCCGAGCACAACCGTGGAGTCTTTCCCGCCTCCAAAAGGAACCAACGGCCGCGCGATTCTGCTTTTCTCCGCCTTAGGCTCCGGCGCTTCGCTATGTCCCTCTATCGGTTCCCCTCGTCCTGCGTGGGCTCCGGGCTCTTTGGCCGATTTCTGTTCCTTCTCTTGGGGGCGAGTTGCGACGGCTTCTACCTCGACCTCGAAGGGGATATCGAGTTTGTTGAACCAGGCGAACTCTCGCATGCCGTGGTCGTACAGCGTGGTGACCAAGCGGTGCTCGGCGTCGTTCAGCGCGCCGGTTTCGACTACCAGGTCACGAGGAGCCTGGGTCTTGAAATAGCTGGTGCCCGCCATGAGATGTAACAGCCGAAGCGTTGCCGCAAACGACTCATCGACCACCAGGTCGAGTCCGTCGACGGGCAGCGTGATGCGCTCGACGAACGGGGCTTCGCCCGTAAACCGGTAGGTGAGGGCAACCTCGCCGGTCGCCTCGTCGAAGTCGACCTGCTCGAAGTGAAAAGGCTTCTTGCCTCTTTGCGCGGCCACTGGTCAACCCTACAACTAACATCTGGTGCTCAGCACCCACCTAGAAGCCTCTCTACCCAACTCAGGAGCACCCCTTGCGACACGATGGCCGCCAACCCGATGAACTTCGCCCAATGGAGTTCATTCGCGACTTCACCACCATGTCGGCCGGTTCGACCCTGGTGTCGTTCGGCAACACTCGGGTGCTCTGCACCGCGTCGGTTGACGAGAACGTTCCCCGCTGGATGGCCGGCAGCGGCAAGGGTTGGGTAACCGCCGAGTACTCGATGCTTCCCGGTTCGTCGCCCGAGCGGGTTCGACGCAAGACCTCGGGCCGCAGCCAAGAGATCCAACGCCTCATCGGTCGTTCGCTGCGCAGTGTCACCGACATGGAACTGCTCGGCGAACGCCAAGTAACCGTCGACTGCGACGTACTCCAGGCCGATGGCGGTACCCGCACCGCCTCGATCTGTGGCGGCTATGTCGCCCTGCACGATGCCCTCACCCGGTCGATGCAAGCCGGCACGATCGACAAGCACCCGCTGGTGCAACCCCTCGCCGCGATCTCGGTCGGCGTGGTCGGTGGCACGCCGCTGCTCGACCTTCCCTACGTGGAGGACTCGACCGCCGAGACCGACATGAACGTGGTGATGGCGGGCGCCGGCGATGCGCTCAACTTTGTTGAGGTCCAGGGCACCGCCGAAGGAGCGCCGTTCTCGCGCGACGAACTCAACTCGCTGCTCGACCTGGCGTCGAAGGGAATCGCCGAGATCATGGAAGCGCAGGCCGCAATCTTGGCCACCCCGCCCGAAGCGCGCGCCTAATGCGCTTGGTGATGGCCTCGGCCAACCCGCACAAGGTTGCCGAGATCGCAGCGATCCTCACATCGGTTGGCGACGAGACGCTCGAAGTCCTGCCTCGTCCCGCCGATCTGGCCGATGTGGTCGAAGACGGCGAGACCCTGCTCGACAACGCTCGTCTGAAGGCGGTGGCGGTGTGCGAACACAGCGGCGCTGCGTCGGTGGCCGACGACACCGGTCTTGAGGTCGATGCCCTAGGCGGCGCCCCGGGTGTTCGTTCGGCCCGGTACTCCGAGGATGTCGAGGGCGAGGGCAACGCCACCGATGCCACCAACCTCGCCAAGTTGTTGGCCGAGTTGAGCGCCGGCGGTCACGACGATGTGGCCACCCGAACCGCCCGGTTTCGCACCGTGGCGTTGGTGCGGTTTCTCGACGGCCGCGAGGTGCGGGCCGACGGCGTGGTCGAGGGCCACATCGCGCACGACCCAACCGGCAACGCCGGCTTTGGGTACGACCCGGTGTTCATCCCGGCCGAAGGCGACGGCCGCAGCTTCGCCGAGATGACCGACGAGGAAAAGAACGCCATCTCCCACCGAGGACGAGCCTTCCGCCAACTCGCCACCCTCCTCGCCGCCACTCCCTAACCCCAAATTTTCGCGCGGAACCGCCCCAGAGCGGGTCAAGCGCGATCAGAAATGGGTTTTTCGCGGAGGTCGACGATGATCCGCGGCTCGCGATCGAACGCGGCGACCTCGACCGTCTCTCCCAACAAGTTGCCTTGGGCGCGGTCGCACCCCAGTTCTTGTAAGTGGGTCAGTTGGGTTTCGGTTTCGACCCCCTCGGCGGTCACCTGTAAACCCAAGCTGTGGGCGAGAGCGATAATGGCCCGCACGATCGCCGTGTCGTCGTCTTCGGTGCCGAGGCCGTCGACAAAGCTGCGATCGATCTTCACGAAGTCGATGGGGAACCGTTTGAGATAGGCGAGCGAGGAGAACCCCGTCCCGAAATCGTCGAGTCCGATCCGGATTCCCATTTCGGTGAGCTCCCGAAGTACCTGCTCGGTCACCGGGTTGGCATCGATAAGGGCGGTTTCGGTCAGTTCGAGGGTCATCCTGGTTGGGCTGAGCCCGCATGCCTCGAGGTCGTCGGCTACCAGTCGGGCGAATCCCGAGTCGGCAAGTTGGCGGGGCGACACGTTGACCGAAATCGACAACGGTGCCTTACCCATACTGTCCCAGCGCACAAGCTGTTGCGCGGCCTCACTCAGAACCGTGCGCCCGAGTTGGGTGATCAGCCCGGTCTCCTCGGCGACGGTCACAAACTCCGACGGCCGACGCAAGGCAAGGTTGTCGTCGCGAAGGCGAACCAACGCTTCGGCGCCGATGACACTTCCGGAACTGATCTCGATGATCGGCTGGTAGTGCACCACCACGGCGCCCGGCCCCTCCGGGTCGAGGGCGGCCCGCAGCTGGCGCTCCATGTCGAGTCGGTTCACGGCTTGAGTTCGGAGTTGGTCGTCGAATCGGTCGGCCCGGTCTCGGCCCGACTCCTTGGCTCGGTACAGCGCAGTGTCGGCATCTCGTAGAAGGTCGGCTGGCTGGTGCTCGCCGCCGGAGACGGCGATACCGATGCTGGTCGTGACTACCATCGTTTCGGCGCCGAGCACGATCGGTTCGGCGATCGCCAGTCGGAAGCGGTCGGCCGCCAGCTCCGCCTCGGACTCGTGCTCCATATCGACAACCACCACAAACTCGTCGCCGCCGAGCCGGGCGACGGTGTCGGATTCACGTAGCACGTTCTGGATTCGCGACGCCACCTCGATCAAGAGTTCGTCGCCCGCCGCGTGGCCGAGCGAGTCGTTCACCACCTTGAAGCGGTCGAGATCGAGGAACATCACGGCGACAAACCGTCCGTGGCGAGCGGCGCGCTTGGAAGCCTCGTCGATCCGCTTCAGTAACAGCGCCCGATTGGCGAGACCGGTAAGCGAGTCGTGGTACGCCCGCGTTTCGAGCTCCTGGGCAGCCTCGACCCGATCGGTAACGTCGCGGGCGTTTAACACCACACCGCCGATCGCCGGGTTATCGATCAGGTTGGTCATGGCGATCTCAAGGTGCCTCCACCGGCCGTCGGCCGTCGCGACACGCGCATCGATTCGCCCGGTCTGGCCGGGGGTCTGAAAGATCGAGTTGCCCGCCTCGACCACCCGCGCCAAGTCATCGGGGTGCACGAGTTTGTCGGCCACGATCACCCGCTCGTCGAGCATCCCGCCCGGTGTGTAACCCAGAACTCGACTCACTGCAGGGCTGCTGTACACCACCCGGTACTGACTATCGAGAACGGCGACGAGGTCGGACGCATGCTCGACCAGCGCCGCAAGCCGTACCTCGGTGGCGCGCACCTTGCGCTCGGCATCGCGCAGGTCCGACAGGTCGCGGGCGATGAACGACAAGTTCTCCACCTCGCCCTGTTGGTCGCGGTGAGCAATCAGCACCACCGACGCAGGAATTTCGCCACCCAAGTCGTCGGTGAGCGTCAGTTCGCCCTGCCAGGTGCCGTCCCGGTCGATGGCCGGTAGTGCCTCTTCTTCCCACCGGGTGTGCGATTGCAGGTCGAAGTGATTGGCGAGCGGACGGTAGGTCTGGCCGCCCAAGAACTTTCGAAACGAATCGTTCGACCACTGAATTCGGTGGCCGGAAGGGTCGAGCATTGCCACCAGGTCGGGTGTGGCCTCGATGACCCGAGTGAGCTCCTCGGCCCGACGGGCCGCCTCAAGATCGTCGGTGACATCGGTGAAGCTAGCGATGACCTCGTTGACCGGACTATCGGGGCCTCCAACCGGGGTAGTGACCAACTCGACCCAGCGAATGTCGCCGTTGGCGGTCAGCAGACGGAGCCGGCCCCGCAGCCCTCGTCGTTCATGGAACGACGCTCGCAACGAGGTAACGAATTCGGCCCGACCGTCGATATCGATCATGTCGAGCCAGCCGTGGCCAAACGCTCCGGCAGCCGGTTGGCCGGTGATGTCGGCCCACCGATCGTTCACGTAACGACAGTTGAGGAGGTGATCGATCCTGGCCATACCCGACGGCGATTGATCGATCATCGACTCGACCGGATCTTCGACCCGCTCGGGGGCGTCGACTCGGTCGATCATCAACATGACCGGCGAGGTAGGGGAGAACTTGACCCGCCAGCCGTGCACCGAGGCCCAGACCGTCGAGTCGCCCGAGATGAGCTGAAGCTGACGTTGGGTCGACTTGCCCTCGAGGGCCGCCTGTAGGAGAGCATCGACGAGTGCCCGATCCTGAGGCTCGGCCACCAATCCTTGTACCGGTCGGCCTTCGAGTTCGGTCGCCGACATTTGGGTGAGCGCGCAGAGCGAGCGGCTCGCCCGAACAATCCGCCCGTTGTGCGTGACCTCTGATGCAACAGGAGGATCCTGCGGCAATGGTTGGCTCATGTGACCCCGGCCAAGTGCGCTCTGATTGTGTGCGGACGGGGGGACTCGAACCCCCACGTCTTTCGACACCAGGACCTAAACCTGGCGCGTCTGCCAATTCCGCCACGTCCGCGTGACTTGTCTCTTGTTGTACTGAACCCCTGCAGATCGTGTCCGAAGAACGTGCCTTCGGAAGTATCTCGGGAAAACCGTACGTCAGGATCGTAGTTCGCCCCGCAGTGTCGGTTCGTTTCGGGGCGCACGCCGCTAACCTGTGTAGCTATGTCTCCTATGAATCCAGGATCACCTGTTGCTGCTACCGATCTGTCCGAGGCCTTTGGCCGCGGCGAGGTCTACAACCGCCTCTTGAAAGACCGCATCGTGTTTCTGGGCACCGATGTGAACGACGACATCGCCAACTACATCACCGCCCAGCTTCTGTACCTCGAAGGCCAAGACCCGACCAAGGACATTTGGCTGTACATCAACTCGCCCGGTGGTTCGGTAACCGCCGGTATGGCGATCTACGACACCATGCAGTTCGTGGCTCCCGATGTGGGCACGATCTGTCTCGGACTCGGCGCCTCGATGGGCCAGTTCCTGCTGTGCGCCGGCGCCAAGGGTAAGCGGTACGCCTTGCCGCATGCCCGCATCATGATGCACCAACCGCTCGGTGGCGTACGTGGACAGGCTTCCGACATCGCCATTCAGGCCGAGCAGATGGCGTTCACCAAGACCCTGCTCCAACAGCGGATCGCCGATCACACCGGCCAGACCTTCGAACAGATCGAAGCCGACTCCGACCGCGACCGCTGGTTCACCGGCGAGCAAGCGGTCGAGTACGGACTCATCGACCGGGTAATCGCCCACCGCGGCGACATCTAAGTCTGCGAAACCAAAGACCCCCGAGCTGATTCGCAGCTCGGGGGTCTTTGTCGTTTTTGGTTGAACTACATCAGGTGTCAGATACCGGATGCCGGTCGACTACTGGGCGGCTTCGGCTTTGGCCCGTAGGTCGGTAACGCCCTCGGCGAACGAGGGGTACCGGAACAGCGCGCTGCCGCTCACGAACACGTTGGCGCCTGCGCTGGTGGCGGCGGCGATCGTGTCGGCGCTGATGCCGCCGTCAACTTCAATGTCGACATCGAGGCCTCGTTTGTCGAGCAGCGCTCGAAGTTCGGCGACCTTGGGCTCCATGGTGGCGATGTACGACTGCCCACCAAAGCCGGGGTTCACGGTCATCACGAGCACCATGTCGACCAGGTCGAGCACGTGTTCGATGGCCGAGATGGGGGTACCCGGGTTGATCGCCACCGCTGGCGAGGCTCCGAGCTGGCGGACCTGGTCGAGCGCCCGGTGAAGGTGGATCGTGCTCTCGGCCTGCAGGGTCAAGATGTCGCACCCTGCCTCGACGTAGGTGTGCATCAACAGTTCGGGGTTCACCACCATGAGGTGGGCCTCGAACGGAATGTCGACGTGGGGTCGGCACGACTTGATGATGCCGGGGCCCATCGTGAGGTTGGGCACGAAAACGCCATCCATTACGTCCCAGTGCATGCGGTCGACGCCTGCCTTTTCGAGGTCGATGCAGGCTTGGCCGAGGGCCGAAAAATCCGCGGGTAGAACCGAAGGTGCAATGGCGATGGGTCGACTCATGGCGCAGACCCTATAGCGTCTATGCGTGGATAATCTCCCTCGGGTCGAGCTAACGACCCACGGTGTCGCTAAGGGCGGGAATGCTGTTGCCCGCGAAGAGTCCGGGCGCGTGGTGTTTGTCGAGGGCGCGCTCCCCGGCGAGCGGGTACTGGTAGAGCTGATCCCGTCGAACAAGAAATCGTTTGGGCGCGGTCGGGTGCTGGAGGTACTCGATGCATCGCCGCATCGGGTCGAGCCGAGCTGTCCCGAGGTCGATCACGGCTGCGGCGGCTGCGATTTTCAGATGGTTGCGGTTTCCGAACAACTCAAGCTCAAAGAGACCGTGGTGCGCGACGCCCTCGAACGGGTGGGCCGCCAAGACATCTCCTCGCTCGAGATCTCCACCGTTGCCCTACCGGCCCGCGGGTATCGCACCACCGTGCGTTGTTTGGTGGTCGATGGTGTGGCGAGCTTTCGGGCCCGCCAATCGAATCAAGGGGTGCCCGTCGCCAGCTGTGAGGTTGCTCACCCACTCATCCAAACCTTGATCGCCGAGGGACGGTTCGGTACTGGCGAGGCTGCACCCAAGGAAGTAACGATGCGGGTCGGGGCCGCCACGGGCGACCAGATGGTCTACGTAACCCCGAGCATCGCCCCCGATACCTCGGTGCCCGGCGACGACAAGGTTGTGCTGATCGGTGCTGACGACATCAAGGCGGGGCGACGAGCGTGGATTCACGAAGAGGTCGCCGGGCGAATATGGCGTATCTCGGCTAACTCGTTTTTCCAGGCCCGGCCCGATGGCGCCGAGGCGTTGGTGAACGCCGTGCGCGATGCGGTGGGCGACCTTCGCCCGGACTCTCGAGCGTTCGACTTGTACGGCGGGGTCGGACTCTTCGCCGGAACTGTCTTCCCGGAGGACTGTCGTGTGGTGATGGTCGAACAGAACCCGAGTTCGATCGCCGATGCTCGGGTCAACCTCGAACAAGACCCGAACCTCGACGTGCGCATCGTCAAAAGCAAGGTCGAGTCCTGGACCCCAAAGCGGGCCGATGTTGTTGTCGCCGACCCCGCTCGCCAAGGCCTTGGCCGGGTGGCTGTTTCGAAGATTACCGAGACGGACGCGCCGACCATTGTGCTCGTCAGCTGCGACGCGGCATCGCTTGCCCGTGACGCCGATCTGCTCGGACGCCGCGGCTATCGACTGGACACGCTTACCGTGATCGATCTGTTCCCGATGACCAGCCACACCGAAACGGTGGCAAGGTTTGTGGCCTCATGACCTCTGTGACCCAACTCGCTGACTCGGGTGACCCAATGCGCATGCGTGACCTCGTGCGGATGAAGGCCTTGGCGACCGGACTGTTGATTTTCGCCACGCTGGTCTTCGTAGCCATGCAGATCTGGAGCGACAGCACCGACGGTGTGGTGTGGGGTTATGTCGAAGCCGCCGCCGAGGCGGCGATGGTTGGCGGTATCGCCGACTGGTTCGCCGTTACGGCGCTGTTCCGGCACCCGCTTCGACTGCCGATTCCGCACACGGCCATCATCCCCAAGCGCAAAGACGAGATCGGCCGCACGCTCGGCACGTTTGTCCAAGACAACTTTTTGCAGTCCGAGGTGCTGAGCGAACGGCTTAGCCAAGCGGGTATCGGCGGCCGGTTGGCCGATTGGATGATCGACCCGGTCAACGCCAACGCTGCGGGGCGACAACTCGGCGCGATCGTCAGCGGAATCACCGAGGTGCTTCAGGACGACGAGATTCAGGCGGGTATCGAAGAGGCGTTGTCGGAACGGCTTCGCAAGATCAACGTTGCGCCGCTCGCTGGCCGAGGGATCGACTTCCTGGTGGATGGCGGCCACCACGAGTCGGTGCTCGACGCCTCGTTGTCGGGCGTATCGCATGTGTTGTCCGACAACCGCGACGTGTTGCGTCACCGCCTCACCACCGAGTCGCCCTGGTGGGTGCCCGAGCCGATCGACGACAAGGTCTTCGACCGGTTGTTCAGTGGCGTTACCAGCTTCACCGCCGACCTCGCTTCCCAGCGCGACCATCAGCTCCGCAAGAACCTCGATGTCCGAGTTCGCGAGTTGGCCGAGCAGCTCAAGACCTCGCCGGAGATGCACGCCAAAGCCGAAGAGGTCAAAGAGGAGTTCCTCGCTCATCCTGAGGTCCGGGCCTGGATGAACGATCTGTGGATCAACATCAAGTCGGCTCTGGTTGAAGCGAGCAACGACCCCGAGTCCGAGCTGCGGGTTCGGTTCGAAGAGGTGCTGGTTAGCGGCGGTGAGCGGTTGAAGGCCGACCCCGAGTTGCAGGCCAA
Source organism: uncultured Acidimicrobiales bacterium (assembly GCA_938038815.1). Taxonomy (GTDB): domain Bacteria; phylum Actinomycetota; class Acidimicrobiia; order Acidimicrobiales; family SHLQ01; genus CALLQB01. Next base: position 18,179 of record CALHTF010000074.1, on the reverse strand, counting down.
GGTCGACAAGTGGGTGGCCGGAGCGGTCAGTTATGTGGCCGACCAGTCCAAGGGCGAGGTCGCCGATCTCATCGCCTCAACGGTCGAGAAGTGGGACCCCGAAGAGACCGGCAAACTGATCGAACTCCAGGTCGGCCGAGACCTCCAGTTCATCCGCATCAACGGCACCGTCGTCGGCGGAGTAGCCGGCCTAGTAATCCACGCCATAGCTCACCTACTGGGCTAACCGGTTCGAGCCTGGCACTGGAGCCTGGCACTGGAGCCTGGCACTGGAGCCTGGCACTGGAGCCTGGCACTGGAGCCTGGCACTGGAGCCTGGCACTGGAGCCTGGCACTGGAGCCTGGCACCGAACGCAGAGCGTGGGATTCTAGGCGATTTGGTGTTCGCGGACGCGTGAATCGCGCGGTGGGTGGGATTTTGGTCGAACGCCGGGTTTAGATCGGGCTTTCCAGTGCCGTTTCGATTTCGTTCATCGTGTCGGTGAATGCTGGCCCCGTCTCGATGCCATTCGAAACCATCGCACAAAGAGCACAGGTTGCCCGGGCCGCTAGTTCAATTGCGGATTCTGATCGCGGTTAACCCGCTGTGGGCGGGTCGGCCGCGAAAATTTCGGGGTGCCGACGTTCTGATTGCAGTTGAACCGCGGTGGGCGGCTCAACTGCAAAAATTTCGGGGAGGGGGCCAAAGAGCCCGGAGCTCGCGGAGGGCGAGGGGCGCCGTTTGTGTGACGTAGCGAAGCGCAGAGGGCGCGAGCTTGCGAGTGACCGACCAGAGTTAGAGCAAGTGGCGGACGTGTTGGGTTTCGTTCCAGCTGCTGGCGGTTCGTAGGCCGGCGCTGTTGGCTTTTACTCGGGCGATGCCGGTGTAGTCGACCAGGAAGTTGAACGGGGTGTCGAGACCCAAGATCGAGCAGTAGATGGTGGCCATCACCATGCCGTGGCAGAACACGGCCACCCGCTTGCCGCCGTTGTTGTTGACGATGTCGTCGAACCCGCCGACGATGCGTTCCTTCCAGGGTTCCCAGCCGCCGTGGTCGGCAAAGAGGAACATCGGGTCGTCTTGCCATTGCTTGATGAAGTCCGAGTCGGAGTCCATCTCTTCACCCGGGATGTACTGGCCCCGGTGCTCGTCGACCTCGCGAATGTCGTCGCGCAGTTCGATCTCGAGTCCGAGGGCGGCGGCCAACGGCTTTGCCGTTTCGTGCGCTCGCACCATCGTGCTCGCGACGATGTGGTCGATCTGTTCGCCTTGAAGGAACTCCGACACCGCCTGCGCTTGCTCGTTTCCGTTGTCGGAAAGTGGCGGGTCGGAAGAGTCGTCACTGCGTACGGGTCGGCCATGTCGAACAATGATTAGGTCCACGGCATTGCAACCTAATCTTGTTGCGTGACAGCTCCAATCTCGCCCGCGACGGCAACCTCAGCTCCGTGGGGCACCACCCAGCCAACGAGTACCCAACCGGCCACCAACGTCGACCGCTACCGGCTCACCGCACCGGGCATCGCCATCGAGGTCATCACCTACGGGGCGTCGCTCGTACGGGTCGAGACCAACGATGATCCCGCCAATCTGGTGCTCGGCCTCGACGACTTGGCGGCCTATGAAGACCCAGCCCGAAATGCCTCGATGGGCGCCACGGTTGGCCGCTTCGCTAACCGGATCGCGGTGGGAAGGTTCAGCCTCGACGACACCGACTATGAGCTGGCGATCAACAACGGACCCAACCACCTACACGGCGGCCCGACCGGGTTCGGTCGCATGGTGTGGTCGGCCGAGCCGAAGGTGCTGAGCGACGAGGTCGTCGAGTTAGTGCTGACGCTCAGAAGTCCCGACGGACACGAGGGGTATCCCGGAACCGTCGAAGCCACCACCACGTACCGGCTCGAACCCCACAAACTCACGATGATCCACACCGCAACCACCGACGCTGCGACGCCGATCAACATAACCAACCACGCCTACTGGGATCTCACCGGCTCTAGCGAGGCCGAAACGCCAACGCCCGCCGCCGCCCGTAGCCATGTGCTGCAGGTCGCGGCCGATCACTACATTCCCGTCGACCAGACACTCATACCCACTGGCGAAGTCGCTCCGGTAAGCCTCACCCCGTTCGACCTCAACTCGCCGACCTCGATGGCAGCGGCGATCGACGGCATGAGCGGTATCGATATCTGTTACGTGGTCGACGGCGATCTCGGCCAGCCATGTGTATCGATGTCGGAAGCGAATTCGGGTCGGTCGATGCTGGTGTCAACCGATCAGCCCGGCATGCAGGTCTACACCGCCGATCACCTCGGACACGCTGCTATTTGCCTCGAAGCCCAACGGTGGCCCGATAGCCCGAACCAGCCCGACTTCCCGTCGTGCATTCTCGAACCGGGCCAGACGTACACCTCGACCACGGTGCACGACTTCTCGTGAGCGATCGCTTCGCCTGGCTCGACGAGTTGCCGACCAAGCCGGGCCCACCCGATCTCAAGATGGGCCTTCGATCGCTCGCCGAATCGGACTGGTTGTTGGTCGACGAGTTGACGGCCCACGAACTCGTGATGCGAGCCGAACTCTACGAGGCCGATCCAGCCACCGTCATGTGCACCCCGGCGGGGGAGGAGGCATCGGCCGAGCTCCTCGAGCTAGTCGAGCAGTTCACCGGCACGACGGGCCGTACCGACATCCACCCGCTCGCCGCCGCGTCACTGCTCACCCCCGAAGACCTGCATCTCGTCCTCGACGGAACGCTGGTGGCCGGATCGTTGTTCTTCCCCAACGAGTGGGCGCTGGCCGACAAGATCGGCAAGTCGCTGATCGACGTGCACGAACCGACCGAGGGCTACGCCGAACACCTGGGTGCCAAGGTCGACAGCTTCTTCGCCCGGCTCCAGGTGGGCAATCTGGTGTGGCGGCGCAACTGGTTCCTGCACGACATCGACGACTACGTGCAGCCGGTGGCCCGCGAGCATCGGGCAATCGAGTCGGTCGACGATATCGAGCCGCTGTTTGTGCGCTCCGAACGCGAAACCCTCCGGCGCCTGCCCCGCACCGGCGCGGTGGTCTTCACCATCAAAACTCAGATCGCACCCATCGCCGAGGTGCGCGCCCGGCGCCCCGTAGCAACGGCATTAGCCGACTTCCTCGACGAGGCGTCACCCTTGGCGTTACGGGGAAAGGATGCTGCGGGCCGAGAACAAGCGGTCATCAAATATCTCCGCGGCGGCTAGCCGGCGCTACATTTCGCGTATGGCCGATCTCGACTTTCTTCCATTCGACGCCGACAACCATTACTACGAAGGCCTCGACGCCTTCACCCGCCATGTCGACCCGAAGTGGCATCAACGCTGCGTTCAGTGGTGCGACATCGGTGGTCGGAAGCATCACGTGGTCGGGGGCGTGGTCAGCCACGCAGTGAAGAACCCCACGTGGGACCCAATCGCCAAGCCCGGCGCCCTGCACGACTTCTTCCGCGGTAACCCCGACGGCCGGTCGCCGCTCGAGATGTTGGCCGAACGCGAGCCGCTGCCCGCCGAGTACATCGATAAGGACGCTCGGGTCGCCAAACTCGAACAACAAGGCCTCGAATCGGTCTGGTTGTTCCCGACCCTCGGCGTGCTCTACGAAGAACTGATCCACACCGACATCGAAGCGGTGAAGCATCTCTTCGCCGGCTTTAACCAGTGGCTGCTCGAAGATTGGGGCTTTAACTACCAAGACAAGATCTACGCCGCGCCTTACATGGCGCTCGGCGATGTCGACTTTGCGGTGAGCCAACTCGAATGGTCGCTCGACAACGGGGCGAGTGTGGTGTGCATGCGGCCCGCTCCGGTATGGACCGACAGTGGTTTCAAGTCGCCGGGCGACGAGTACTTCGACCCGTTCTGGAACCGGGTCAACGAAGCCGGAATCGCGGTGGTCGTCCACGCCGCCGACAGCGGGTACAAGACCAACGGCTACGCCAACGACGGCTTCGGCGCCGACATCGGTGCGTCGGGTGCGTGGAAGCCCACCATCAAGGCGTTCAACATCGAACGAGCGGCCTACGACTGGCTGATCACCATGTCGTTCGAGCGGATGTACGAACGGTTCCCGAACCTGCGGATCGCTTCGGTCGAGAACGGGTCGGACTTCCTCGGCCAACTATTCCGCAAGCTCGACCAGACCGCCCGCAAGTACCCCGGCTACTTTAAGGCCGACCCGATCGAGCTGTACAAAGAGCACGTCTGGATGAACCCGTTCTGGGAAGACGATGTCACCGAGGTCGCCGAGCTCATGGGTGCCGACCGGGTGATCTTTGGTTCGGATTGGCCCCACATCGAAGGTATGCCCCAGCCGCTCGACTACCTGGTTGAGCTCAAAACGTTCGATGACGCCGACCAGAAGAAGATCCTTCTGGACAACGTCACCGAACTCAACACGCTTCGCCCGGCCTAGGCCGGACCTAGCTTGTGCCGCCGCAGCTGCCGGTTTCGCAGCGGTGCTGGCCCAGCATTCCCGAAACGACCGACCGATTCGCCGACAGCGTGTGAAAGAACCGCTCGGCTAGGGGAGCGAACGCCGTGCCTTTGAGCCGGTACGACATGGGCCGCCATCGGCGGGTGGCCCACAAACACATGATGAACGCTTGGGGGCCAATCCACGCTCGCCCGTAGTCGTCGACCACCATCAGCTCGAGGTTGAACCACGCCAGATTGCCGTAGCGCTGGCTGACCTCTGGTTCGCTGCTGGCGAGAAACCGCAACTCGACAAAGGTGGGTTCGGTCGAGAGCCAGTGCCGACACCTCCGGCACAACTCGCACTGGTCGTCGTAGACCACGTGGAGTCGGGCCGGAGGCCACTCATGCACGATGCGTTCGGCTTGAGTGATGCTCAGCATTTAGTAGCTGGCTGGGGGAGTCGCCACGGTGTAGCTCGGCAGCACCGGCGGGTTGTTGGTGAGTTCGCCGCTGCGCTTCATCTTCCAGAACACCGCCATGTTGATGAAGTGAATGACACCGAGGCTCACCAGGAGGTAGCCGAGTCGTTGGACCAGCATCTCGGTTGCCTCGACCGCCGTGTCGGCCGGTCCCATCTTGAACAGCAGGAACGCATACCCGAGGTTCAGCATGTAGAAGCCGGTCACCAACAGTCGGTTGGTTGCGGCCGCCATGCCGGGGCTGTCTTCAAACAGTGCGTCGAGGAAGACCGCTCCGTGGCTGTAGAGGGTGCGGGCCAGGACCGTGGTGAGTGCGATGGCGGCGATGCCGTAAATCACATAGGTGCCGAGGAGGTAACTCATGGTGTAGTCGCTTTCTGGTAGGTGATCTGAGCTCGTAAGTGAGCAATCTTGCGGAGTTGAGCGATTGCTCAACTCGCTATGACTACACGGTAACCTTAAGCAGTCGCTCAAGTCAAGGACTTTGTGAGTGAATACTCACAAAGTCCCGGACTTCGTTGCAGCGGCGCCGGTTGAGGGGGATCGTTGGCTGGCGGGTTCGCTAGTTCGAGCGAGCCTTGAGCACTCCGTGCCAGACGATGAGCAGAACCGTCAGGCACACCGCAACCACCGCAACACTTCCGCTGGCCCAGAGCTTGAGCGCCGTCGACAACACCGCGGCGACCACAAACATCGAGGCCACGCCGGCTGGCTTGCCGCTGCGTGCGACCCACGGGGTGCGTGGTGCGAGCAGGGCGGCCTGTTCAACCTTGGCGACCTTGGCGACGATGCCGACCAGGATGATGGTGGCGAGCCCGACCATCGGAAGCTTGGCGATCCACCAGGCGAGGGTGCCGACGGTGGCGCCGGTGGCCAACAGGCCGAATCCCCACAGGATGGCAATGGCCGCGATCGCCGCGGTCATGTGCCAGAGGTACACCGACATCGCAACGGCGTTGGCGCCCACTAGGGCCGACCATGCCTGCTTGGCGACCTTGGTGTCGCGGCCGAGGAACGCCGAGATGCGGGGAGCGAAGTACAACGCGGTGGCGCTGTAGGCCGAACCGAACGCCATCAGTGCCAGGGTCGGCGGGTGGGTTGGCGAGTTCTCGACGCCGGGGAAGTGCACCATGGTGACGGCGTAGGGCCCGAAGGTGACCAAGGCCAGGGCGGCGGCCCAGAACCCAGCGGCGGTCGTGGCGAGCGTGCGGCCGGTGGGCAGCAAGCCGTCGCGCCAGGCAAAGCCGGCGATCTGGAACAACAACCAGCCAAGCACCCAGTTGACATGGGGAAGTACGGGTACCTCGGCGATGCGAAGCAGCTCGAAGAACAAGAAGGCAGCGAACACGCCGCCGCCGACCAGGGCCGGGTTCTTGCGGAACCGGGGGAGCACGAACGGGGCGATTGCGGTGTCGACGGTGTAGTTGGCGAGGAACCACAGCGGGATGGCGGCGGCGGTGGCGCCGGCGGCGATCAAGGCCCCCTGCCCAACAGCGAAACCGCCGATCAGCAGCACCACCCAGGTGCTGGCCAGTGTCATGGCCGGAGCGACCATGCGGCGAAGGCGGGCGGCCACCCAGTCTTGAGGGCGGTCGGCGTTGTCGCCGGCGAAGTGGCTGTCGAGCGACATGGCCGACGAGAACCCGCCGACCACAAAGAAGAGCGGCATGACCTGAAAGATCCAGGTGATCCACGCCATCGACGGCGCTTGCTCGAGGGCGTTGCCTGCGGTGAGCGCGCCGGTTGCATCGAGGCCGACCCAAATGGCGGCCCAGTGGCCAAGCGCTACCGCCAACATAGCGGTGGCCCGGTAGAAGTCGACCGCCCGGTTGCGGTCAGCCTTGGCGGCGCCAGCCATGTCTTTCAGCGACAGGGGCGACCCGATTTTGGGAGACTCGGCTTTGGCCGAATCGGTGGCTACCGAGGTCACTCGGGAGGTTGCTGGGGAGGGGGTAAGTACTGCGTGGTTGCTGCTCATGTACTCATTGAGCCAGAAACCAGGCCCCCTGACTGCTGGGGAAATCCCCCAAAACCCCCTAGGGGGTCCCCACCGGTGCCGGACGGGGTCAGCCGGCGACGCTCACCGCCTTTTCGCCGAGCTGGCGAAGGTCGATCTCGGTTGTGCTGGGTGTCTCGCTCGATGTGTCGACCACAACGAGGGCTCCGCGGCTGTGGGCCATCACGTACGAACGCTGCCGGCCGTCGATTTTGGCCAGGCTCACGCAGGCGAGTGACTTCGTTGCCAGAACGGTGGTTTGCAGGTTCGACGATGCGGCATCAAATTCCACTAGAACCAACGCTCCCTCGATATCGACCCCGGCCGCGGCAAATCCGTTGGGCGTTTCGATGACACATTCGGGCACAAACGACCGCCAGGGCCCGAGGGCAACGGTCTGGTTCGGCTGCTCGAGATTGGTGACCGAAACTTCTTCACAGTTGAGCGAACTGTCGCATCCGGTCACGATCGCCCAGGTGCCGGCAACCACGTCGATCCGGCCCCGAGTTTCAAGGTTACCGAGCGACCCAACGTTGCCCTGTTCGTCGATCGCGTGGTTGGTGCCCACCGGACTCTCGACGATCAGCCGACCGTTGCTGACGCCCCGAATCTCGGGGGTCAGGGCGAAGTTTCGATCGGGGTCGTTCCATTGGGCATCGACCTCGCCGGTGTCGAGTTGGTAGCGGGTCAGGCCCGAGCTTGAGGTGGCCCACATAGCTGGTGCGCCGGCCCCGCTGGCGTCGAGGCCTCGCCACCCGGTGGGAGCGCCGCCCGCGGGGCGGAACGAATAGAGCTCGGTCGCCGCGTCGCCAGGGTTCTCGCCGAGAGTCACCAAGGCAATGTGACGGTCGATCTCTTCCAAGCCGTACAGGGTTGACCGGTTTACAAATCGCAGGCTGATGCGGGTGCGCGACGACAGATCCGAAACCTCAAACTGGGTGGCGGTGCCGGTTTGCAGATCGAGCTCCCAAAGGGTTTGGGGCGACGAGTCGACCACGACTCGAACCGTGGCGCCATCGGTGTTCTCGAGGGCCGGCCACTGCCCGGTCAGGTCGACCACCGGTGGAGCGACAAACGCTGGCTCGGTCGTACTCGAAGCGATGGTGGAGTCGGGCGGTGGGTCGATCGTGGTGGTCGGGGCCAGCGTCGGGCGTAGGTCGGGGTCGATTGCGGTGCTCGGTGGCGATGCGGTGGTGGCCATGTCCTGGGGCAAAAGCAACGCAAGGCCGAGCCATCCCGCCACAAAGAGGCCCAGCACCATGGCAAGCGGGCGAGATTTGGAGCTGGTTTGGGTCGCCGCAACCGATTCGAGTGGCGGGGTCGATCCGCCATCGGCGTCGACGATTTCTAGGCCGGCAACATCGTCGTTATCGCTGGTTCCCCCGATGCGCATATCGTCAGTCTGGCGAAGTTGGTGCGAACTGGCAATGAGTTGCTGCTAGTCGGTAGGGTCAAAGCGAGGAGAAACCCGGCCGACTGTTTGCACAATTGGTCGGTTTCCGTCACACTATTTACGTAACTCTCATTGCATTTCGCTCGGAAACGGCGAAATGCGGCCCCGAGTACGCAGATATCCCCCCAAACCCCGAAGATCGCGACCGCCGACGCATGACGCACATCGACGAGACACTGTTGTCTACTAAGACTTGTTGCTCGACTCCCGACCATCACACCGATCGCCCGTGTCCAACCACGGCGCGACGTCTGCGTCCGGTGCACGTTGCACCGATTGAACGGCGAACCATCTTCGGTGTCGATGTCACGGCGATCACCAGCGACGACATGCTCGAGTTGGTCAGCGGCCACATCGAGTCGCGTCTGCCGCTCACCATCTTCCATCAGAACCTGCACAGCGCGTACTTGCAGCGTCGTCACGACGCGGTGCGCACCGCCTACACCAGTGCCGACGTGGCCTACATCGACGGCATGCCGTTTGTGGTGCACGGTCGACTTCTCGGCGGCGCAATCGATCGCACGCATCGCAACACCTACCTCGACTGGTACGACCGCTTGCTTAGTACGGCCCAAGAAGAGGGCTGGAAGATCTTCTTCCTCGGCGGCACCGCTGAAGCCTTGTCGCTTGGCTCGGCCGCACTCCGCGAACGGTTCCCTCGCCTCGAACTCGACGGTCACGACGGCTTCTTCGACGCTGGCGAACACTCGGCCGATACCCAACGCATCATTAGCCAGATCAACGACTTTGGTGCCGACTTAGTGCTGGTTGGCATGGGTATGCCCCGCCAAGAGCTGTGGGTGGCCGAGAACCGCGGTGCACTGCGGGTGCCGGTTGCCGTCACGGTTGGCGCTGGCATGGACTATGTCGCCGGCCTCATCCCGACGCCGCCTCGCTGGATGGGCAAGTACGGCGTCGAGTGGATGCACCGCTTGGTCTCTGAGCCCCGCCGCCTCTGGTTCCGCTACCTGGTCGAGCCGATGCATCTCATGCCGGTGTTCGGCAAGGAGATCTACCAGGCTCGGATCAAGCGTCGCTCGGCCGACCCCGATGTCGACACCACCGTAAACCTGCGCTCGGTCCCGGCCGAACACTCGTAGGGCTTCGCCCTATCTGGTTGGCGACTACGCCAAGCCAGAAGCTCCTAGTCCCACCAGCCGCTGCTGCTCGTGCGGTCGAGGGTGCCGGCAAACTTTCCAAGCGCGCCCGCCCCGACGTAGGCGCCTTTCACCATCGCCCCTTTGTCCTGGCGCAACGCACCCATCAAGATGCGGGTCGATGCCTCGAGTAGTCGGGCAACGCTGCGGGCGAGTTCGGACCAGGGCTGGGAATCCTCGGCTATTCGTAGCGCGCGGGAGTAGTTGCGGTAGGCGTTGAACCGGCGGCGCAGGACCCAACGAAGTTCGGTGCGTTCGACCGGAACCAGGGTGGTCGCCACTGCTTCGTCGCACCAGACCATGGAGTAGCCGGCGCGAGCGAGCTGAAAGCCGAGGAAGACATCTTCGCCGCCGGTGGTGTTAAAGCGCAGGTCGAAGGGGCCGTCGTCGGTGGCAACGGCGGCGAGAGCATCGGCGCGCACGGCCAGGTTGCCGACACCGAATCGCTTTACCCGCGACCCGGTCGGGAATGACTCGGCGATATGAAGCTCCGCGCTGGTGTACCAGCGGGGAGGGTCCTGTTCGAATCGTTCAGGTACAGGTCCGGCTACCGCCTCGGCATTGTTTTGTTGGCCGGTATTGATCAGGCGTTGGAGCCAGGTGTCGATCGGCCGTTCGTCGTCGTCGATGAACGCGATCCAGTCGGCCTCGGGTACCAGGGCGACCGAAGCGTTGCGGGCGTGCACGACCCCGGCGGAAGGTTCGTGGACGTACCGAACATCGAAACGATGGACCTCGGCGATCTCGGCGACGGTGGCATCGGCCGAGGCCGCAGGGTCGTTGTCGGCGATGGCAATCACCACGTTCATGTCGCCGACCTGTTGGTTCGCGAGGTCCTCGAGCAGTAGCCGAAGTTGTTCGGGACGCTTGAAGGTCGCGATACACACGCCCACCAAAAGCGGGGCCGTGGGGAGTGGTGCGGGGGTCATGTCAGCGAGCTGAGGCGACCTGGCGCGACGTGTCGTCGCGGGTCCAGGTTCGAGTCCCGAACCGGCGCTTGTACTCCGCCCCGATCTGGATCAGCACCCGCAGCGGGGCGTACACCGCCACGCCGGCCCAGTTCTTCGGATTGCTGAGCAACTTCGTGATCCAGCCTCGATCGAGCGAGTCGAGGTTGGGTTGTTCGCCCTGTTCCTCGAGCCATTCATGGAACTCGATGACCCCGACCTGTTGGCGCATCTGCACCTTGATGAGGTCGGGCAGGTTGTGCGGGAAGAGGGGGCTGAACGTGGCGTCGCGAGCGGTGACCCGTTCGGAGCGAGCGAATCGCTGGATGGGCAAGAGGTCCTCGGCGAAGAGGTCGGCGAAGGTCGGGATGTGTCGGTGGCCGGCCGCCGAGATGGCGTACAACCCGGTGCCGATGTGGCCTTCGGTGAAGTAATCGGCCTTGGCCCAGGTTTCGAGGTATAGCCGGGCGAGGGTGGTGCTCTGGGAGGTATCAAACACGATCCGAGGTGCAGCGGCCATAGCGTCGTTTTCGGCGATCGCTTCGACGATTGCGGTCATGGCGCCCGGGCTCACCACCACATCGGCGTCGACGTAAATCCGGTCGACATCGGGCGTTGATGCCAGCGCTAGGTTTAGGGCGGCGCCCTTGCCGGCGACCGGGCTGTCGACCACCCGGACCGGGTGACCCAACGCTTCGGCGAGTTCGGCGGTGTTATCGGTGCAGCCGTTGGTTGCGACCACCACATCGAGTTGGTCGCGGTGCGGGTCGTCGAGGATGGCGTGCAGGCAGGCCTCGATCGTTCCGGCCTCGTTGTGGGCCGGCACGATGACTACCGCATACGGCAGGAGCTGGTGCTCGGGGGGTTGGGGAAGTTGGGTCATGCGTATTGCTGGGGGCGGCCGGTGTCGGGGCGGATCGGCGCGCCCACCGAAGCCAAGGCCGCCACCATGATCACAAAGGTTAGCGACGGCAAGAACGCCAGCAGCACCGCTTCGGTGAAGCTGGCGCACATCACCAGCACGACGGCGGCATCACGCCATTTGTCGGGTCGCAGGCGCGCCGCCCTCCAGTAGCCAATCAGGCTCCAGAGCACGAACGCGAGTCCGACAACCCCCATGGTGAGGGTCGATTGAAGATATTCGTTGTGAGCGTCTGGCGGGTCCCAGCCGGTGCGCCACGCGACACCGGTGTCGCGGTACACATCGGGAGCGGTTCCGATGCCGTAGCCGATCACTGGTCGTTCGCTGATGACCCGCACCGTCTCGACCCACAGTTCGGGTCGGCCAGAAAGGCCGCTCACGTTGGCGGCGTTCTCTGGTGCGCGGCTCATGTTGCGCCACGTCTCGCCCTCGAAGAAGCCAAACGCTGCGGCGCCGACGAGAACGCCGACCATCGAGATGAGCAGAACGAAGCGCGCTGCCCGGGGTACGACAGCGAAGCCGACGGCGATAATGAGTCCGAGCAGGGCGGTGCGGCTCTGGGTCCACAGCAGGGCCAGGACGCCAACCGGCAGGCCAAGGATCGGCAGCCATGGGACCGAGTTGCGCCGCGACACCATCGCGAGGCACATCAGGGTAAGGGTGGCCGCCGCTGCGCCGAGCGTGTTGGGGTGCAGCGCAAAACCCTTGAGGCGGCCAAAGTCGATGCCGGCGATACCCGGGTTGTCGACGACGCCGATGCCGAGAATGTCGGTGGCGATCGAGCCGGTCACAAACAACAACAGGCCGAACGCGGCTGCCCGTTCGAACGCTTCCCACCCGACCCGGTCGACGGCGGTGGCCAGCCAAAAGAGCGTGCACGAGAACGAGATGAGGGCAACGAAACTGAGCTTGGGGGCCGCCGACAGCGGGAGCAAGAACACACTCCAGGTGAGCGCCAGACTCAGGCCGATCAGCGGATGGCGAACCAGTCGTTCGACCGCTTTACCCGGATCGTTGATGATGAAGATCAGTGGTCCACCGGCCATGATCATCCGAAGCGCCCAGCCGCGACTGGTCAGCCCGTCGGCGTCGCCGAGTCGGGCGACCGCGCCGAAGTCGAGCGGCACGAGGATCACGGTAAAGACCACCGCCAGCATCAGCGGGGTTGGGATGATGGCCCGAAGATCGCGCGGTAACCAGGTGAACCGGTACGGGGGCCGGATCTTCGGTGGGGCGGTGGTGGTCACGAAACGACCACAACACCCAATACTTCGATACCGAGGGCCCGGAGCTTCGATGCCGCGGCGTGCGCCTGCTTTACCGTTACCTTGCCTCGTTCAGCGAGGAGTACCGCTGCGTCGACCATGTCGAGGTACCGGATGGCCGAGGGATCGTTGAGCGACCCGCACGTGATCGCCCAGGGGGCGCCGGGGGTGCCCGGTGGGACCTGCATCCAGTGCGCTCGGTCGGCCTCGGTCATGCGTTGGGCGAGCAGGTTGTTGAGGCCTTTGTACACCTGTTGATCGGTGCCGGATTCGTCGACATCGACGATGCCAACCCGTTGTCCTTTGGCTCGCCGGTCGACCGCGATTGCCGCCGGGATCAGGCTGTCGGACGGCACGCTGGAGTCGGTTTCGGACAACACCGGTGCGGCGAGGTGGACCCCGATCCGTTCGTCGTCTCCCAGTCGGGCTCGGTCACGGAAGAACACCATGACCAGCGCCGAGCCGAGCATGGCGCCCAACATGAAGCCCAGCACGGCGTTGCGGGCTGGCTTCGGGCGAGATTTGTCGACCGGTTCGACGGCTTCCCACGCAACCCGCAGGTTGGCTCGCGTGTTGTTGGTTCGTTGTTCGAGGTTGTCGATCAGTCGGTTGTTTTGGTTGCGCTGGTCGGCCCGTGAGTTCTTATCGCGGGTGAGGTCTTGGCGCTGTTGGGCAAGTAGCGCCCGTTCGGCGTTGGTGGCGGTTTGTTCCCGAGTCAGCAGGTCGGCGATCTGCACGTCGTACTCGGCGATCTCGCCGGTGAGCCGGTCGTTGAGTTCGAGCAGGCCGTCGCGTTCGGTTTTGATGCCCTCTTCGCGGACCCGGTCGTCGTTGTCGGTAGCGATTCGCATCAACTCGTTGGTGACCGCGGCCGCACCCGATGCGGTGGTGGCGCTGACGTTTACGTCGATGCCCTTCGAGTCGGGCGGAAGGTCGACCCGCATGTTGAGAATTTCGGTATTGACCGACCGAGCGAACTCGTTGATTGCCCGTTCGGTGTCGGCGTTCTCAAGGATGGTTCGAGCCGTGGTGCGTCGTCCGTCGATGTCGTAGTAATCGACTTCGGTCGCCAGTTCGAGTCGGCCGTTGGCGTCGAACTGGGTTGTTTGCAGGCTCGAAATGATGAACGTCAGAACACCGACGGCGGCCGCCAGGGCGAGTACCAACGGCAGGTAGCGAAGCAGGACCGAAAGGGTCTCGGGCACCGTCATCTCGGTTGTGTGTTCGTTGTCAAAACTCGCGACGCGCCGATCGAGATCGGTGAGGTTCGGGTTTGAGTCGAGCATGGGGGGATGCCTCGGTTTCGCTAGGACGCCAGGGTTGGCGCAGTAGAGCTACGTTGCAAGTACACCAAAGGGGCCGAAAGTTAACAATGGGTCAAACGGCCTAGTACTAGGGCTATCTGCCTAGGGTGCCACGTTTGTCGCGGCAATGCATGGCCCCCTTTTCGACGCGAAATAGCGACCACCGTCGCACGTGGTTTCGACCGGCGCGGTGGAGGCAGCGGCTACGCGGCTTTGGGGTGGCTGCTGTCTGGTTGTTCGGGGTCCAGCTCGCCGGCGATGGCGACGAGGCTGTTGTACACCGCTTCGAGTCGGCCGAGCGCGGCCGTCGGGGTGAAGTTGATGTCGTAGTAGGCGCGTCCGGCCTCGCCGGCTTTGGTTTGCTCGGTGGTGGTGCGGGCAAAGAACGTTCGAGCCGTCTCGGCCAACGACGCCGGTGAACCGGTCGTGAACGACGACCCGCACGTTGCATCGTCGAGCAGGTCGGTGAAGTTTCCAATATCGGAGTACAGAACTGGAGTCCGGGTCGCGAGCGCTTCGATGAGGGTGATCGGAAGTCCTTCGGGCCACTCGGAAGGAAAGATCAGTACCTGAGCTCGCTCCAAGGCATCGACAACCTCGGTGTTGGGAATCTCGCCGGCAAACCTCACCGCGTCGGGGGCGGCTGCTTCGAGGCGGTCGCGTTCGGGACCACCGCCGATGATGGTGAGCGTTGGTGCGTCAGGACCCAGCAGGCGCCACGCCTCAACCATGGTTTCGATTCCCTTTTCGTCGACCAGGCGGCCAACGAACACCGCGCCGTCTCGTGGCGGCTCGGAACCGGTTGTCGCCCGATCGGCGAGCGGGTCGGGGATGAAGTTGGGGTGGACCACCACGCGGCGGCGGTCGATGCCATCGGCGACCAACAGGTCGGCCATGTAGGGCGTAAGCGCTAGGTGCCGGTCGATCGCCGAGTTATAGGTGCCGGTGCGGTGATGCAGGATCGAGCTGGCGGTGAGTGCGGCCGAGGCGCCGAACGAGTCGTGGTAGCAGCGGTTGCGTAGGCCGGCGAGTGGCAACGGAGCGCCGACACAGTCGTGGCATGGCGAATCGTCGCGGCGCAAGGTTCCCACGATGCAGGGGATCCGAAACGAGTGCGAGGTCATCACCACCGGTACGTTCGAGCGTTTCGCAGCTCGCACCACGCTCGGGCTCATGAACGGGAACGGCGTATGGAGGTGCACGACGTCGGTCCGCTGATCGGCGATGAGCTTGCGCACGGCCCGGTTCGCCTCGTGGTTCCAAATCACCGAGGTGAGCTGGGTGGGTTTGCTTCGTTGGAGGTAGTCGCTCGACTCGACGAAAAAGCTCCGCACATCGTGACCGGCCTCGGTGAGGACGTTGTGCTCGCGTTCGATCACCAAGTTGGCTCCCCCCAAGGTTTGGTGTTCGTTGTGAAGCTGAAGAATGCGCAGAGGTCGCTGGCTGTGGTTGGTCATGAGTTCACCAGCTCGTCGGAAGGTTCGTGGTTCAGATTTGGTACGGGTCGGGCCGGTGGCGATGCGAGCTTGTTTACAAAGGCGAGGGCAACCAACACGCTGGCGCACCAGCCAATCCATCGGACGAGACTCTGCACGTTGAAGCCGAGCTCAAGAACTTGGAACACGATCCCGACCGATAACGCGTGGGCCAGCGCGTTCTGGCGAAGGTCGCCCAGCGCCTGGCTCATCGCCGCATAGGCGGCGCCGGAAACCAGCGCGCCCACGATGATGCCGGCCCACCCAAACGACAGCCACCACTCGCCGATTGCGCCCACCGGCCAACCGTTCTTCACCTCTGGTTCGTACAGCTGGCGGAACGCGGCACCCGGCGCGATGTTGGTCGGCTTGTCGGCCCAAACCGCCCGGGGCACAACGCCTCCGGTGCCGTTGATGAACAGCTCGGACCCGTAGTAGTCGAACTCGCTCGGGGTATCTCGCACGGTCAGCACATAGGCGTCGTACACCGTGGCGTTCATGGCCACGCTCACGCTTCGAAGGGGACTGGCCTCGGCGATGGCATCAGATGTTCGGCCCTGGAGCACCTGGTCGCGTGCGACCCGTAGTCCGAGGGCGCTACCGATAACGACCACACCGATCATGGCGATGCCGACCCAGCGCCGCACATCGGCGACGGTACGGCCCTTCTCCGAGCGGGTGCCCATGGCATCAAAGATCGGTTCGAGCATCAGGCCGGCGAGGTAGATCACGACCACCCGGCGCGAGCCCCAGGCAAAGACGTAGAGGGCGTTGACTAACCCGAGCACGATGAACGGAAGTCGAAGGATGAGTCGGTGCCCGGCGCGACGTCCGGCGATCGACGCGGCCAGACACAGGACCATCGCGGCGACCGGGCCGAACTGCAGCAGGTAGAGGCCGGCCACCGCCTTCTCCGCCTTCGCTGCTTGGATGGCGGCGATGGGGCTGCCAACCTGGGCGACGATGACGCCAAAACACATGGTCGACCCGATGGTGGCGTACAGCGCGAGGCGTCGTAGGGCGACAAAGTCGTAGGTTCGCTTTGGCAGGCCCGCCACCGCAGGCGGGGTGCGGAAGTTCCCAAAGACGACGAACCCCACCATGGCGATCGACGACCAGATAGCGAGCCGAATGTGAGCTTCGTCGAACCCGCGGGCGTCGGCGGCGAGCGGTTCAAGTGCGCTCGTGTCGAGACCCAGGGTGAGCATCAGGCTGCGCATCCAGTAGAAGACGGCGTAGGAACCGCAGATTACGACGAGGAACGGGCGATGGCGTTCGGCGACGAACCGGAAGGCGATCAGCAACGGGGCGATCGCCACCAGGTTCAACATGACCGAGAAGAGGTTGTCGAGGATCGTCATACGGTGACCGCCGTCGCCGTCGTGAGGCGAAGATGGGTTTCGACACCGAGTCGAACACGAGCAAACCACCACAGTGCTCCGAAGAGCCCGAGGGTGCACGAAGCCACGGCGAGCGCCAAGCCTGCGGTCCCAAACATCGACGCGCCCGCCAGCGATAGTACCGGCAGGGCAGCGGCGGCACCGATGTTGACCTTGGTGACGAGTCGTTCCTCACCAGCCATCGACAACGCCTGACCGCACAATCCGGTGAGGGCGTTGAACATCTGCCCGCCGGTGAGAATTACCAAGGCCAGCGCCGCTTCGCGGTAGTCGCTGCCGAAGGCGAGGTCGAGAAGCTGGCGAGGCAGGGCGAGCAGTACAAGGCCAGCGGCGATCGCCGGTGGCCCGGCCCGGCGGGCGGCTCGGGTAGCGATGCGTTGCATATCGGACGGCGACTTCGCCTGGGCAGCTCGGGCGAGTGGGGCTACAAACGCCAGTTGGGCGGCCTGGAGCGGAAGCGCGACAACCATCAGTAACTGGCGAGCCGCGGCGTAGAACGCCAGCTCGCGAGACTCGAGCAACAAGGCGCCCACCCAAAGGTCGGCCGATTGCAACAGCAGGCCGGTTACCTGGGTCATGCCGAACGGCGCAGCGTCAGCGAAGAAGCCCGGGGTAGGCGCGCCAGCGGTCGACGGGCCGACTCGCTTCATGAGCGACCAAAGCAGTGGTGCGGCGAGCACGGCCGAGATGCCGGCGAGCAGAGCGATGATGGAGGCCGACGATGACGGTTGCAGCGCTAGGAGGGCGAGAACCCACACCCACACCGGTCCGGCGCCGCCGTACCGGCCAAAGCTGAGCTCGCTTGCCCAACCGGTGGATGTTGCTCGGTGGCCGTCGCTTGCGAGGTAGAGCACCGCGCCTGCCGCAGTTGCGATGGCGGCGCTGGCCAACAGCAGCGGCGAGAAGTCGCGGAGCAACACACCGACGCCGACGGTTGTGACGATGACCGAGGCCGTAGCCGTTTTGGCGACGGTCGCGGCTGCGGCGTCAAGGGTCTGTCGGGCAGACGACGAGGGAAGATCGTGGCCCGCCAGTTCTCGAAGCAGCAGTCGGTTCGAGCCGAACACCCCGGCGACCCCGCCGGTTGCGATGAGCGACAACGCAACCGTGGTCGAGGCTACGACGTCGGTGCTCTGGGTTCGGGTCAGCCAGACCATCGAGAGGGCGATGCCGAGGGCCAGAGCGACGCGGCCGAGGCCGGCGCGAATCATGGGTGGTGGGTCGGTGATGAGCGTCCGAACGCGGGTGCTTACCGAAGCCATTGCGGACTCATCGACGGACCAAGAAGATCTCGCAGTTTTGCGAGGTCGTCCTCTAGGTCGTCCATGAGTCGCGCCCGGGCCGCTTCCGACG
>CALHTF010000073.1 GCA_938038815.1 uncultured Acidimicrobiales bacterium | reverse complement strand
CGTTCAACACCGCGAGTACCTCGACGGGCTGCTCGACCAACTCGACCTGGGCGACAACGTAACGTTCGTGATCCACGACTGGGGTTCGGCCCTCGGCTTTGACTGGGCCAACCGCCATCGCGACCGGGTGGCCGGGATCTGTTACATGGAGGCAATCGTGCGTCCCGTCACCTGGGACGAATGGCCCGAAGCAGCCACCGATATCTTCCGCGCTATGCGGTCTGAGGCCGGCGAAGAGATGATCATCACCAAGAACCTGTTCATCGAGGCCATTTTGCCCGCCTCGATTCAACGAGAGCTCAGCGACGCCGAGATGGACGAATACCGACGTCCCTTTGCCGAGCCCGCCCACCGTCGCCCCACCCTCACCTGGCCCCGCCAGATCCCGCTCGACGGCGAACCGGCCGATGTGGTCGAGATCGTGCAGGCGTACGCCGACTGGCTGTCGACCTCCGATATCCCAAAGCTGTTCATCAATGCCGACCCGGGCACGATTCTCACCGGCCCCCAGCGGGAGTTCTGTCGAAGCTGGCCCAACCAAACCGAAGTCACGGTCGCCGGTCTGCACTTCATCCAAGAGGACAGTCCCGACGAAATCGGCCAGGCGATCAGCAACTGGTTGCCGTAAGGGCGCGCCACTAGGCCCACCGGAGTGGGCTGGTCCAACACATTGGATTCCTCGGGGGCACGGTCTAGGTGGGATCTAGATGGGTGGGTGGGTGAGCCAGAAGAGTTGGCCTATGTCGGTGTCCCACCAGGGCACATACTCACGCGCCCCTTTCTGGCGGTTATGGAAACTACATAACAGTTGCCCGTTACCAATCGTCGTCGGCCCACCCCGGCTATGAGGCTCAATATGGTCGGCCTCACAAAACACCGCCGGCAGCGCACACGTCGGATGCTGACAAGTCCGGTCCCGTAACTCGATCGCTTCACGAAGCTTCCCCGTAAAGAACCGCCGCCGATCCCCCATGTTCACCAGATCACCATCGTCGGTAAATACCAAACGACGCACATGACCCGCCATCGCCGCATTCAACACTTCGCGGACACTCACATTGATCCCCCCATCAGTCTGGCGAATCCCATTCGTCGGATACGCCGCCGGCAAACCAGCAAGTTCACGCAAACCCTGTTTGAACGTTTCCAGGTCGACATGAATATTCACACACGGCCGACCCGCCTTCGACGTACCGGAAGACCGGCGAGCCATTTCAACCATCGCATCATGACGCCGCTGCGCCGCCGTACGACACAAATCAGCACTCCGAGCGTTCTCACCATGCTCAGCCCGAGCTTTGGCCCAATCCTCATCCAGCATTTGCTTGGTGATTCGGGCGAGTTCGTTGTTGATGATCTCGCCCTCGATCGACGGCGACCAGCCATCAAGGCGCCACCGGCCCCCAAAGGTCTGCGACAGATTCAACTCCCGAGACCCATCACCAAACTTGTCCTTACCCTCGCCCTGAGTCAGATCCGCAACCTCTTCAAACTTACGAACCAGCTTCTGAAACGCCTTCCAACCCCAATCCTTCGCCCCCGGAATCAGATCATCACGCTCAGCGGCTGGTAACGCCCACGCCACATCCTTGTTATTCGCCAAACGAGACATCGTCGTCGCATGGGCATACGAAATCTCGCCCGCCGCCAACGCCGCTTTGGTGACCGGCAGGCCGCGCAGACTCTTCGCCACCCGCACCTGACGATCGGTCACATACTTCGGTTCGCGAGTACGCCACGCCATCCACTGGGCCGGCGTGCCCCGATGCACCACCAAACCGTCCCTATCGAAACTGTCAATCGCATCCAACTGCGACGAAGCCAACACCGCATCCAGCTTCGCGAAATCCAAGACCGCGTCGGCCACGATCTCGGCCGGCATCGCCGACCAATCCACCTTGCTCACCATCTTCAACGCATGGGCAAGATCAGCCAACTCGCCCACGCCCGACACGAGAGCAACATCACCTTCTGTTGTTTCAAAGCCCTCGTCGTGGTCGAACATATGTTCGACTGTAGTTTCGACACAACACCACGTCAAGAGAAATACAAAGAAACATCCTGAAAGACCGTGTTGCCGAAAATTTGCGCAGACGCGGGAGCATCATTGTGTTGGCCCGACCACGGCGGCCGGCGCCGACGTTCTACGGTTTGTGACACCAAGCGGACAACGAAAGGCTGTTCTGCACCTATGTGGCGGCTCCGCAACTTCTGGTTTTTCCTCGCGCTCTCGCTGATCGCTTCTGCCTGTGCAAATGAGGAACTGGATGTAGCCGGTTCAAACGCGTTCAACGATCGGACGCCGGTGCCCACTGCAGGGTTGGCACCGGACCGGGATGCACTTCGCGCGGTCGACGATGCTGCCCGCAAGCACTTTGGTTCACGGATGGCTCCGACCCTCTTCGACCAAGCCCAAAACGCGCTCACCGTGCCGGTCGAGGACCTTCAAGATGGCGAGGCCGAACAATTTTTGGGTTCGCTCCACCAGGCCGATACATCCACCTTCGATGTTGTGATTGCGTCTGCGTGGTTGGGCCAGGCCGGCTTCGCGGACCTCCAGAAACATGTCCACAGCACCCCGGCCGGCGGCGCATTAGTGGGGTCTCGACGCGGGCCGATGGCAACCATCGGAGGTCGACTGTGGTGGAAGCTAGGTGTTGATTTGCCCACGTGTGAAGAAGGCACCAATCAGGTCGTGCTCGATGCCGTGGCGGCCTCGGTTGTCGAATACATGGAGCCCCGAGGAATGCCCCTGGCGATCGACGACGTGTTGGTCGCCGAATGCGGCGTCAGGAACGAATTGCTGCCCGACGAGGAAACGCCCTAGCTACCCGCGGCCGGAACTAGTGACCGTCGTGGTCCTCTTCGACCGGTTGGGGTTCGGTGCCACTGGTGATTCGCACCCGGGTGACCTTGCGGCCGTCGACTTCTTCCACCGTGAGCTCGTGGCGGCCGTGGGTGACCGATTGGCCGGGCTCGGGGATGTCGCCAACGCTCGCCAAAACCAATCCGGCGATCGTCACAATGTCTTCGTGGTCGAGGGTGGAGTCGTTCAGTTCTTGGCGAAGATCGCTCAGCGTGGTTTCGCCGTGCACCGAGATTGAGCCATCGTCGTGGCGAGCGATAAGACCCGACGGTTCGTCTTCGAGGATCTCCGAGATCACATCGTCGAGCGAAACAAAGCCAGTGGTGGCACCGTGCTCGTCGATAACCAACGCGGCATGGGTGGAGTCGTGCTTGAACTGCTCGAGCAACTCGTCGGCCGGCGTGGTGGCGGTTACCACCGGCAGCGGACGAACCAGCTCGGCAACCGCGGTCGACTTGCCCAACCGGTCGGCTCGGATGAAGTCCTTGATGTGCAACATGCCGACCACGTGGTCGAGATCGCCGTCGATAACCGGGTAGCGGCTTCGGTTTGCGCCGGCGACAATGGCCGCCAACTCATCGGGCGAGGCCGACTGGTCGATGGCCACAATGTTGCTGCGGGTCATCATCAGCTCTTCAGCAGGGCGCTCTTCGAGCTCGAAGATGTTGCGGATCAGGTCGCGCTGTAGTGCACCAAGCGAACCACTGTCGGCCGAATCGTCGGCCACGATCGCCAGCTCGTCACTGGTGTGCAACGACATCTTCTTGTCGGGCTCGGGGATACGCAGCATCCGCATAAGGAAGAAGGCAATGGCGTTGAGCATGGCCACCATGGGCTTAAACAACGCACTGAAGACCCGCATGATCGGATTGAGCTTGACGCTCACCGATTCGGGCTCTTGAAGCGCCAAGGCCTTGGGAATCATCTCGCCGAGCACCACGTGCAGGAAGGTGATGCCGCTCAGCGCAATGATGAAGCCAACGGTGTGCGACATCGATTCGGGCACGCCCATGTTTTCGAGCGGGTCGTACAGCCAGTGGGCGACCGCCGGCTCGCCGTACATACCAAGGCCGATCGAAGCCAACGTGATACCGAGCTGCGCAACGGCGATGTAGCTGTCCTTGCCGGCGTGACGGGTAAAGATGTCGACCAACCACTTGGCGGCACCGCTGCCATCGTCGGCCATCTTTTGGAGGCGGCTGAGCCGAGAGCCTACGAGGGCAAACTCGGCGGCCACAAACAAGCCATTGAGGATCACCAAAACGATGATCGCCACTATTGGGAATACGTATTCACCCATTACTCGCCACCCCCAGTCGGGTCGGCAAAGCTCACTCGGTCGACCGCATTGCCGTCGACCACATCGATCTGCACCACCAGGGAGTCATCGGCCAGCGACACGTGCTCGCCAGCGACCGGGAGTCGGCCGAGTTTGTGCCACACCAAGCCGCCGATGGTGTCGACATCGTCGGTGGGCAACCGCAGTCGGAAGCGCTGGTTGAGGTCTTCGAGCAGCACTTCGCCCGAAACCGACGCTCGGCCATCGGCCACCACGATGGGGTCGGGGCCAACATCGAATTCGTCGCGCACTTCACCAAAGATCTCTTCGATGGCGTCTTCGAGGGTGACCCAGCCAGCGACCGCACCGTATTCGTTGATCACCAAGGCGCAGTGTTGGTCGCTTTCGTTGAGCTGGGACCAAAGCTCGGGTACCGACAAGGTCTCGACCACTTCGAGCATCGGTCGAGTGATCGACGCAACCGAGCCGGTCGGGTTGTCCTTCGAGCCGAGATACAGGCCCCGCAGGTTGACCAACCCTTTGACATCGTCGTGGGATTCGCCCCATACCGGGAACCGGGTATGTGGGGTCTCGACAACGTGGTCGAGTGCTTCGGCGACTTGCTCGGTGGCGTTCACGCCCACGAGTCGGCGGCGAGGGGTCATGATCTCGCGCACGAGCCGTTGTTCGACGTTGAGCACGCCGGCGACCATGTCGCGTTCGGTTGCATCGATTAGGCCCCCTTTGGCGCTCTCGTCGAACAACGCCGCCAGCTCCTCGGGCGAATGCACGTGGGCGTGGCTATGTTCGGTGTTGAGGCCAACGGCTCGCATGATGGCGAATGCCGATCCGTTGAAGATCCAAACCAAGGGCTTAAACAACGCTTGGCTCACGAGCATTGGACGAAGCGTGCCGATGGCCAACTTTTCTGGGTACCGCAGCGCTGCGGTCTTGGGGAGTAGTTCGCCGAGGATCACCTGAAGCGAGGTGATGATGAGCAGGGTGATCAACACCGCAACGATGCGGGCCCCCGAACCAAACGCATCTTCGAGCAGCGGGGTGATGCGAGCCTGGGCAAACGCACCGGCGACCAGACTGCTGATCGTGATACCGACCTGGCAGGTGGCCACATAGTTGTCGAGCGCCACGGGGTCCTTGATGATGTTGAACAACCGCGACGCAGCGCCGTTGCCGCCTTCGGCAGCGGCTTGGACACGAGATTTCCGGCTGCCGACCGTTGCGAACTCAGCCGCAACGTACAGCGCGTTTAGCGCCAGCATCACAATGATGGCGACGACGGTAATAACGATGCTCAACGGGGAAGGCCTAACAGAGTCACCCAAACAGCATAGAGCCGCCGAGACCGCACGTTGTCCACCTACCAGGGCCACGGCCCGATTTCTGATCGCGCTCGACCCAGTGTGGGCCGCCCCAGCGCAAAAATTTCGGAGGGGTTAGCTGGCTTGGGCTTCTTCGATGACCTGGTGCACGGCGACGTTGTCTTCGTCGATGAGGCCTAGGCGCTTGCGGAGTTTGATGAGTTCGTCGAGGTTTTCGCCCTCGATCGCCAGGGTGCGCATTGGTTCTTCGACATCGTCGATCTCGATATCGGTAACCTCGGCCTTGAGGCTGCCGATCCGGTACCGGCGTCGTTCTTTGGTGACGAAGACCGCCCGTACGCCCAGCGCGGGATCGAGTTCGTTGATCGCTCGAACCAGGTCGTACTTCTTGCCTCGTTGTGGGCGGTCGAGGTTGAGCTCGTCGAACAGCGTGTCGAACGGCGTCGGCGCACTGTCGGCGGTGTGATACCGACCCGAAGACCAGCGTTCGAAGCCTTTGTCTTCGGCGACCAACTCCTTGATCTTCAGCGTGTTGTCGCGAACTTTGGCGTTAAACGAGGAATCGTCGGTAAACAGATAACAGTCACGGAGCGACTCTCGCATCTCGACCGAACCCAGTTTGGCCATCAGTTTGCGGGCCTTACGGTGCTCTCCCCAGACGCGATACTCGTACCGAACACGTCGATTGTCTTGAGGGAATTTGCTGGTCATAAGGGGGTTCTCGTAGCCGCCGAGTACTACCCAGGGTACATAAACCGGGCCAGGTCGTCAGAACAATCCTGTATCGACAGCTTTGCTGACCCGCCTAAGTCGGCATTTACAGTCGCCCCGAGTCGAGCAAAACGAGCACTTCGGCGGCCCGGTCGCGCACCTCGTCAAGGTTGCTGAGTCGACGCATACCGGCCAACTGTTGGCCCATGCGGTGGTTGCCTTTGAAGGCTGCTTCGTTGCGGGCCAGGAAGTCCCAATACAAGGTGGTGAACGGGCACGCGTCGTCGCCGGTCCGCTTCTTTGGATTGAACCGGCAGCCTTTGCACGAGTCGCTCATCTTGTTGATGTAGGCCCCGCCCGAGGCGTACGGCTTGGTGGCCATCAGCCCACCGTCGGCGTGCAGCGCCATTCCGATCACGTTGGGCAGCATCACCCACTCGGCACCGTCGACAAAGCTCGCCCACATCCATTGGGTCATTGCTTGCGGGTCGACTCCCGAGGTGAGGGCAAGGTTGCCCAACACCATTAGGCGCTCGATGTGATGGGTGTACCCGTGGTCGTGCAGGTGGCGAACCACGTTGGCCACACACACCATCTCGGTTTCTGCCTCGCCGGTGAAGGCGGGCGGAACGGGCCGGGTCGCGCCGAGCGCGTTCTTGTTGCGGTAGTCGTCGGCCATCCAGAGCCAGTACACACCCCACACGTATTCCCGCCAGCCGATCACCTGGCGAATGAACCCCTCGACCGAGTTGATGGGGGCATCACCGGTCGCAAACGCCACCTCGGCGGCTTCGGCAACCTCGCCCGGGTGTAACAGACCAAGGTTCATCGACGACGCCAGCACCGAATGCGCCAGCTTCCACTCCGCACCCAGCATGGCGTCTTCGTGGGCACCGAACGGGGCCAGCGCGGTAGCCACAAACTCGTCGAGGCGAGTTAACGCCTGGCTGCGGGTTACCGGCCACGTTCCGTCGGGGTCGGCGCCCCAGGTGTTGTTGCCCATGTCGGCCACGATGGCCCGGTCGATGTCGTCGAGCTCGAAGCGGGTTATCTCGGGCCAGGCCCGACCATCTTTGGGTGGGGCCAGGCCCGACCATCTTTGGGTGGTGGCTCTCGGTTCTCATGATCGAAGTTCCACTTCCCGCCAACCGGCTGCGGTTTCGAGGCGTCATGGTCCATCAAGTCGTGGTCCATCAAGATGTCGAGGCGCGTGCGCTGCCACCGGTAGAAGTCCTCCATCTTGAAGCTCTTGCGACCGGTGGCCCATTCGGCGAAGTCGTCGTAGTGGCACAGAAACTGATTGTTGGTTGTTCGGTCGACTCCCAGGTCGCTCATCAGTCGGCGACCGTCCCAACTCATTGGCTCCATGGCGACCACGCGATCGGGGGCAAACTCGGCGACGTGAGCCTTCACGCCGGCGGCCAGCGTTGGCGCCCGACGTTCGTCGACCTCAAAGCCTTCGGCCCGCAGTTCGTCGGCGAAGTGGGCCATGGCGGAAAGCACCAGATGGAGGCGTTGACGGTGCCAACGCTTGGAGGCCACCTTGGCCTCGCTGTGCACGAGAAGTACCCGGCACTCCCCCGGCCGGCGGTCGCTCAGCGAAGAGATGTGTCGATTGAGTTGATCGCCGAGTACCCACACCGTTTCCATCGACCGGCATCGTAGAACAGCCCGTTGTGCTTGCCGGTGGCCAATGAGCCCCGAGTACGTTGAAGCGGTGTTCGTCGTCCTCGTCATAAGTACCGTCGCCGCCTGGGCGATGGTGGGGTTGATCTGGCTCATCCAGCTCGTGCACTACCCAATGTTGGCGCTGTACTCCGAAGGTCTGCCTCAAACCGCCGCCGTCGACCATGCCCGACGGATCACTCCGGTGGTTGGGCCGTTTATGGCCGCCGAGGGAGTCACCGCCTTGGCCCTGATGGCCAACCCGCCCGATGGAGTCGGCTGGCTTGCCATGTGGATCGCTGCGGCGCTGCTCGGCGCCGCGTTGTTGAGCACAATCATCTTCAGTGTTCCCCAACACACCGCGTTGTCCCAGGGCCACGACCCGGCGGTTGCGAAGAAACTGATCGACACCAACTGGTGCCGCACGATCGCCTGGACGGCCCGCGCCCTCGTGCTCACCTACGCAGTGATCGCGGCCGGAACGTAGTGGCCCGACTGCCGACCCCCGATGTCGGCCAAGGAGCTGCCGAGCGTTTCGTCGCCGAGCATCTGGGCCACCTCGTATGCGACACACCGACCGGATCGGTGAGTATTCGCGGCGGTCAGACGGCGGCCGATTCGGCGCTCGCCGGGTTCGACGTTTCGGGTTACGCCCGGTCGCGCAACGAGGTGTACCCCGCCGACCGCCGAGGGGCGTCGAAGCTCTCGCCGTACATCCGACACGGCTTGTTGACTCTGCCCGATGTTTGGTCCCACGTGGCCGGTGGCCCCGCTCGCGACGTGTCGAAGTTTCGCGACGAACTGTTGTGGCAGGAGTACTCCCGCCACTGGTATGCCCGGCTCGGGTCTCGAACCCAACGTGGGGTCCGCCAAGAGCTCGGCCCCGCCACGCACCACAACGGTTGGGATTCGCAGATGCTGTGCATCGCCACGGTGGTTGGCGAACTCGAATCCGACGGGTGGCTGGTGAACCAAACCCGTATGTGGTTATCGAGCCATTGGTCGGTACGCAACGGGTCGTATTGGCGCGATGGCGAGGACTACTTCTTTCGCCAGTTGCTCGATGGCTCGCGGGCGGCGAACCGGTTGGGCTGGCAGTGGACCTCGGGTGTCGGCTCGAACAAGCCGTATGGGTTCAGTCGGTTTCAGGTCAACAAGCGGGCGCCGGGACTGTGCGATGGATGCCCCCTGAACACCAACTGCCCGATCGAGGATTGGCCCGACGACCCGCCGCACCGGCCGATCGACCAATCGCCGTTGCTGAAGGCCGACGCCGACCTACCCACGACGACCGGGCCGACCGAGGTTGTCTCGACCGGTGAGCCAACCCACGTGTGGTTAACCGCCGAGTCGCTCGGGCTGAACGATCCGGCGCTCGACGCTAACCCCGACCTACCAGCGGTGTTCGTCTTCGACGAACCGCTCCTCGCCGGCCTCGATCTTTCGGCCAAACGACTGGTGTTTCTGGTCGAGACCTTGGCCGAACTTGGCGAGTCGCGCACCGTCGAACTGGCGCTCGGGGTTCCGGCAGCGGCGCTCGCCGACTATCAGGTCGCCGTCACGTTCGCTCCAGTTCCTGGCTTTCGCTCACGAGCCGCCGAGGTTCGCCCCGTCGAGGTTCACCGGTGGCCCTGGCTTGCCGAGCCACACGCGAAATCGATCGCCAGCTTCAGCGCCTGGCGAAAAGCCCTCGCCCTCCCCGAGGGCGAGGGTCTAGGTTCGGCCCATGAGTAGCAGCGATCACCTTCTTACCTGGACCATTGGTTCGGTGCGCATCACCCGGGTTGAAGAGCGGGTGGTCGACATGCCTTGGGGCGGATTGATCCCCACATCGCCCGAGCTGGTCGACGGGTGCCAGCCGTGGATTTCGCCGTTTATGTCGGCCGACCACACGAAGCTTTTGCTTTCGGTGCACAGCTTTGTGGTGACCACTCCCGAAACCTGCATCGTCGTCGATACGTGTATTGGTCGCGACGACCTGAGCATCGCTGGCGACGCTGGTTTCGGCGACCGGTTAGCCGAGGCACTACCGGGCGGCTTCGAAGCGGTCGACATCGTGGTGTGCACCCACCTGCATTTCGACCATGTCGGGTGGAACACCGTCGAGGTCGACGGCCGGTTGCAACCCCGGTTCCCGAACGCCCGCTACCTGGTAACCGCCGCCGAGTTGGCAGCCGAGCGCGACCAAGAAGATGGCCGTGCGTTTGCGGCGTCGATCCAACCGTTGCTCGATGCCAGCGTGCTCGATGTTGTCGAGCCCGATCACCGAATCGACTCATGGGTCGTCCTTGCGTCGTCGCCGGGACACACGCCCGGGCATGTGTCGGTTCGGATCGCCGACGGCGCAGCACAAGCGGCGATAACCGGTGACTTGGTGCACTCCCCGCTCCAATTTGCTCATCCCGAAGCGTCGACCATCTCCGACAACGATCCGGCCCTGGCAACCACCACCCGCGAGCGGGTTGTCGACGAACTGGCTGATACCGGTGTGTTGGTGCTCGGCACGCATTTTCCGCCGCCGACCAGTGGCCACATCCGCCGGAGCGGGCGCGACGTATCGTTCGAGGTCGCCGACGAGCCAACCAGCCCCTAGCTCCAGACCGGACGAATGAGTCCCACGACCGAGCTGGGGGTCACGGTGATCACTCGGCGCTGCTCGTTGACCATCGCCTCACGGAACACGTCCCAGTCGGGATGCTCTTTGCGGGCAACCGCCCGGAACGCGTTGATGAGGGTGTCCATGTCGGGTCCCTCGAGTTCGGTCGGTGCCGGACTGACCTCGGCCGTACCGTCGAAGCTCAGATAACTGCCCTCGTGCGAGACGTAGTAGACGACCCGCTCGTCGCGCTCGACGTTGTACACCTTGGCGCGGGTGGGCAGAACCGAGAACACGATGGTGCCGTCGAGCACCGCGTGATGAACCTCTGACGCTTGGGGTCGCCCGTCGCGTCGCAACGTGATGAGCGCGCCGTTCCGGACCTCGGCGGCAAACTCGAGTCCTTCGGCAAGGGTGAGCGGTTTGATCTCCATGGGCCGACCCTAACAATTTTGGCGATTACGGTTCGGGTCTGGATAGTCTGGCCGCAAAGCACACCATGGACGCATCAGGGGGATGTTCAATGGGCAAGATGAAGAAGGCAAAGCTACTTTGCGCAGCACTCGCCGCGCTGTTTGTTCTGAGCGCCTGCGAACCGGTATTCACCGACGCCGCCATCGAGCACAACCAAACCACACCCGACACGCGGCCCTGGTGGTGTGACTCGACGGGCGGTGGCCACGGCGACCACGAGGTGCACCACAACCCGTACGAGGGCGTGGTGAAGGGCAAGCTCACGTGGGAAGAGTGTGTCGTGAACTCGATCCACTTCGACATGTTGAACGACTGGGCCCAACAGTGGACGAGCGAAGGCGTCGCTGAGGACGCCGGGTTCTTCCAAGTTGTGCCTTATGCCGAGGGGATGGGAACCCATCACCTCAACCCCAACGGCCAAGGTGGCGACGGCATCTTTGACTTCGATAACCCCGACTTCCTCATGTTCGACGGCAACCGCCGTGACGCAAAGCTGACCGGCTTTGCCTGGTGGGTGCGTAGCGAGGGTGGCCCGCCGGAGGGCTTCCGAGGCGACAACGACTGGTGGCATCAGCACCGCAACGTGTGTCTATCACCGCAGGGCCGCTGGCGGGGCCAGGGCGGCACCCGCGAGGCGTGTGAAGACGGAGGCGGAGAATTCCTTCCGAACGAGGACATGTGGATGACTCACGCCTGGGTGCTTCCCGACTGGGAGATCCGGTTCGACGTCTTCCAGAACCACCACCCCTGCTTGCCAGCCAGCGGGCCGATCACCGATCGCAACGACCCGTGCTGGATGACCGCCATGCATGGCGAGCACCACAGCACCCATAACTAACCAGGGGCGATATCGAATCCGGCTTCATCGATAGCCGCCGAAATCGACGTCAGGTCGCCGCCGACGACGGTGACCGTCTTGTAGTCGAGATCGACCTGCACCGAGGTCACGCCGTCGACGGCGCTCACCTCGTTGGTGATCGCGTCGATGCAGTGTTGACAGCTGATGTCAGGAACGTTGTAGGTGGTCGTTTCAGCCATGATTCTCCAATCGGTTTAGGCGTCTCGGTAACCAGCAAACCGGCGGAGCCGGAGGCTGTTGGTCACCACAAACAGCGACGACAAGCCCATCGCTGCGGCGGCGATCATGGGATTGAGCACCCCGAACGCCGCTAGTGGGATGGCGGCCGCGTTGTACGCAAACGCCCAGAACAAGTTGCCCTTGATCGTCGACAGGGTTCGGCGCGACAACGCAATCGCATCGGCGACCGCTCGCAAATCGCCCGAGACGATAGTCAAGTCGGAGGCTTCGATAGCTACGTCGGTCCCGGTGCCGACGGCGATGCCCAAGTCGGCTTGTGCGAGGGCAGGGGCGTCGTTGATGCCATCGCCGACCATGGCAACCCGTCGCCCGTCGGCCTGCAGTCTTCGCACCACGTCGGCCTTCTCGTCGGGGTAAACCTCGGCGATCACCGCATCGCCAGCGACCGAGCCGATCCCAACCTGGGCGGCGACGCTCTCGGCGGTGCGTTGGTTGTCACCGGTCAGCATCGTCACCGAAAGTCCCTGGGCACGCAGCGCTAAAATCGCCTCGGCTGAGGTGGCCTTGATCTGGTCGGCGACCACAAACACCACCTCGGCGAGGCCGCCGCGACCGCCGAACACCGCGGTTGCTCCCGTGGCCTCGGCCGCCGCCGCATCGGCTTCCACACTCGGCGGAATCTCGTCGAACAGGCTTCGTCGCCCGACCCGAACCGCACCGCCATCGACCAACGCCCGCACGCCAGACCCCGGGACATTCTCAAAGTCCTCAACCGGTAGGTGATCGTCGACGGAGCTGGCGATCGCCTGAGCGATCGGGTGCTCCGAGCGGGCTTCGGCCGACGCCGCTAAACGGTGCACGAGGTCGCGCTCGCCTCGGGCGTCGCCTTCCATCCCAACCAGGGTCATCGCACCGGCGGTGATCGTGCCGGTTTTGTCGACGACCACCGCGTCGACCGCTCGAGTGTCTTCGAGGACCTCGCCGCCTTTGATGATTACTCCGAGCTGGGCCGCTCGACCGGTGCCCACCATGATCCCGAGCGGCGTGGCGAGGCCAAGGGCGCACGGGCAGGCGATGATCAACACCGCTACGGCCGCGGTAAACGCGTCACCCGCCGGGTTGCCAAGAAGCAACCAGGCCACCAGCGTGACGAAGGCGATCACGATCGCCAACGGCACAAACACTCCCGAAACCCGATCGGCGAGCCGCTGCACCTCTGCCCGACTCCCTTGGGCTTGGTCCACCAGTCGAATGATCTGGGCTAGGGCGGTATCGGCCCCAACCTTGGTCGCCTCGACCACCAGCGAACCGTTGGCGTTGATCGTGGCGCCGATCACCTCGTCGCCTACCGACACCTCGACCGGCACCGGCTCGCCAGTAACCATCGATGCGTCGATCGCCGAGCGGCCATCGACGATGATGCCGTCGGTCGCGATCTTGTCGCCGGGGCGCACCACAAACCGTGTCCCGACCGTTAGGTCTTCCACCGGAATTTCAGTTCCATCTTCCAGCAGCGCAGAACCAACTCCCAGGTCGGCTAGCGCCCGAATGGCGTCACCCGACCGGCGTTTGGCCCGCACCTCAAACCACTTGCCCAACAAGATAAGGGTGACGATCACCGCGCCGGTTTCGAAGTACACGTGCCCGTCGCCGATGTCGCCGATGAGCACCACGGCCGACCAGAGCAGGGCCGACAAGGACCCCATCGAAACCAGGGTGTCCATCGAGGTCGTCCGCTGTCGCAAATTCATCCACGCCGAACGATGAAAGTTCCAACCCGATCCGAGGATGACCGGCGTTGCGAGCCCAGCGACCAGCCACTTCCAGCCATCGAACCGGAGCGCCGGAATCATCGAGATCGCCATGACCGGCACCGAGAATAACGCGCCGAAGGTCAACCGGTTTCGAAGTTCGGCTTCCCTGCGGTCTTCGGCGGCATCGGTTTCGTCGGCGGCGATGACGAGGTACCCGAGCGCCTCGACCTGGGCGGCCAGGACCGAGTCGTCGACCGAACCATCGTGGGTGACCGTGGCTCGCCCGGTCGCGAAGTTCACCTGGGCATCGGCGACGGCATCGAGTTTGCCGAGCTTGCGCTGGATCCGGCTCGCGCACGCTGCGCAGGTCATGCCATCGATCGCCAGATCGGCTCGTTGGGTGAGTTCGGTCGCCACCCCTTCAGTCTAAAGGTTCCAGTCGACTAGAAGGTCAAGGGTTTATGGATTCCGAAGCGCTGATCACCTGGCAGCGGTTCGGATCGGTGCACGCTGCTGGATCGAGTTTCTCGGCCCGCTCCGCTAGGGCCGCCAACTCGGCCCGGGCTGCGGCCAGCTGTTCGATCTGGGCATCGATGGCGAGAACGTGGTCCGAGATCAGCGCCATCGTGTGCTGACACGATCGCTCTCCAGCCCCCTTGAGCTCAAGGACCGAACTGATCTCGGCCAACGTCAGCCCCGACGACTGGGCATCGCGAATAAACCGCAATCGTTCGGCGACTTCGGACCCGTAGTCGCGGTAGCCACTAGCGGTGCGATCCGGCGCCTCGAGCAAACCGATCGATTCGTAGTACCGAATCGTCTTCGTGGTTACCCCACATGCGTCGCCGAGCTCACCGATCTTCATGCGGTAAGGCTACCTAGTCGAGAACGCCCACGTAGGTGTCGCTGGTGGCCAGCGCGGAGATCCGGTGCACCACCCGACGCTCGCTCGGATCGTTCACCGCGTAGTGCTGCACGGCCTGTTGGTCCCAGATGAGCAGGTCGCCCTCGCGCCAATGGTGCCGGAACCCGAACTCGGGTTTTTGCATGTGGCGCAGCAACAGGTCGAGCAGCATCTGGCCCTCGATCTTGGTGACCCCTTGGATGAACCGGGTGTATACCGGGTTCACGGTCAGCCATTTGCGGCCGGTCTCGCGATGCTCACGAACCACCGGGTGACGATGGATCAATCCTTTGGTGAGGGCATCGCCCACCATCGGCCCCAGCTCGGCGCCGCGCTGCCAACCCTGTTCGTACAAGTGGCCGTAGTCGTGCACCGCCACCAACCCGTCGAGCAGCTCTTGGAACTTGGGCGACAACCCTTCGTACGCCAGCGCAGCGCTGATGAACGCCGTGTCGCCACCGGTTTCGGGGATTTGTTTGCCGTGGAGCAGATTGACCAGCGGAGGGTTCTCGAGAAAGGTCTCGTCCGCGTGCCACATGCTTGCGGTGTGACCCGCCTCGGAGTCGATCACCGTGATCTGCGGAATGCTCGGATGATCCCCGAACTGGTCGGTCTTGTTCTCCTCGAGCGCCCCGAACCGTTGGGCCAGCTTCAAGTGCTGGTCGGGGGTCATCGCGGCGGCGTCGATACACACGATCTGGTGGGCGAACAGGGCCTGAGCGACCTCCTCGATCGTGGTGTCGTCGAGCCCGGCCCCGAAATCGATCCCGGTGATCCGCGCCCCGACGTTTGTTCCGACCTTGGTTATCTGCACGCACCCATTCCCCTCTTCGCTCCAATCATTCACCGAACCGGCCCGACAGCACAACAATGCCGGCCCGGGTAGCCGGCCGAAGGGTTCATCGTCACCCCGACACACCAAACGCTCGCCGAGCGGGTTCACTGGAACCAATGCAAGACGGATACGACATCATCGGCGATGTTCACGGGTGTGCCGACGAACTCGAGCAGCTCCTTTCCAACATGGGCTACGCCGAAGTCGACGCAACGTGGAAGCATCCGAACCGCCAAGCGGTATTTGTCGGCGACTTTATCGATCGTGGGCCACACCAACTTCGGGCGGTCGCCATCCCCAAAGCCATGGTCGAGGCGGGCAGTGCGTTGGCCGTGATCGGCAACCATGAGTTCAACGCCATCTCGCTGGCCACCACCGACGACAACGGCGACTTCAATCGCGCCCACTCCGAACGAAACCTTGAGCAGAGCGCCGTGTTTCTCGACGCGGCGACCTTCGGATCAGCGGGCCATCGGGAGATTCTCGACTGGTTTACGACCTTGCCGATGTGGCTCGACTTGGGTGGCATTCGGGTTGTTCACGCGTGTTGGCACGAACCCTCGATGCGGGTGCTGGGCGAGCTCGCGTCGGCCAACAACAGCCTCACCCCCGAGTTGGTTGTCGAGGCGAACCGGCGAGGGTCGCCGGCCTACGACGCGGCCGAAATTGTGTTGAAGGGTCCCGAAGCTGCACTCGAGGGCTACTCCTATTCCGACAAAGACGGCCACATCCGCACCGGTGGCCGGGTGACGTGGTGGGATCCAACGGCGACCACGTTGCAGCACGGGATTCGACTCGCCGGCAACTGGACGGTCTTCGACCCCGACAACCAACCGGTCGAGCATCTGCCCGCTTCTCCCCTGCCGGACTGGGTTCGGCAAATCACCCCGACCGCGACCGACCGGACGCCGGTGTGCTTTGGCCACTATTGGTTCACCGTTGGCGCCAACAATGCCGAGCTAAAAATCATCGACACGAAGGCGGCATGTGTCGACTTCAGCGCCGTGAAAGGCGGCCCGCTGGTGGCCTACCGGTGGTCTGGAGAAACCGAACTCTCCAGCGACAACCTAATCACCAGTTCGGGATAGAACCTGAAAGTCGTTTCAGTAGTGAGTCCCTTCTATCGCTCCTACCCTTACGGCCATGGATATCGAGAGCTTCAATACTCTTTTCGAAACCGAGATCGCCACCCCACTCGCGGCGATCGGCGCCGTTCGCGACGAACACTCGTTGTTTTGGGAATCCGACAGCCTGACCGTCGGCCTGCTTCGCACCGGTAACCGGGCGACGCCACCACCGCAGCTCACCCTCTTTGTCCGCCATAAGGTGATGCGCGACCTTGACGAGAAGCTCCCGAGCCGACTCACCCGCCGACCGAACGACTATCCGTTCAAGTTGGCACCGAGTAGCGCAGCGTCGCTCCTCGATCCGAATTTCGTCTACACCCCGCTGAACCTGGGCGACTATCCGGCCGAGGTCTATAGCTGCCCGCCCGAGAGCCCCGAAGAGATCCAGGCTCGCCTCGCCGAACTCGCCACGCTGCTCAACGCAACGTTGCCGCAACTCGAAAGCCATCTCACCGCGGCGAAGATGCTGGCTCACCTGACCGACGAGGGCGACAACGCGTGGTGCGAACAGCTCTGGATTCAGGACCTCAAGGCTGTCGTCTAACCCCGACTTCCTCGCGTGTGTGACTCGTGGTTGCGGCCCGAGTCTCATGGCTGGCATAGGGTTCTGCGATGTCGTCCGACACCCAACCTCAACCTGAAGTTCCGCTCGATGTCCGCCGCAAGAAGGCCCGTATTGGGTTGGTTATCGCCAACCCGGCGCTCGCCGATGCGCTGATCAGCGGCGGCGGATTCGGCGGCAACCATTCGGCGCCGGTCGCCCAGAACATGTTCGACCGCAACCACGGCAAAGCGATCGACGACGCCAAACGGTTGGTCGAGATCGAAATAGTGACCGACCGGTCGTGGCTGATCCGCCTCCCGATCGTCAACTGTGTGCTGTTCGAGACCGACGAAGGCCTCGTACTGGTCGATACGGGCATGGCGCCGGGCGGACCGGCGATCCTGCAGGCGATCCGAACTGTTTCGCAGGCGCCGATTCACACGATCATCTACACCCACGCCCATGTCGATCACTGTCTTGGTACCTGGGCGCTGCTCGACGATGGACCCTCCAGCCGCCCGCCCGAGATCATCGCCCACGCCAACGCGGCCCGCCGTTTCGACCGCTACGTCAAGCTTCGCGGCTCGGTGTCTCGGTACATGACCCAGCCGCTCGAGAGTTTTCCGGCCAGCGCCGACGACTGGACCCCGCCGACTCGAACCTTCAACGACTCGCTGTCGCTGACCATCGGCGGAGAAGTGTTCGACCTCATCGGTCGCCGCGGCGAAACCGACGACCAGCTCTACGTGTCGGTTCCCGGCCGGCGAGCCATCGCGAGCGCCGACTACTACCAAGGCTTCTTGCCCAATGCCGGCAACGGTAAACGGGTGCAACGGTACGTGGAGGAGTGGGCGGTTGCGTTGCGGGAGATGGTGGCCCTCGAACCGCTGCACCTCCTGCCCGCTCACGGCGAGGCGGTCGCCAACGATCCAGACCGAATTGCCGAGGTGTTGGGCGTTCACGCCGCCGCCCTCGAACACCTCGCCCTGCACACCCTCGAGGGGTTGAACAACCGGTTACGCCAAGACGAGATCGCCGACTCGGCCGCCCTGCCGGACGACCTCGCTTCTCATCCGACCCTCAACGAGCAATACGTCTCCCCCGCCGACATCTCACGCATGGTGATGAAGCAATACTGCGGCTGGTGGGACGACATTCCGTCGCATTGGGCGCCGGCCCGGTTCGACCAACAGGCCGTGACGATCTGCGAACTCGCCGGCGGCGTCGACGCCGTCTTGGCCAAGGCCCAATCGGTAGCCGACTCCGATCCGGCGATGTCGAGCCACCTTGCCGATTGGGCCTGGTACGCCGACCCCACCAACGCCGAAGTCGGCCAGGCGGTGATCGATCTGTACTCGCACCGGATCATCAACCACGCGGGCAACACCCAAGAGGTGTTGATGTATCTCGACCACATGACCGACGTGCAGCTGACGCTCGACGACGCCACGGCTGACGCTTCGTGATCCCCACCTCGCCACCAGACGTCGATGACGCAACGCTCGCTGAAGCGGAAGCGGCGATATCGGCCGCCATTGCGGCCCGCAACGCTGACTCGCTCAAGGTTTTGGGGTTCGGTGAGATCTCGGTGGCGGTCGGTTGGCCGGCTGTCGAGCCCACCATGGTGCTCAAGCGGTTGGCGGTGTACGAGAACCGCAGCGACTCCGTGTACGACACGAACGCCATCGCCGACTACGTCGACCTGCTCACCGCCGCGGGCGCGGCCGTTCTGCCGACCACCACCCACGTGGTTCCGACCAGCGACGGCCGGTTCGCTGGCTACGCAGTACAGCCATTCGTGCCGAAGGAGTTCTTGGCCGAGACCACGATCGAAACCGACGAACCACGCCCCGATCATCCACTGCTGTTGGCGCTGCGAGAGTTTGCGGTCAAACACGTGACTCCCGAACTGTCGGCCGACATGCAGTTCACCAACTTTGCGTGGGACGGCGAACGTTTGGTGTTGATCGACATCACCACTCCGATCGTGTTCAACGAGGCGGGCGAGTTCGACTTCCGGATCTCCGACGAGCTGCTGGCTGCGCTACCTCGTTTCATGCGGGGTGCAGCGCTCAAGGAAACGATGAGCATCCTCAACAAGTACCGCTCGCTGCCCGACACGTTTCAGCTCGTGCTCGTCTTACTGCACCGAATCGGCCAGGCCCGGTGGGTTCCCGCCGCGGCCAAGGCCTTCGAAGAGGTGATTGACACCACGCTCGATCTCGATGCGGTGGTCGCCGACTACAAACGCTTCAAGAAGGTCATCCCGGTCATCAAACGGTCGGCGATGCTCCAACGCTGGTGGATCACCAAACGAGGCGGATCCTACGACGGCTTCATCACCGACAGCTTCACCGGGGCCGTGCTGTAAGCGGCCCACGGCAGCGAGGATCGACGGACTTCGCGCTACTATTCGTCCTTCACGGAAGAGTCGCCTCGTTTGGGCTAGACGGCGTTAGCTGTCGCCTTGTGCAGGCTCGACGCCTCGACCTTTATCGAGGAGCAGCGTCTTGTCTGGCGACGAATCAACCACCACCGAAGGATCCACCCGCGTGTGCGGGCGTTGCCAAGGGTTGTTCCCGGCCGACCCCGACCGGCATCCGACCGCGATGGCTGACTGGTGGGCGTGCGACCCGTGCCGCGAGGTTCTCTTCGGCCCGAAGAAGTAGCGGACGCACCTAACGAAGCTCCGCTCGCCAAAGTGTGGCGCGGCCAGTCGACCACATCAGTCGAGGTTTGGAAGCACCTGCTCGCTTGTCAGTTATCTAGCTGTTGTATCGATGGGTGATTACTTAGAAACTGAATCAGGTGTCAGACACCTGATTCAGTTTGGGGGCCTGAGCAGCGCCAAAACGGCAGATGCCCGGCACGTGGCCGGGCACCTACTCGCTTGTCAGTTATCTAGCTGTTGTTTCGATGGGTGATTATTTGGCGGCGCGGACGCTGACGAACGCCCGGCCCTTCGGGTTCTTGCCCTTTTCGAGCTCGGCGACCGTGTGGTCGTCAAGATCGTCGGCAACATCGGTTACCAACGGCAAGAAGTTGAACGGTGCTGGACTGTCGTCGGGCATCGGTTCGACCGAGATGGCGATCTTGGCGCCTCGAAGGTCGACCGGGAACTCAACGCCGTCGGGGGCGTTGACCAAGAAGTCTTCACCTGGGTAGTTCGGGGTCGGTTGGTCGCCCGAGAACTCGTTCGAGAAGTCGGCACCAGCCGGGTCGAGGAACCGGCCCGTCGAGACGGGTACTCCGTCGATCACGGCCCAACCTTCGTACTCCCAGCCCGGCGCGAGCTCTGGAAGGTCGAGTCCGGCTACTGGGGTACCGCTGCTCGGATCGAGGAACCAAACACCACTGCGCTCATCGGCCGCATCGCCAGCGCCATTGCTGGGCGTCGCCAGAATGAACGAACCAGAAGCGTCGGAGAAGTCGGCTCCGAGAGCTGCGGGATGATCGACGGTGAGCTTGGTGCGGCCCTTCTTGTTGAAGGTTCCGGCCAGGATGTGGGTCTCGGCCGGAGCAGGGTCGTCGCCGACCGCCGGCTCGATGGTCAGCACGAAAGCGTCGACATCGATCTCGCCGGGAAGTACAAAGCTCTTGTCGATGCGGTTGCCCGCCTCGTCGAAGAAGCGGCCACGGTTATCGACGTTGAATCGGCCGGTGGTTACCGGAGCACCATCGACGATGGCCCAGCCTTCGTACACGGCTGAATCGCTCAACACGGGCAGGTTCGGGAACTTGATGTCGATGACGGTTTCTTGTTCGACTACCTCTTCGGTGGTGATCCAGGCACGACCCTTGGGGTTCTTGCCTTGGTCGAGGGTTGCGAGGGTGTGGTCTTCAAGGTCGTCAGCGACGTTGGTCTCCAGCGGGATGAAGGCAAACGGTGCTGGGCTGTCATCAGGGGTCGGCTCGACCGAGATGGCAATCTTTGCGCCCCGCAGATCGGCCGGGAACTCAACACCATCAGGTGCGTTGACCAAGAAGTCTTCACCGGGGTACGGCGGGACACCTTCATCACCTGAGAAGGGGTTGCCAGAGTCTGGGGCTCCTGGGTCGAGGAATCGACCGGTCGAAACCGGAACTCCATCGATCACTGCCCAACCTTCGTACTCCCAACCATCGGCCAGCTCAGGAAGATCGAGCCCGGCTTGAGGGGTACCACTGCTCGGGTCGATGAACCAGACACCGCTGCGCTCGTCGGCCGGATCGCCCGCACCGTTGCTCGGCGTAGCGAGAATGAACGAACCAGAAGCGTCGGAGAAGTCGGCTCCGAGAGCTGCCGGGTGACCAACACGAAGTTTGGTCCGGTCGTTCTTGCCGAACGTTCCGGCGAGAATGTGGGTGGCGGCTGGTCCGGGGTCGTCACCAACCGCTGGCTCGATGGTGAGCACGAAGGCGTCGATGTCGGGGGTATCGGAAACATCGAAGGACTTGGCGATCCGGTTGCCTTCTTCGTCGAAGAAGCGGCCTCGCTCGTCGACGTTGAAGCGTCCGCTGGTGATCGCTTCGCCATCGACAATGATCCAACCTTCATAAACCGCCGAGTCGCTCAGCACGGGCAACCGTGGGAACCGGAGGTTCAATGTGGTGACCGTTTCGGATGCACTCTCCTGTGCACCGGCCTCGGTAGCACCGATCGGACTGACGCCGATCGATGCGAATGAAAGCGCTGCGAGAGCTGCGCTTGCGAGTTTCTTCTTCATGAGTTTCTCCTGGTTTGGTGAATCGGTGTTGATTCGAATTTTTTCGTCTTGAGAGTTCCCGAACGATTGATTGGGAACTGTTGCGGGGTGAAACTCTCCGACCACTCAACGCATTCCGGATCACGAAAAGTTCCCAAGAAGTTTTTTGGACCGGAACCAGAGCCCTACCGGGTGGTGACCTTGGCGTGTTACATTCCGCTCAGAGCGAGATTGCGGGATCTCGCACACGAGCGGGAGCACATCATGGCGGCGAAATACGGGTTCCTCTTTGGGGCTGCACTGGTTCTGTTGCTCACCGCGTGCAACCCACCGGCCGCCGACGAAACGTTCACCGTCAACACCGGGTTTGACACGATCGACGCCAACGTCGGTGACGGCACCTGCGCCGACGCCAACGGCAACTGCTCGCTCCGAGCCGCCATCATGGAAGGCAACGCCAACCCCAACACCACCGAAATCATCCTCACCCAAGGCGAGATCTACAGACTATCCATCGAGGGTCGCAACGAAGATGCGTCGGCCAGCGGCGACCTCGACCTCACCGAACGCACGTACATCCGGGCTGCCGGTGCGGCCGATACCCAGCAAGCCACCGTTGATGCCGAAGAGCTTGATCGGGCGTTCGACATTCACTCGGGCCACTTCCACTTCCTCGAAGGCTTGTTCATCACCGGGGGTCTCGCTGACGGCTCGAGAAGCGGCGGCGCTATTCGCATCTCGACCGGTCTCGTTGGCATCGAAGACACCACGATTTGGGGCAACAGCGCTGGAGGTGACGGCGGCGGTATCTACGCCGACGGGGGAACCGTCTGGGTCGAAGACTCCACGATCGCCCACAACGAAGCATTCGGCGATGGTGGCGGAATCTTCGCTACCACCAATGTTCGCCTTAATACCAACACCACCCTCGACCGAAACGCTTCAGGATTCGGCGAAGGGTTATTCACCAGCCAGGTTCACCAAGAAGCCGGTGAACTCTTCGCCCACCAGGCAACCATCACCGCGACCATCGGGGTCGCACTCGTCATTAAGCAGGAGGCCACCATCACCAACTCGATCATCTCGGGGAAGACTCGCGACTGCACCTTCGTCGGCAGCGGAACCATAACCACCAGCACCCACAACGTGTACTCCGGCACCACCTGTAGCCCGACCACCACCGACGTAATCGCACCGGTCACCAGCCTGGGCCCACTGGTAGACAACGGCGGGCCGGTGTTGACCAGAATGCCACTCGAAACCTTTCCGTCGGTTGACCTCATCGCGCTGAGCGACCCGACCTGCATCGGCAACGATGCTCGCCAACAACCACGCGGCGGCAACGGCTGCGACGCTGGCGCCCTCGAAACCCAACCCGGCGAAGCCATCGGCGCCGATTGCACCAGCCCACCGAACCTGGTGCCCGGTGCACAACTCCAAAACTGCGACCTGCGGACCGCCGACATCAGCGGGGCCAACCTAAGCGGCGCAAACTTGAACGGCGCTAACCTTTCGGGAACGTCCTCCAGCGGCGGGAACTTCACCGGCGCAAACCTGACGTCGGCGAATCTCGCAGGTGCCGACTTCAACAGCGATGACTTCAGCGGTGCGAGCATCGGCGGCGCCGATTTCAGCGGTGCGAGCTTTCTCTTTGTCAACCTGGGAGGAGCCACCGGGACCCCGGCAAACACCAGCGCTTCGTTCGGCCTCGTTCTCTGCCCTACCGGCGTCCTGAGCAGCGACAACAACGACACGTGCGACGGCCAGTACCTGCCCTAGGACATCAGACCCCAGGACAGGCTGGCTCGCACGGTCGACGGGCGGTTAGTTCAGCGACATGACGGTTGGTCCTGCGCCCGCAACGTTGGTGCAGTCGCGCGACCCGGCGCCTGCGGCGTAGGCCAGACCAATACAGGTGCCATTGGCGACTTGGCCGTGAGCGTTCGGGTGCATCGACTCTTGAGCCTCACCCTGGGTTAAGCCGGTCACGAGGAACCGACCCCATTCGCCGCCGACAGCTTCGGCGGTTTGTGAGGTGCTCGTCGAGCACACTTCACGACCCTGCATCGAGTTGCTCATATCGAGGAACTCGGTTCCCTTCGCGGCAGCAACCGCTTCGAGGTTGGCGCTGATCTCGGGCACCAGACTGTCGCGAGCCCAGGTAGCGTCGACGTTCCAGAACGGGCAGCCGCCGGTGTTGGTGCGGTCCCAACCGGACTCGCTGTAGCGGAACTCGCTACCCCGAGGAATGGGCGACGGGTAGCTCTGGAGTAGAAGTCGGTAGCTCGATGCATCCTGACCAGCAGCCGACATGACGGCCCGGATTTCGTCGATGGCCTTCGAAACGCCAGCCATTGCACCGGGCATCCGGTTGTTCACGTTCGTCTGCTGCTCGCCGTTGCAGGTGTTCTTCCACCACGACGGACTCGTGTTGTACTCGATCGTGCAATCGATGATGATGTCGGCAAATCCAAGATCGTTACCACCGATCGCCAGCACGATGAGCTCTACGTCGTATGCCGCGGCGACTCCGGCCAACTGATCGGCCTGAGGCGCTTCGCCATTTTGGGAAACGCCACCGTTGCTCGACCGGAAGATGTTCGAAGAGACCGCACCCGAGCAGGCGAGGTTGATCGACGCATCGGCGGCAATACCGGTGGAGTGAATCGGTGCGACATCGCTTCGGTGACAGCCGTTGCTGTGGCCGCCGTCGTACACCCGCGATTCGTCGTAGTACCAGACGCCCTTGCGCTTGTATGCAGCCCGGTCGGTGCCGCCTCGGTTCCCAGCCGACGAGTTGTAGTTGCCGGCCCAGCGGCCAGCTTCGCCCGAGATGTAACTGTCGCCGAGCGAGACGATTGCGGTCGGCAGGGCTCCGCCTCCCCCGCCGGTATCGCCACCACCGCCGTCTTTACCTTTGCCGCCCTTACCAGCGGCCGCTGGGCTCATGCCCGCGGTGAGTAGGACCACGACGAGCATGACAACCAGAACGATC
Source organism: uncultured Acidimicrobiales bacterium (assembly GCA_938038815.1). Classification (GTDB taxonomy): domain Bacteria; phylum Actinomycetota; class Acidimicrobiia; order Acidimicrobiales; family SHLQ01; genus CALLQB01. Next base: position 24,413 of record CALHTF010000073.1, on the reverse strand, counting down.
GATGCCCGCAGATGGGAGGAAGTAAAAGTCATGGGGACTCCTGGGTGGAATTGGGGTGGAACCGGCCCGCCAACCAGATTTGTTACCGGCAAGTAACGCGATGATCAGTATGCCAGCCTGGTGTGACCATTGCCACTTTTGCCGAAACTAGATGCCGTTTGCCTCGGGCTCCCCCAGTAACGTCCGGCCATGGCCGATCGAACGAACATGCCCCAGAATGTGTGCGTCATCCTTCTCGACTCGCTCAACCGTCACATGCTGGGTGCGTACGGCGCCGAGGAGTTCGACACGCCCAACCTCGACCGGTTTGCCGCCCAACACGCGACCAGGTTTACCCGCCACGTGACCGGCTCGTTGCCCTGCATGCCAGCCCGTCACGACATCTTGTGCGGAGCGCTCGACTTCTTGTGGAAGCCCTGGGGGTCGATCGAGGTGTGGGAGCAACCGATCACCCGAGTGCTCTCCCACCAGGGCGTCACGAGTTACCTGGTGACCGACCATCCGCACCTGTTCGAAACCGGCGGCGAGAACTACCACACCGATTTTGGTGGCTGGGACTACGTCCGCGGCCATGAAGGAGACCTCTGGCGGACCCATCCCGACCCGTCATGGGCCGGGACCCCGGCCATGGCTGCCAAGAGTGGCGGCTATTTCTTCGAGAAGGCCTACGGGCTCAAGATGCCCGACCGGGGGTACGACCGGTCTCGAACCTACTTCCGAGAAGAGGCCGACTACCCCGGCCCGCGAACCATGACCGAGGCAGCGCGCTTCCTCAGCGAGTCGACCCCGCACCACCACAGCTGGTTTCTGTTCGTCGACGAGTTCGACCCCCACGAGCCGTTCGATACCCCCGCTCCCTGGGCCGGTAAGTACCAGGACGGCGAGTGGGACGACGAGTGGCTGATCTGGCCGCCCTATGCGGTTGGGGCGTTCGAGAAGGGCGTGATCACCGAGGCCGAGGGCCGCCATATTCGAGCGAACTACGGCGCAAAGTTGTCGATGATCGACCACTGGTTCGCCAAGGTGCTCGACGCCTTCGATACCAACGACCTGTGGGAGACCACGGCGCTGATGGTGTGCACCGATCATGGCCACTACCTGGGCGACGTTCGCGATGGCCAAGACATATGGGGCAAGCCGGGCGTGCCCCAATTTGAACCGTTGGGCCACACTCCCCTGCTCGTCAGCTGGCCCGGCGTTGACGGAGGTGGCACCTGCGACGCGCTGACCACCAACGTCGACATCTTCGCCACGATCGCCGACGTGTACGACGCAACGGTCGAGCACCGCACCCACGGCGAATCGCTCGTCCCGCTCCTCACCGGCGAGGCGTCTTCGGTGCGCGAGTGGGCGATCGGTGGCTACTGGGGTGGCTGGGTACAGATCAACGACGGCACCAACAAGTACGCCCGGGCGGCCGAGGGCGAGAACTTCCCGCTGTCGATGTACTCCAACCGTTGGTCGACCATGCCGATCCACATCCCCGGTTTCGACGGGCTACCCGCCCCCGATCAGCGGGCCTGGCTCGACACCATGCCCGGCTCGAACATTCCGGTGATCCGCCAGCCCTTCGAGAATGGCGACCGGCTGCCGTTCTGGGCTGGGGGTGCTGCGTCGGTGGGCCAACACCATCTGTACAGCCTCGATGTCGACCCCGCTGAACAAGAGAACCGGGCCGGCGACGCAAGCGAAGCCGAGATGGTCGACCTCTTACGGCATGCGCTGGTCGAACTGGAGGCGCCCGCCGACCAGCTCGCACGGCTCGGACTCTCCAGTTCGTGATCTGGCCCGACGGCTTTCTCTGGGGCACCGGTGCATCGTCGACCCAGTGCGAAGGAGCAGCCCCGGCCTCGGACTGGTGGCAATGGGAACGCGACGGCCACGCGCCGGTGTCGCACGAGGGCAACAGCTTTGCGGATCGCCACACGGAAGACTTTGCCTTGCTCGCCGAACTCGGACTCACCCATCACCGACTGTCGATCGAATGGGCCCGCATCGAACCCACCGAAGGCGACCACGACCAACAGGCGATCGACCACTACCGCCGCGTCTTGACTGTGGCCCATGAGGCCGGGATCTCCCCGTGGGTCAGCCTGCATCACTTCACCCTCCCCCGATGGTTTAGCGAGCTGGGCGGTTTTGCCAACGACACCAACCGAACAGGTGCGTGGGCACGACATGTGAACTTCATGGCGGAAACCTTTGGCGACCTGGTCAGCGGTTGGCAGCCGATCAACGAAACCAATTACTACAGCCACGCCGCCTACGGCGGACACGGGTGGCCACCGGGCATCGACGACAGAGCGCTTCGTGCTCAGGTTGACGAAACCATGCAACTCGCCAATGCCGAAGCGGCGCTGGTGCTGCGCCAGACCGGCAAACCGGTGGCGTCGATCTTTGGACTCTCCGCCTTCGTCGCCCAAGACAACGACCCGACATCGGACGCCCTGGTCGATCGGTTCTACACCGGGCTCTGGAACCCGGGGATCCATCTGTTTCGCGACGGGGTTCTGAAGGTTCCCGGCCGCGACCCGATCGAACGGCCAGACCTCGCTGGAGCCTTCGACCTTCTCGGGTTCTCGTACTACTTGACCGTTGGCGCGCTGGGTGGCGCACCCGCTGTGCATCCACCAGGTGCCACCGAATCTCCACTTGGGTATGGGATCTACCCCGACGGATTGGGCTTGGTCCTTGACCGCCTCCACGACCAACTGCCTCACACGCCCATCCTGGTGGCTGAGTTCGGCATCGGCACCGACGACGATGCGGAGCGAGCCACATACCTCCAACGCGGGCTCGAGATCGTCGCCGACAAGGTAGCGGCCGGCCACGATATCCGCGGCCTGTTCCACTGGACAGCGGTCGATAACTACGAGTGGCTCCACGGCTACGACGTGTCGTTCGGCATCATCGACCGAGAACGCAATGTTCGCCCAAGCGCCCAGGTATTGGCCGCCGCCGCCCGCGGCCAAGATCACTAGCCAAAACGCGAAAGAAGCACCCGACCAGGTCGGGTGCTTCTTCGTTTCGATCTGGCTGGACTACTTGGTGCGTTTGGCCTTCTTGGCACCCTTGTCGCAGTACTCCGACACATCGTTGCCGCGCTGACCCTTGCAGAGGTCGGTGTCGTTTCCACCGTTCAGCACGTCGTCGCCGGATCCGCCGAAGAGTTTGTCGTTTCCGTCGTGGCCCCAGAGCATGTCGTTGCCCTTTTGGCCCTTGAGCTTGTCGGCACCTTCGTTGCCGAAGACCAGGTCGTCGCCGTGGCCGGCGGAGATGATGTCGTTTCCGGCACCGCCGCAGATGACATCGTCACCACCCATGCCCATGATCTTGTCGTTGCCACCGAGCCCGGCGATGATGTCGCGACCCTTGGTGCCGCGAAGTACGTCGTCACCTTCGGTACCCACGATCGTGGCATCGAGGCCATCGCAGGTATAGCCGTCAGCGGCTGCGGTGGCCGGTGCGGCCGCCAATGCCGCCACGCTGGCGAGTAGCGCTACGACGAGGGCGATCAGAACAGGCTTGGACTGACGTCGGTTGGTTTTGAGAGTTTCGGTCATTGCTTGTCTTTCCTTGGGGGGGGATGCACCCAGGGTAGGCAGCGCCCTAACCAGGGTCGATAGGTCTTTTCGACCAAAACGCACGTTGGACATCGGGGCCTGGCCCCGATTTGTTGATTTGGGCTTTACGAGGTCAGCTGGGCGACGAGCTTTCGGCCGTTCGAGGCCACCGACTTTCGGTCGTCGCCCGCTAGGCGTTGGGCATGAGGCAGCAACCACGTGGCGAGGCTCGCATCGCTCTTGGCCCACCGGCCGAGAACCTTCATCGAGTTGTTGAGCACAATCCAGTCGTCGTGGTTCGCCAGATTGTTCTTCATGATCTCTTCGGCCCGGTTGCGCTGGGCGGGCGACATCTGGCCGTCGAGCATGTCGAAAATCAACGTGAGGGTCCATTGGGTCGACGCCTGATCGATCGCTGCGATCTCGGACTGGAGATCGTCGAGAATCTCGAGCGTCCAGTCCGGTTGGGCGATGGTGACCCGTTTCATCGCGCTCGAGACCCGAAGGCGCACGACCTCGTCGGAACTGAAGTACGTCTGGTAGAGGTCGGCCAGTCGGGCCTTGTCGGCCAAGACCATCTCGGTTACTTCCTCGGTACGACCAAGCGAATTCGGGTGACCACCGGTCAGCATCTCTTCGAACGACATAGACGAGGACATAACAACTCCTAACGAGATAGGAACTCCACGGTTGCCTCCACGCACGCATCGAGGTCGTCAATCCACGGCGCGTGTTCGGCGCCGGGGATGATCACCAGTTCACCGTGGGGCACCCGAGGTACGAATTCCTTGGCCACCGCAGCACCACCGTTGGGGTCGCTCTCGCCCCATGCGAACAGCACCGGCATGGTGAGCTTCGACAACAGCTCATCGCTGAGCAGAACGGCGTCGTTCTGCCCCTTGATAGGCAAGAAGACCTTGGGCGTTGACCGAACATCGTTGCCCATCGTGTCGGTATGGCGCATCAGGGCGTGGGCCCAATCGAGCATCACATCGTCGAAGGCGCCGGTCTTGATCGCCTTGCCGAGGCCGACCTGCGCGAGCGCAACTTTGACCATCGACCGAGTCATCGGCATCTTGGCGGTCATCGACTGCATGCCCGGGATCGCCCCCATTCGAGCGACGATCGGCGCTGATCCACCGGGCGCGCCGATCAGCCAGCTGTATTCGATCAGCTTCGAGACCCGGTCGGGGGCAGCAGCCGCACCCCGAAACGCCATGAATCCGCCGTACGAGGTTGCAGCAACCGCCGCGTGTTCGAGCTCGAGCGCATCGAGCAGGTCGGACAAGAGTCGGTCGGCGTACGCCTTCAGCTCGTCCAGTTCGGTTATCGGTCCGCCGTCGATCGGGTCCGATAGACCACAGCCCGGGCGGTCGATCATGATGCAGCGGAATTGGGGCAACTGGGCGGTCAACAACGCCCAACTAGCGCCCGAGATAGCGCCTCCGTGAATAAACAACACCGGCGGGCCTTCGCCAAGCTCTTGCACCCGTACCTCACCACCGGTTGCGAGCTTCACGCGGTAGTCGCGAGGTTCGGCGCCGACGTGCTCCCACAGCTTCGCTTCAGCTCGCCGGTAGATCGACCCGTCTCTCGCCATACGCCGACTCTAGTCTCGCCCGACCTAGCTCACCCCGGGCTATGGGCTACGGACCGAGCGAACCAGCGATCACGTCGACAATTTGGTCGGTTTGAGCAGGAGTCATAGAGAGCGGGATGCGCATGTCGATCATGGTCGACAGCACTTTGGCGGCGTTGGGCACCGACTGTTCGGCGGCATAACGCCAATGGTCGAACCGACTGGTGAAACCAATGGGGTCGTCGGCGCCGAACCACTTGAGCGCTACGCCGGCGGCGGCCGCTCGATCGACCCACCCGGCGATGTCAGGGTGGTCGACGCAGAACTGAATCGACGACGCAACGAACTGCTCGCGTCTATCTCGTTCGGGGACTCGTACCCCTTCTAGTGCGTCGAGTCCGTCGGCGAGTTGGTGGTACCGGGCGTTCCAAACCTCGGTGCGCCGCTCAAGCATGGCGAGCTGAGGGCGTACGAGGGCGGCCGCCAACGCGCTCATCCGCATCGAGAAGTTGGGCGTCGTGAGGCGGTGGCGATCGAACACCTCATCGCTCGGACGCGCACCGTGCTGGCGGTACAGCATGTACGACCCCGACAGCAGCGTCGCTCGGGCGGCGAGGTCTTCATCGTCGGTGACCAACAGGCCACCTTCACCCGAGTTCGCGTGTTTGAAGGTTTGAGTACTGAAGCACCCGGCAAGGCCGAACGTTCCGGTAGCCCGGCCGTCCCAGCTGGCGCCCATCGTGTGGGCACAATCCTCGACCACCTTGATGCCGAGCTCAGCGCACAACCCAAACACGTCGTCGAGGTTCGGGATATGACCTCGCATGTACGACAGCAGAAGCCACTGGGCGCCGGTCGACTCCTGCTGGCGACGCAAGTCGGCGAGATCGATATGGAAGTCGTCGGTGATGTCGACAAACACCGGCTCGGCACCCGCATGGGCAACCGCACCCGGAACCGGAGCGAGCGTGAAGGCATTCATCAACACCTGATCGCCTCGCTCGACCCCTCCGGCGATGAGCGCCGCGGCCAATGATGCACCGCAGCTGTTGAACGCTACGCAGTACCGGCGGTCCAGCAACGCCGCAAACTCTTCCTCGAGGCGGGCAGCATCGGCCTGATCGCCGGCCATTTCGCCGTAGCGAAACAACTTGCCCGAGCGCAGCAGGTCGTTGGCCCTGCGCACCGCTTCGCCAGGCAACGGTTCTTGCCCGGTGAAGTCGAGATCCAATCTCGAAGCAGACTCCGCCGAGGTCGCTGCTCGTAGATCGGCCGAACGGGCGTGGCCCTCCATACCCTCGTACCGCGAGATCCGGGCCGCCAGCTCGCCTTGTTGTCGGGCTGCCTCGGGCGTCAGTTCTTGGTAGGTGAGTTGCTTCAGGAACTTGAGCACGTTGAGACCGCCCGTGTACCGAGCTGCTCGGCGGGTCGGCAGAATGTGGTTAGGCCCGGCACTCTTATCGCCAAAGGTGACGGTGGCTTCTTCACCCAAGAACAACGAGCCGTAGTTGGTGAGCCGCTGGTGCCACCACCCGAGGTCGGCGGCCATTACCTGGAGGTGTTCGGCGGCGTACGTATCGCTCACGGCCGCCGCGTCTTCGCTGGTATCGGCGATGATGATCTCGCCGTGGTTCTCCCAGGCGGTGCGAGCCGAGGTTCGAGCCGGTTCTGGCAGCGAGTCGACGAGCTTGGGGACTTCGGCGGCAACTGACTCGGCGAGCAACGGAGAAGTCGTGACCAGCCAAACCGGGGAATCGGGGCCGTGCTCGGCTTGGCCGACCAGGTCGATCGCTACCCGGTGGGGGTCGGCGGTTTCGTCGGCAATGATCATCGATTCGGTCGGGCCAGCGATCACATCGATCCCCACTTCACCAAACAGCTGACGTTTGGCCTCCGCGACGTAGGCATTGCCAGGGCCGACGATGATGTCGGCCGGTTGGCCGGTAAACAGCCCGAAGGCCAACGCCGCCACACCTTGCACGCCACCGAGCCCGAGCACGATGTCGGCACCGGCAATCTCGGCGGCGGCCAGAATCGCCGGGTGCACGCCACCGCGGTCATCGCGGGCGGGCGACGTGACCACCACGGTTTGCACCCCGGCAACCTTGGCGGTCGTGATACTCATCAGCGCCGAGGCAATGTGGGCGAAACGGCCAGCCGGCACATAACAACCGGCGACGTTCACCGGCACCAGCTTGTGACCGGCGCGAATGCCGGGGCTCACCTCAATCTCAAAGGGTTGCAACGATTCGCGCTGCGCGGAAGCAAAGGCGTGAATGTTTCGATGAGCGGCGGCGATGTCGTCGATCAGCGAGGGAGCCAAGTCGTTTCGCGCCTGCCGGACCAGTTCCGGGCGAACCACTACTGGGCCGCCCCACCCATCAAACTTCTGCGCAAGCGCCGCAGCCTCGGCCTCTCGCCCGGACCGCAGGTCGGCCAGCATCTGACGAACGTTGTCGGCTACCTCGTGGTCGGCAACTGCGGATTGAGCGGATCGTTGCTTGAGGTACCGGTGGGCCATGAGACTCGCTAGGTGAGCGCTTCGGCGCCGTAGTCGGCGACCAGGTCGAGCATGGCGTCAACATCGGTTGCGGTCACGTCGGGGTTCATGAACAGCAACCGGAAGGTGTTCAACCCTTCGATTGGTTGGAAACCGACCATGGCGGTTCCGTTGGCCTGCATCTGGGCTTTGATCTTGGGCGCCAGAGCGTGCAGCTCGGCGTGGATCTCGGGGGCCAGGCCCGCAATGTGGGCCGGCGACAGCGACAGGGGGCGCCGGTTGGGCGGTATCCAGCCGAACACGACGTTGGTGAAGTTGCCCACTACGGGGGCGAACTCGCCGTTCGAGGCTTCGATCCGGCGCCGGGCATGCTCGGCCATTTCGACCGCGTGGTCGATGCGAGCGGCAAACCCGGCGTCGCCGTGGTGCTTCCATGCAAGCCACAACTTGAGCACATCGATTCGGCGGGCGCATTGGAAGGTGCGGTCGCCGGAGTCGAATTCGGCGTTGAGCTTGTCGGGCTGAAAGAGGTAGTCGGCGTTGAGCGCAAAGCAGGGCGCCAGAAGCTCGGGTTCGCGCACCAGCAGGGCGGTGCACTGCTGGGTCATGCCCATCATCTTGTGCAGGTTCCACACGAACGAGTCGGACCGCTCGACCCCGTCGAGCAGGTGACGGTGCTTGGCCGAGAACAGCGCCGACCCGCCGTAGCAACCGTCGACATGGAGCCAGAGACCAAACTCTTCGGCGATGCCGGCCAACGCATTGAGATCGTCGAACGCCGAGGTGACCGTGGTGCCCGAGGTGGCGATGATCGCAAACGGACCCTGGCCCGCTTCGGCCGATCCCGTGATGGCAGCTCGAAGCGCATCGGGAACGATCGCCCCGCGTTCGTCGGAATCGACCTTGATCACGCTGTCGGTACCAATCCCGAGCAGTGCGGCAGATTTGCTGGCGGCATAGTGGCCGGAGTCGGAGACAAACAACGTCATCTGCTCGCCCGTTGCACCCGTGCGGCGGATATCGGGTCGCATGCGATGTCGAGCGAGCTGCAACGCATAGAGGGTTGCTGTCGAACCACCAGGACAAAACAGTCCGGGCGGCAGGATCGGAATTTGCTCGGCGTCAGCGTCGACATACCCGGCGATGCGCCCGAGCTTCGAAAGGACGGCACTCTCCATGAGGGTGAACACCGGTGCGGCCTCGAAGGTGGCGCCGGTGGTGTTAAGTGCAGCACCTAGCCAATCGCCCACGACCGAAACCGAATCCGGACCAGCGAAGTTCTGGTTGATGAATCGCGGATGACTGGTGTGCACCGAGTGCTTAATGACCAGGTCGACCGCCGCGACGATCGAGTCGTCGTCGTGGGCGCCCTCATCGTCGCCAAACCCGAACCCGACGGTTTGGTCGAACAGGCCTTCTAACTCGGCTGGAGAAGCAAGATTGATCACTGGGTCGAGACCGGTGGGCGGGTCGACCACGTACGACAGCGCTTGTGCGGCGATGCGCTCTTCTAATGACTTGCCCATAGCTCCCGGTTTCTACTTCCTACCCAGAGCGCACCGTAGTACCTCTTCGGTTTTGCCCCCGCTACAAGGCGCTAGCGATCTTCGCGGCTGAATGGGATGTCGGTGAGGCGTCCGGGGATCACCTCGCCGTCTTTGTTGACCTCGACCGAATCGCCGATCTGGCAATCGACCGACACCAAACCAAAGCCGATGTTGCGTTCGAGCTTGTAGCTCCAGGTTCCGTTGGTCATGTCGCCGACCCGTTCGCCACCCATGAGCACGTCGTACCACTGCATGTGTCCAGAGCGAGGCTCGTCGCCTTCGAGCACGATGCCGAGTTGATGACGCTTGGGGCCCTCGGCTTTGATCTGGCGCAACGCCTCGATCCCGATCACATCATCGGGTACGTCGAGGTCGACAAAGCGTTCCAGACGGACTTCAAACGGGTTGGTGTTCGCATCGCAGTCACCGCCCCACGAAAGCAGTCCGCTCTCGATCCGTTCGCTCGGGTTCGGGTAGCTCGGGCCGATGTTCCACGGCTCCCCCGCCTCTTTGATGATGTTCCAGAGGTCGAGGCCTCGCGAGCCGTCCATCAGGTAGATCTCAAAGCCGCCTTGCTTCGACCAACCCGACCGGGCGACCTTGAGCGGGATGCCCTCGAGTTCGGCGTCGCCAAACCAGAAGTACTTGAGGTCGCGGACCCAGTCACCAAAGATCGACGCCACCACGTCTTCGGCATCGGGTCCCTGGACGGCCAACGGCGAAACATCTGGTTCGGAAACTTCAACGTCCATCGCCCGCTCGGCAGCCACACACCGCGCCCACAGACCAATGTCGGAGTCGGCAATCGACAGCCACCAGCAGTCATCGCTCAGCTTCAACGCCACCGGGTCGTTGATGAGGACGCCATCGTGATCGCAGATCGCTACGTACTTACCTTGGCCGACCACGGCTTTGGACAGGTCACGGGCACACAGCACTTGCGCGAGCCGTCCGGCGTCAGGACCCAACAGTTGGATCTGCCGCTCGACGGCGACATCCCACATCGACACGCCCTCGGTGAGGCGCCGGTACTCGACCTCGGGCTGCCCGAACCCGAGGGGCAACAACATAGCGTTGTACGGGATGAAGGCCGTTACGCCTTCGGCCACCGTCGCCTCGTAGTACGGCGATCGGCGGAGCCGGGTGTGAACTGCTAACTCGGGCATATTGGCGGGACCCCATTGTCCAGGCCGGATCTAGTCCGACAACTTTTTGATGCCTCAATCTAGACCCGGCGACCAGCCGAATTTCGAGTCGAGCACCAGCATTTTCCGGATCGACTCCCTTCCCAATGCTCTGGACGGGCCATGCCCCGATCCTAGAGCTGACGCAGAGTCAGGGTTTTGTTTCCGTGCGCTGACTCAGAGTCAGCCACTACCTAGCCGTTGACCGCATCTCGCATACCATGGCGATGTGACGTCCGAACCTGGCCACTCCCATGGCCACTCACACAGCCACGACCACGGACTCCACGGTGGTTGGCAGGTGTGGGCCCGCGACCCAATGCTGCGCATGGTCCTCGGCGGGGTGGTCCTGGCAGCCCTGGCCACCATCATCGCCGGCATCGTGCTTTGGCCGACCGGCGAGGGTCAACGCAGCGCCATAGAAAACGCCGACGAGATTGGCCTAGCCAGCGAGCGACTGAGCGCCACGGTCGACGACGTCACCGATCAGCGATGCAGCTACTCGTCGCTCGAAGACCCGCAGAACTGCCGGCTTCTCACCCTCACGCTCAACGAAGGTGCCGAGGCGGGCGAGTCGGTCACGTTGCCCGAGATGAACCTCGAGTTCAACAACGTGGTGCCCGACGTTGCGCCGGGCGACCAAATCATCCTCGGCTACGAAGACTCGACCGATGTGTACTTCTACGCCGACCAGGACCGCCGCAGTTCGTTGGTGTGGCTGGCTGGGCTGTTTGCGATCGTCGTGATCGCGCTCGGCCGGTTCCGAGGTGTGTTGGCGCTGGTGGCGATGATCGCCACCTTGGTGGTCTTGGTGTCGTTCGTTGCGCCATCGGCCCTCGACGGAAACGACCCGATCCTGGTCTCGGTGGTCGCTGCGTCGGCGATCGCGTTCATCAGCTTGTATCTGACGCACGGGTTCACCCCCACCACCACCGTTGCGCTCGCCGGCACGTTGATGTCGTTAGTGCTCACCCTCGGGTTGGCATGGCTGTTCTTCTACATCGGGCGGTTCACCGGTCTCGCCACCGAAGAAGCACTGGTACTGCCCTTTATCGCCGAGAACCTCGATGTCAAAGGTCTGCTGCTCGGTGGCGCGGTGATCGGTGCGCTCGGCGCGCTCGACGACGTGACCGTCACTCAGGTGGCGACCGTTGCCGAGCTCCGACATCGCAGCCCGAACCTGCCCACCACCGATCTGGTTGCGTCGGGTATCCGGGTCGGGCGAGATCACATCGCCTCGACGGTCAATACGCTGTTGCTCGCCTACGCCGGGGCCAGCATGCCGCTCATCTTGTTATTCGCCGTGTCGGACCAACCGCTCAACATGGTGGCCAACTCCGAACTGATTGCGGTGGAGATCGTCCGTACCTTGTGCGGATCGGTCGGACTGGTCGCTGCCGTTCCGATCACCACCGCGCTGGCCGCTGCGGTTCTGCGCCCATCGCACGAACACACCAAGGCAACCGACGACGAGCCCGAACCGGCGGCCGTTGCGCCAGAACCGAAGCAGGAGCCAGAGCCGGTGCCAGCACCAGAGCCCGAACCCCCGGCCACCCCAGAGCAACCGCGGCGCAAACCCCAGTGGGACGACTTCGCCCCCGAAGACTAGGTTCGCCGCCATGCCTCACCTGCCTGGAAGCCCGTTTTGGCAACGGGTGGGCTCGCACTCCCAGGTGCTCGACTACCACCTGAGCATGTTGCTCGACACCGCCCGTATGGATTCGTACCGGCGTGCGATCGAGGCCACTATTCGGCCCGACGATGTGGTGCTCGACATTGGTTGTGGCACCGGGATCCTTACCTTCATGGCCTGCGAAGCGGGCGCCAAGAAGGTGTACGCCATCGAGGGTGGGCCCGTTATCGATGTGGCGAAGGAACTCGCTGAGGAGAACGGGTTTGACGACCGGATCGAGTTTCTCGCTGGGTGGTCGATCGACCTCGGCATTCCCGAGCCCGCCGATGTGCTCATCACCGAGACCATCGGCAACGCGGCGGTCGACGAAGGAATCGTGGCGTGGGCTGCCGATGCCCGAGCCCGACTGCTCAAGCCCGATGCGGCCATCATCCCCCAACAACTCCGCATGTGGGTGTCGGCAGCCGAGGCGTTCGACGACCACCTCCTTGTCTCGGACTGGCTGCTGCCCGAACTCCCCTACAACTACACGTCGGCGTATCGCCGGGCCGCCCGCACACTGTGGTTTGGGGACATCACCCCGCTCAACTTGCTGGGCGAACCAGCACTCGCGGCCGACATCGATCTCACCACCACACCAAATCAGGACACGGTGTGCTCGGGCACGCTTCGCGTCGGACGCGACGGTGTGCTGCATGGTCTTGCGTGTTGGTTCGATTCGCTGCTGTGCCCCGGCGTTACGGTCGACAACAATCCGACCCGCGAGGGCTCGAGTTGGTCGCAAGGTTTCATGCCGATCGCCGAACCGATCGACGTGCGGGCAGGCGACCTGTTTGGCTGGCAGGTATCGGCATCGGCCGACGGCGAGCGATGGACCTGGCACGTCGAGCCCGTCGCCGAACCCGAACCGACGAGCGCCGACTAGGCGACGGTCGCGGTTGCTTTCATCGCTAGTCCCCCGTCGGGGGTAGCCGCCCACAGTTCCAGGTTGTCGCCGTCGGCTGCGCCCGAGATGGTGAACGGCCGGTCCTCGAACAACGGCGCCATTCCCCGGAACGAGAAGGTCGCCAGTTTCTTCCCCGACTCCTGTACTGCGAGGCCAGCGAGCAAGGTGGCGGTGAGTGGCCCATGGAACACCAGGCTTGGATACCCTTCGACCTCTTGGGCGTACTGGCGGTCGTAGTGGATTCGGTGACTGTTGAAGGTCAGCGCCGAGTACCGAAAGAGCAGCGCCTCCGAGGGGGAAATCGTCTGGCTGAAGTCGGCGTTGTCAGGTGCGGGTTTCGGGGTAGGTGCCGGCGTACCCGGCGCCGCGTCTTGCTTGTACACCAAGTCCTGTTCCTCAGAGATCCGCACATCGTCACCAACCATCAGGTCGTGATGAACGGTCACAAAGCACAGCGATCCGGTTCGCCCTTGCTTCATCTCTACGTTGGCGATCGTCGACCGCTTGGTGACCTCTTCACCCAGATGCAGGTCGCCGTTGAACCGAAATCGCCCACCGGCCCACATGCGACGGGGCAACGCTACCGGGGGCAGAAAGCCGCCCCGTTTCGGATGGCCGTCGACGTCGAGATCGGCGGTGCTCGCCTCCGGCAAATGGGAGATGAAGTGCCACAGCGGCGGAAGCGGATCGCCATCGGCGAGCCGCGGCTCGAGGTCGAGGGTGTGTTCGAGTCGTTGACACGCCGCAGTCGAAATGTGTTCGGTGACTTCGGCGGTGCGACCGATCCAGGTCTGCAGGGTCTCGAGATCGTTGGTGTACGGCACGCTCATAAGGGTCCTTCCTATACGGCGCAAATTACTCCGCACGAGGCGAGCGGATACGGTGACTCCGCATGACCGGTATTGACGAGCTTCTCGACCGATGCGGTGTGGCCGGCGGGTTAGCCGGCCGACCAGACCAAGGGAAGCAGATCGGTGCCTGGCCGGTCACCAGCGGCGAGCCCGTGGGCCTGCATGATCGCGCTGAAGTCGGGATCCATGCCTTCGGCCCGAAACGCAATGCGCACATCGTCGCCCAACCACTTCGAGGTAAAGACCCGAAGCCCAACGTCGGGGTCGAGCAAGCCCGAGCCGCCGTGCAGGATGCGGCTGTTAAACACCACACAGTCGCCGGGTTCCATGTCCCAGTTCACCACGCCGTACCGCTCGCGGTCGGCGTCGATGTCGGGAATGTCGGCATCGGCTATTGCGGAGAAGTCGCTCCGGTCGACATCTGCTTTGGCGTCGGGGTTGAGCACCCCAAAGTCCGGCTGGTCGAACACTGCACCGTCGAGGTGCGATCCGGGCACAAACGCCAGAGCATTCTTGGCCTTCACCGGACCGAGCGGCATCCACACCGTGCACGTGTCGTGGCCATCGACCGACCAATACGGCTCGTCTTGATGCCATGGCGTCTCGAACTGCGAACCGGGCGAGCGCACAAACACCGCATCGAAGAAGAAGTTCACCTGGCGCGAACCGAGCACCGTCGCCGCGATCTCCGCTGCGGGAGACTCAAACACAAAGCGCTGGTATTCGGGACGATCGTGCCAAGCCATGCTGTCCCAGAACATGGTGCGGCCCTGCTCGTCGCGATCCCAGATCCGGGCTCGACTCGTCGGGGTGTCGGCGTGGGCGGTCAGCCCGGCGTCGACGAGCTCGACCCATTTGGTATCGAACATCGAGGGCAGCATGACCACGCCGTCGCGGCGGAACGTTGCGATCTCGTCGTCGGTGATTGCGCGCGGAGGTGCTTCGGTAGCCATCACGAAATGCTACTGCCGAAACCCCGGCGGGTTATTCGTTGATCCCGACCAAGCCGGTTGACCATTGGTATCTAAATAGATACCATCACTCTATGAACGCCTCCCACCTCCTGAAATCGGCTCGCCAGCGCGCCGGACTCACCCTTCGCGAGTTGGCCGAACGGGCGGGCACCTCACACTCGACCCTCGCCGCGTATGAGTCGGGCACGAAGACCCCGACCGTAAAGACCCTGAACCGGGTTTTGCACGCGGCAGGGTTTGCGACCGACGTCGAGCTGCGCCGCCGCCGACGAAGCGCCGACGGGCTCGCTCGGGGCGACGAGTTGGTAGCGGTACTCGAACTGGCCAGCCAGTTCCCAGCCCGCCACACCACAGCACTCGAAGCACCCGTCTTTCGTCAGCTGTGAACCTGGTCGAACGCATTGTGGCGTTACACAAAGCGCTCGATGCATCAGGCATCGCCCACGCGTTCGGTGGAGCGCTAGCACTGGCCTGGTGCACGCAACGAGCCCGAGCCACGATCGACATCGATATCAACGTGTTCGTCGCCGTCGGTGCGGCCGAGTCGGTGTACGCCGCGCTCCCCGACGCCATCACCGTGAGCGACGACGACCGACTCGCCATCCAACGCGATGGCCAGACCCGACTGTGGTGGGCCGAGACGCCGGTCGATGTGTTCTTCAATACCACCGACTTCCACCGCAGCGCCGCCGACCGAGCTCGACACGAGGAGTTCGCTGGAGAACTCATACCGTTTCTCTCCTGCCGCGACCTCGCGGTATTCAAAGCATTCTTCAACCGAACCAAGGACTGGGCGGACCTCGAAGAGATGCACGCCGCCGATTCGCTCGATGCCGAAGCGGTGCTCGGCACCCTGGTGCACTATCTCGGGGCAGGCGACGAGCGGGTCGAACGGCTTCGCAACCTGGCCGCTGCGGGCCCTGCGAGCGATCGGTAGTTTTCGCCTCGATCCGCCACCGTCTCTAGGCTCTGTCTATGACGAGCAAGAAGCGGGTAGGCGAACGAATCGAAGGCACCGTCGACTGGTTCGAGGAAAACCCGACCGGCGGGAGCGTCGGCGCACTCGGGTTCCGCCAAGTCGCCGACGGCATGTGGCTGCAAGACATCCAGTTCGACACGGGCAACGCGCTCACCGTCGACCATGGCGCAGGTCTGCTGCAGGTCGACACCGGCATCAACGCCCACCGGGCCGCCGAAATGATCGCCAACGTGCGAACCGTTTCGGACAAACCGATCACCCACTTGGTGTACAGCCACGGTCACACCGCCTACAACCATGGCGTCGAGGTCTGGTTTGCCCACAACGAAGAACGAGGCGACCCGCCGCCCATCGTGATCGCCCAGCGCAATGTGCTGCTTCGGCTCCGTCGTTATCGCGAGACCCAGGAATACCTCGAGCGGGTCACCGAGTGGCAGTTCGGTTTTGCCACCAACAGCATCGTCGGCACCGAGATGTTTACGGTGCTGCGCGACCCCGACGTCACCTACATCGACGAGCTCACCCTCGACACCGAGCGGCCGATCACGCTGATCCATAGTCACGCCGAAACCGACGACGGCAGCGGCCTCTGGTTCCCCGACGACCACATTCTGTACGGGGCAAACGCCACCATCGGCAGCTTCCCGAACGCTGGCTCGCCGTTGCGGTCGCCGCGCGACCCACGAGCGTGGGCCGACCAGATGGACCGCTATCTCGAGCTTCCGGCCCAGCTGTTGATTCGCGAGTACGGCACCAACATCGAAGGCGCCGAGGCGATTCAGGACTACCTGACCACCGTGCGCGACGCGCTGCGCTGGCTCCGCGACCGCACGCTCGAACTCATGAACTCGGGCATGGTGCTCGAAGACGCGGTGAACCAGATCGAGCTACCTGCCGAATACGCCGACTCGCCGTGGCTACCCCAGACCTACGGGTGCGCCGACTACATCGTTCGCGAGGTCTGGCGCATCGAGGCGGGCTGGTGGGACCGCAACATCACGTCGCTGCATCCCGCACCGCTCACCGCCAGCACCGATGCCGTGCTGGCCGCCATCACCGACAAGCAGGCGGTGCTCGACGCCGCTCGCGCGCATCTTGACGCCGACCAACCACAACTCGCCCTCCACGTCGTCGACCTGTTGGCGATGGCCCGCAGCGAGACCCCCGAGGTTGCCGAGGCCAAGGCGCTCAAGGCCGAAATCGCCGCGGTTCTGGCCGTCGATAGCCCGACCTATATGTCGACCAACTACTACGGCGCGGTGGCAGCCGGCCACCCCGCACGGGACTAACGATGACCAACTTCTCGCGTCTGCTCTCCCCCACCTCCATCGGCAGTATGGAGCTGCGCAACCGGATCGTTCAGGCCCCAATGGGGGTCGAGATGGTCGAAGGCGACGGCCTCGCCAACGAGGCGATCATCGCCTACTACGAAGAGCGAGCTCGGGGAGGGGTGGGCCTGGTCATCACCGAAACGTGCGCCATGGATTACCCCAACGGTGCCAACTCCCGACATCAACTCGGACTCTCCGACGACGCCTTCATTCCCGGCATGCAGGAGCTCACGAGCCGGGTCCATGCCCAAGGCGCCAAGATCGCCGTGCAGTTGGCCCACCACGGAAAGGTGTCGCGGGTCGACAAGAAGGAAGGGCGCGACATCTTGGTGCCGTCGATCCCCGAGTGGCACGGATCGTTCACCATGATCGGCGACAGCACCGCCGAAGAACTCGGGTGGATGGCGGCGGTCAACGGCGACGGCGGCGGCCAACTCAAAGAGATGACGACCGACGACATTCTCGAGACGGTCGACAAGTTTGCTGAGGCGGGCCGCCGAGCGCGCGACGCCGGCTTCGACGGGGTCGAGATTCACGCCAGTCACGGCTACCTGATCTCGGCGTTCCTCTCGAAGGCGTGGAACACCCGGACCGACGAATACGGCGGCTCGATCGAGCAACGGTCGCGTTTTCTCGTCGAGATCATTACCGCCATGCGCCAACGGGTAAACGACGAGATCCCGATCTGGTGTCGGCTCGACGCGGTCGAGTACCTCACTCCCCAAGGCATCGAGTTTGCCGACGCCCGGATCACCGCCCGCCTCGCCCAACAAGCCGGCGCGGCGGCGATTCACCTCAGCGCGTACGGCGACGGAACGTCGGCGTCGGCCTTTACGCTCGGCACGCTCCCCCACACCGAAGCAAAACACAAGCTCCTGAGCGCCCGACTCAAGGCCGATCTCGACATCCCGATCATCGGCGTTGGCCGGGTTAAGCCCGAAGTCGGCGAACAGATGCTCGCCGACGGCCACGCCGACCTCATCGCCATGGGCCGCCAGTTACTCGCCGACCCCGCAATCGCCAACAAACTCGCGGCAGGTGCGCCGGAGAACATTCGGCCGTGCATCAACTGCTACGTGTGTGTGGCATCGCCGTTCTTCGACCGCCGAGTCCATTGTGCGGTCAACCCAGCGCTGGGCAACGAGAACGAGTTTGGCGATGCCGACCGCACCACGGCAGCAGACCCCAAGCGGGTGGTGGTTGTCGGGGGCGGCCCAGCGGGCATGGAGGCCGCCCGGGTCGCTGCGTCGCGCGGCCACACCGTCACGCTGTTCGAGTCATCGCCCCAACTCGGTGGGGCATTGCGATTCGCTGCATTGGTGTACGAACCAAACCGACCGCTGCTCGCCTGGCTCACCAACCAGATGGAGGTTCTCGGAGTCGACGTACGCACTGGAACCGCAGCCAACGCCGAGAACATTCGAGCCTTGTCGCCCGACCATGTGATCGTCGCCATCGGCGGCGCCCGCGAGCGCTCGGCCGTGCCCGGCGCAAACCTCAAACATGTGGTCGACGGCGACGACTTGCGCAAGATACTTACCGGCGCCGGCGATGGCGATGCCAGCAAGGTGCCGCTGGCCGGACGATTAGCGGCAACCGCCGGCCGAGTCCTCGGCCTCACCGCCGACGCCGAACGTCTCGCCAAGCTCACCGAGTTCTACATGCCGGTCGGCAAAGAGGTCGCCATCGTGGGCGGCGGTTTGGTCGGCATCGAGATCGCCGAGTTCTTGGTCGACCGTGGCCGCCAGGTGACCGTGATCGACCAGGGTCCAACAATGGCTCCCGAGATGGCGCACCCTCGGCGCTGGCGAGTTCTCACCGACCTGCGCGACCACGGTGCGACGTTGATCAACGGAGCCACGGTGACCCGTATCGACGACGACTCCGTGCACTACACCACCGACGTCGACGGCGTACCCACCGCAGCAACCGTTGCGGCACAATCGGTGATCATCGCGACCGGGCTTGTTGCCAACCCGCACCTCGACGCTTGGGAAACCATCGCCGGAACCGACACGACCGTGGTCGGCGATGCGTCGGGCATCACCTACATCGAGGGCGCCATCTACGACGGCTTCAACGCCGCCTTGGCCCTCGGCTAACCAATTCCACCTCCGGTCCGGATAACGTCCGCGCCGCACCTCGAGAGAAAGATCCGACCAGGACGGCGGCACGCTTCGAGTCCACTACCTCGACGAAGACCGGGGCCCATCACTTCTTCCAGGAGGACGGCGCTCCCCAATTGGCGCAGGTCATCATCGACGCCATCGCCGCCGATCAGTAGGTACCCTCGCACTATGAGCACTCATCTCGACGCTGCCAAAGACCTCTTCGAACTCATCGACTCCAACGCCGAGAAGGCGGTTGGCGATCCGCTGCCGATCAGCAGCGTCGATGCCATGGTCGAAGCCGACCTCCACGCCACCATGATCCCCAAGGTGCTCGGCGGGCCCGAACTTAGCCTTACCGACTCGATGGACGTGTGGGCCGAAATCGCCCGGGCCGATGGCTCGGCCGGTTGGTGCCTGATGGCCAGTGCGGCCACCACGGCATACTTCGCCGCCTACTGCCCCGACACCCTCACCGACGAGATGTTCGGCGACGGCGTCCCCCTCGCCGCCGGTCAGTTCGCGCCGCTCGGCGTCGGCGAGGTCAGCGACGCGGGCGTAACGGTTACCGGCAGCTATCAGTTTGGGTCGGGCATGAACCATGCCGCTTGGGCCGGTGCGGGCGTCATCACCAATCCGACCGACGGCAGCGATGGCGAATACTTGTTCTGCATCACCCCTCGCGAGAACGCGGACGTGGTGGGCAACTGGGACGTGCTGGGGCTGCAAGGAACCGCCAGCTACGACTACACGCTCGACTCGGTGTTGATCCCCCGGCACGCCACGTTCCCGCTGGGCGCACCTCGTCTGCGCGGTGGGCCGATGTATGACCTCGGCGTCATTCCGCTCACCTCAGCGGGCCACGCGGCGTTTGCCCTCGGCGTGGTTCGCCGGGCTCTCGACGAGACGATGAAGATCGCCGCAACCAAGCAGCGCATGGCTGGCAAGACCAAGATCGGTGAGGACCATCGGTTCCTGTACGACCTCGGCGTACTCGAGTCGCGGTTCCGGGCCGCCGAACTGTGGGTGAAGACCAGCTACGCCGAACTCGAAGCCAGCATCATCGCCACCGACACCTACGACGCCAAACTCGGTGCGGCGGCGATGCAGGCCAACATCTTTGTGACCCAAGAAGGCGCCGACATCGTGCGGCAGTGTTACCTGCATTCGGGTACCGCCGGCCTCCGTCAGGGCCCGCTCAACCGGTGCTTCCGCGACATCCACGCCGGCACCCAACATGCGCTGACCAGCCCGGGCGGCACCATTGGATTTGCCGAAGGTCTGCTCAACGATCTCGCGTAGTCGCCTGACTCGTTAGACTCAGACTTCGGTTGCCAACCAGTCTCAGGAGATCTGCCGCCGTGCCTTCCAAGAAGCTCACCCCCCTTCAAGAATCCGAAGCCCGCCGCATCGCGGCCGAGGAAGCGAAGAAGAACAAGAAGCCCGCCGTCGAACGTTCCGACGAAGAGAAGGCCGCCCGCAAAGAGCGGGTCACCAAGGTCAAAGATGCGCTTGCTCGGTCGGCCGACACCAAGGGCGATCACGTGCCGCCGGCTCGCAAGGCGCTCAAGAAGTTCCTCCAGAACCTTAACGAGCCCAACCAGCCCGACGATCAGCGCTTCGAGGCGTTGATCGAGGCACCGTTTAAGGCACCGCCCAAGAAGAAGAACGACCGCTACTAGAACTCGGGGTCAGGCGTCGCGACCGTAGAAGGTCGCCACCGCCGAATCGGATAAGGCCACGCCTGGCTGGTCGTTGTAGGCGAACACCACGAGCATTCGCGTCGTTCCGCCTTCGGTTGGGGTTACCCGGTGCAGGGCGTGTCGCCCGCGAAAGAGCACAAGGTCGCCGGGTTCAAACTCGAGCGTCGAGACCGCCGTAGTGCCGTCGAGCACCTCGCCCACGCGCTCGTAGCCCATGCTGTTCGCATCGCGCACCGCCGGAACATACTCGAAGCGGGCGCCCGCTTCGGCGGCTTGGAGCAGCATGGTGACCGCAAACGACGAGTTGTCGAAGTGCCAGCCAAGCTCCATACCTTCGGCGGCGAAGTGCACGTTGATCGAGGACAGCGTGTCGACATAGGGATGGATCTGGTCGATGCCGAGCACCCCGCACAGAAACGCTCGAAAGGCTTTGTCACCGTAGACCTCTCGCAAAGGCGAGTCGGCTGGAATCTCGTCGTCGGCGATCAAACCCTTGCTACTGACAACCTGGCGGTTGTGCGGGTGCTCGGCCCCGAAACGATCATCGGGTGAGGTGAGATACACGTTGTGGGTCGTACCCGCGTAGAACGCCGCCGCCTCCTTGGGGGCCGACTCGGCCACGACGCGGTCGATCATGTCGCGCTGTGCAAAGCCCTTGAGCACCAGGACACCGTCGCGGTCGAGGGTGCCGCGGCACCGGTCGATAAACGCCGAGTCGGCTATCGGGTGGGCATCGGTGTCGAGATGGGCGGTTGCCACGCGGATCAGAGCGGTTAGTCGGCGAACTCTGGCGGTCGACCCTCTTTGCGAGCCTTTACCGCTTCTTCGAAGTTCTTGGTTGTCAGACGCACGTACAGCTGGGCGTGAGTTTCCATTTCGATGGCAGCCCGGAGGCTGCCCATCTCGAGTCCGGCCCACATCGTGCGCTTGGTCAACGCGGTTCCCTGGGTGCTCCAGCCGTTGATCTGGTCGGCGAGATCTAGAGCCTCAGTCAACAAGTCATCGTCGGGAACGACCCGCGACACAAGGCCGATCGCGGCCGCTTCGGCCGCATCAACATCTCGCCCCGACAGCATGATCTCCATCGCACGAGATGACCCGATGGCCCGTGGCAGCAAAAAGCTAAGACCCAACTCGGTCGCCGTGAGGCCGTTGTTTATCCCAGCGGCACGAAAGTACGCCGACTCCCCCGCCAGCCGAATGTCAGCGCCCAACGTGAGGCACATGCCGCCACCGATCGCTGCACCGTTGATGGCGCAGATCACCGGTTGGGGCATCTGTTGCATGGTGGGCACGAGGTCGGCGAGCACGGTCATCGCCTTCGTCGCGATGCGGGTCAACGTCATGCCTTCGATGTTGGGTGGCGGGCCCCCGTCGTTACTTGTGTCGGCACCAGAGCAGAAACCGCGTCCTGCGCCGGTCAGCACCACGCAATGCGTGTCGTTGTCGGCACCAACCTGCTCGAAGGCTTCGTGAAGGGGAACCATCAGCTCGAATGCCATCGAGTTCATCCGCTCGGGCCGATTGAGTGTGATGACCGTCGTATGTGGTCGAGGCTTGGCGATGATGATGGGGGTTTCGTCGGTTGTGGCCATGGCAGCGAAACTAGTCTGGGCGGTCCTAGGCGGTCATCTTGCCGGAGGTCGACCGAGCAGAGCGACGCTGCCCGAGCTTCATCACTCGAGCGGGGTATCGCTCGGAGCCGGATCGGGTTCGGCCCTTGCAAGCTCAGCGTAGTGCGCTTCGAAAGGGTCGAGGCCTTCGTTGAGAAGCTCGATATCGCTGGGATCGCCAATAATAGCGACACCGTCGAAGGCGAGGAGCGTGACATCAGGGGTCGGGATAACGAGTTCACCGTCGCGCTCGATGAGCGCCAAGATGCACGAACTCGGTAGGTCGAGTTCGCCAACGGTGCGGCCGAGCTGTTCGACGAGGAACGGCATGGTCTCGACCGGGCCATGGTAGAAGTGGTCGTCGCGCATCAGGATCGCATTCAGCGCCTTGTCGTCTTTTGCGCGCAACCAGCGATCGGTGAAGTGATCGCTCTGCACCACCTCGGCAATGTGGCCAGCCAGACGCAGATCAAGGCCGACAGGCCGGGTGGGTGACACGAGAAACAACAGCGTGTGCGCGTCTTGAAGGTCGTCGACGACGAGGTCACCGTCGATGATCGACCGCTTGACCTCTGGACCGAAGCGGTACACGACGAGCTCTGGCTGATCGATATCGTTCAACACAGCGATCGACATGTACACGCCTTCACCAACCGGTCGGAATCCCAGCGAATCGGTGATGGTCTCCGCAATGACTTCACCCGCCTCGAAGCGCTCGCTGACCGTCGCTCGCAGGAGAGCGCTGAGGCTGGCGTTGTCGAAGGTACCGGTCTGGAGATCGACTACCGCAGAGCGAGCAATCAACGCTTCGTAGGTGAGGTCCTCGTCTTCGGTGCGGTCGTGGATGATGGTCATTAGCTCGCGTTCGAGCCCTTCATACACCTGCTCGCCGAGGCGTTGGTGCACGTGGAAGATCGCACCACGTCGTACGACGTTTGCCGAGGCATACCACCGGTACCATCCAACACAACCGAGTAGGAGCGCCACCGTGAACGCGATAGCAAGAGCACCCATCTCACTGATGAGCCAGAGCGAAACCACGATTCCAGCGATCTGAAGCCACGGGTAGAACGGGGCCCGGAAGCCAGGTTTATAGCTGTCGATGCGACTCTCGCGCATCACGATTACCGCAACGCAGATCAGGGCGAAGAGCACGAGCTGGAATGCCGACGCCAGTTTTGCCACCGCTTCGACGTCAAAGACGAGCAATACGACCACCATCGACACAACGGTCATAACGACCGACTTTGTCGGCGTGCCGAACCGGCCGAGTTCGGCCAGCGAGCCAGGCACCAGCTTGTCCTTCGCCATGGCGTACGGATACCGGGAGGCCGACAAAATTCCGGCGTTGCCGGTCGACGCAAACGCAGCGATTGCGGCCACGACGATCAAGATCACGCCGAGATCGGCAGGGACCCAGTCGAGGAAGACATCGCCGGCGTCAGCCACCGGCGTCAGGCTTGATTCGAGCGACGTCTGGTCGAGCACGTTGATCAAAATGAGAGTGCCGAGGGTGTAGATGATCGTGGCGGTCGCCAGCGACAGTGTCATGCCGAGCGGAATGTTCCTATCTGGGTTTTCGATCTCCTCGGCGACACTTGCGACCTTCGTGAGGCCCGCGTATGACACAAAGACAAGGCCGATGGTCGAGACGAATCCAACGAGCCCAGAGCGGAAGAACGCTTGGTCGGCGCTGTTCGGGGCGAATGCTTCACCGCCGTCAACTTCGCCTATGCCGAGGATGATGAAGGCGGTGAGGATGACAACGAGCGAGGTGACGAGTCCGCGCTGGAGCAGGTTGGTTTCTTTTGCGCCGACGATGTTCAACACGCCAAAGGCGATCGTCAAGATGATGGCCAACAGGGTGAAGGAGATATCGAGGTACAGGCCGAGGTAGGCGCC
>CALHTF010000072.1 GCA_938038815.1 uncultured Acidimicrobiales bacterium | reverse complement strand
CTGAGATGTCGTGGGTCTGATTGTTGGTAACCGTCACTGTCCCTCCCGAGCCGGTGGCGATGTTGAGTTAGCGGGTAAGGCTCAGGTCGGCGGGACCAAGATGCCGTGACGCGTGGCGGTTGCCAGGGCCTCGACTTGGCTGGTCGCGCCAAGCTTTTTGAGCAGGGTTTTGATGCGAGCACGGATGGTGTGCAGCGACAGATGCAGGGTTTCGGCAATCTCGGCCGCCGTCACGCCTTGGTTGAGCAACTCGAGTACTTCGAGCTCGCCAGCCGAGAGCTTTACCGGTGAAGCGGTCGAATCGATCGACGCACTTCGCCCAGCGAGCACTTTGCGCAGCGCCGCAACCAAATCGACGACCGAGACATCTTTCGACAGCACCGTCACATCTTCGATGGCTGACGCTTCCCGGATCACCTGCGGAGCCGGAAAGCCGGTGAGGATCACAACGGGCTTGTCGAAACCGTCTTGACGGAGCCGCTCAGCACAGGCCACGCCGGTGTCGCCACCCGGCAACCGGTAGTCACAAACCAGCAGGTCAGGGCTAAGGCCATGGCACAGTTCGGCACCAGTAATGGCCTCCGGGGCGCGGGCGACCAGGTCGAGGTCGTCGGTGAGCGACAGCGCCAACCCAAAGGCTTCGGCGTACGAAACCTGGTCATCGATCATCACGATTTTGGAAGCACTAAGCGTCTGGTCCATATGACCCATTCGGCCGCCCGACCAGGAAGTAAAGCGAAACCGCCTTGAAATGATGCTCAAATAATCAAAACCCGAACGCCGTTATCCGACCCGGCCTTTTGCAAAACGGTCGCGCCACCTATAGTGAAAGCACCGCCGGGAGCCAATGGCCTTGGACGGTAAAGGAGAATTCACATGGCGACTTCCGCGCCAAAGAAGATCACTGCGCCCATGGTTGGCTCGCGCAAAGCCTCCGATGGCGACGACAAACTCGTGATGCTCACCGCGTACGACGCACCCGGGGCGCGTATGGCCTCGGCCGCCGGCGCCGACATGATCCTGGTCGGCGACTCGGTCGCGATGGTGGTGCTCGGCTACGACGACACCCTCCAGGTCACCGTCGACGACATGGCGCATCACACCGCCGCGGTTGCCCGGGCCAAGCCCCACAGCCTCATCGTGGGCGACCTGCCCTGGATGAGCTACCACGTATCGGTCGAAGAGACCGTCCGTAACGCCGCCACCTTGATCCGAGCTGGCGCCGAATGCGTCAAGCTCGAAGGCGGACGCAAGCGGCTGCCCATGATCGAAGCGCTCATCGACGCCGAAATTCCGGTGATGGGCCACATTGGTCTCACCCCGCAGTCGGTTCACACCATGGGCGGTTTCAAAGTGCAGGGAAAGAAGGCCGACTCGGCCCTCGAGTTGGTCGAAGACGCCAAAGCCCTCGCCCACGCCGGCGTGTTTGGGATCGTGCTCGAAGGAGTACCCGTACGGGTCGCCGAGATGATCACCGCAGCGATCGACATCCCCACCATCGGCATCGGTGCTGGTCCGCACTGCGACGGCCAAGTGCTCGTGTATCACGACGTATTGGGCATCGAGGACCGCTTCGTACCCAAGTTTGTGCGCCGATACGCCGACCTGAAGTCCGCCTCGATCGATGCGCTTACCGCCTATGCCGACGACGTTCGTACGGGCGCCTTCCCGAACGACGAAGAGAGCTACCACATGGGCGACAGCGAAGCCGACGCCCTCGGGCTGTACGGCAGCGGAAGCTAAGGCGCCGACTAACGGACATAGCGAAGCGTGGGAGCGGAGGCTTGCCGGAGCGACCCAGAGTGATCCGGTCCCGAACTGTCGAGTTCGGAGCCAAGTGCACAACGGGCGAGGAGTGCAAAGCCCCACGTATCGTGCGCCAAATGGTGCGCTGTGCCCGAAGTACCAGCCACGCGCGGTCACGTGCAGGGTCGAACCCACCGAGCGAACCAGCCAAGCGAACCTGTCGGATCGCGCCCCCGGCCGCTAGGTGCGCGCTGAGCGTCAGTCCAGCGGACTCAACAGGTAGGTTTTCGCTAGGTGGTTCCAGTTACACGACGTGCAGACTTCGACCACGTAGCCGGTGAAATTGCCGGTTTTGGCTCTCAGCCTTGCCATTTCGGCTTTGGTGGTTACGCAGCGGCCGTGGGCGGGCATGCGGGGCCCAAAAACGTAGGTGACGTGCACGAGTTCGGTTTCGTCGCACACCGGGCACATCCGGCCGGTTGGTTCGCCACAGAACTCGGCGTTGCGTTGGAGTTCGGGCTGGGCGTCGCACACCTGATTGCGGTCGAGATCGCCGTTTCGGTACTCGGCCAAAACCCTTGAGCGTTCGAGCCGATAGTCGATTTCGCCTGGTCCGGAGCCTGAACCCCGGCCCGATCCGCCGCTCGGATCACCATTGCCGGGTGGGGCAGGGCGATCAGCGTCGAGGCTCATGACCTATAGGGTACGCCACATCGTTGCCCTACACTTAGGCCTGTGCCCTCCACCGAACCTTCCTGGCATCGTTACACCACTTCGTTCCCCGGCGGCCGTTACCGGCCGACCGATCGGGTCGAGCTTGGACCCAACCTGACCGACGGTCTCGACCGTCGCTTGTTGGGCGATGTCGAAAACAAACGAGTACTCGAGCTCGGCACCGGAATGGGCCACAGCGCGATTGCCATGGCCAAGGCAGGCGCCAAGGTCATCGCCGTCGATCCCGATGCGGCCCAGATCGATCACGCCCGCCAGATCGCCGAAGAACACGAAACCAAGATCGAGCTCCACGAAGCCGACTTGGCCGACCTGGCGTTCGTCCGCAACGAGTCGATCGACCTCGTGGTGAGTATTCATGCGTTGGCGGCCGTCGAAGACCTCGACCGGGTATTTCGCCAGGTCCACCGGGTACTCAAGGCCGACATGCCTTTCGTGCTGAGCCTTCCGCACCCGACGGCATCGCTGGTCGATCACTTCACCGACGACAAAACCGTCATCCGCGGCTACTTCGATGCGGCCGTGCTCGGTAGCGGGCCATCGCTGACCCATCGCCACCTGATCGGCGAGATCTTCTCGGGTCTCAGTCGGGCCAACTTCCGGGTCGACACGCTCATCGAGAACCCGTACGCCGACCAGCCGGGCCTGCCCGAAACCCTGATTTTCCGCGGCAAAAAGATCGGCAACTAAGCCAAGCTGGCCGTTCTAGCGGCTGGCCGTTTGCCAGAACTGACGGGCGTACGAAACCACCGTGTCGTGGTCGTGTCGTCCATCGCGCAACCGATAGTCCTGCAACTCGGCCAGCACCTCGCCCACCTGGGGGCCGGGGCCGACGCCGAGTAGATCCATCACCTGCTCGCCGGTGAGTTCGGGGCCAAGATCGTCAAGCTCCCCCGCCGCCGACAGCCGATCGACCGACGCCACAACCTCAGCGGCCTGGGGCAATCCAAGGTCGGTACCCAGAGCCACAAAGTCGACGAGGCTGGCACCCATTCGCAGCGCCAAGCGCCGGATCGCTTCATCGTCGGGGGCCGACCGTCGCCGAGCCCAATCACTTCCCGCCGAAGCCATACGCCGGATCAGGCGAGTGTCGTCGTTGCTGTGCTTGAGGGCCCGAACCCGGTTGCTCACCGTGTCGTCGTCGAGACCGATCATGGCGGCAACCGTCCGCCGGACCGACAGATTCGACCCGTCGTTCACCGCGCAGATCCGTTCGATGGCCGCCGCATCGAGTTCGGGCCAGAACTGGGCCGACAAGCCATTGTCGAGCAGGAAGTTCAGGCCCGCCGATGGGTCGACGACCTCGAGCAGTTTGTGAAGTTCATCATGCACCCGCTCGATCGAAACGATCTCGAGGCGAGACGCCAAGCGCTCGGCCGACGCCAGCAGTTCGGACGACGGCACCAGGTCGAACCGGCTGATGAACCGGGCGGCCCGGAGCATACGAAGCGGGTCGTCGGTGAACGATACGTCGGGGTCGAGGGGGGTGCGCAGCACCTTGGCGGCGAGATCGGCCTGACCGCCATAGGGATCGATCAGGTCCCGACCGGGAACCGTCCAGGCCATGGCGTTGACGGTGAAGTCGCGACGACTGAGGTCGTCTTCGATAGCGGTCGAGAACGTGACCACCGGTTTGCGGGAATCCGACACATAGGACTCGGCGCGATGGGTGGTTATCTCGTACACCCGTCCCGCCCGCTTGCCGCCGATGGTTCCGAACCGCTCGCCTTGGGTCCACAGGGCCTCGAACCAGCTACCAGCTAGCGCCTTGATATCGGGCGGGGTGGCATCGGTGGTGCAGTCGATGTCGTCGAGGGCCCCTTGCGCACCGACCAGCGCGTTGCGAACCAAGCCTCCGACCAGATAGAGCTGGAACCCCGCGGCGGTAAAGACCTCGCCTAGCTCGGCAACCTCGGCGAAGAGTTCGTCGACGTCGGCTGCACCGGAATGGTCAGCCAAGGTCGTGCAACGCCATGGCCGCCGCGATCGACGCGTTGGTCGGGCCACCGGTAGTTACCGCTTCGGGGTGGGTCACGGTCTGATCACAGAGCACCGAAAGCGCCGCTTCGGTCGAGTCGGCCAGCGCTTCGAGGTCGTAGCCGCCCTCAAGAAACACGATCTGGCGGCCGTTGTCGACAACCGGCAAAAGCCGAGCCAACAGATCGCCATAGTCGCCAGAGGTAAGGCCAAGGTCGGTGATTGGGTCGTTTCGGTGGCCGTCGAAACCGGCCGAGATAATGAGCCACGTCGGCGCAAACGACTCGATCTTGGGCAGCACAACCTGGTCGAAGGCCTGCCGGTACGCGTCGCCGGTGGTGCCCGGAACCATCGGCACGTTGAGCGTCGTACCAACACCGTCGCCGGTGCCGGTCTCGCCGACCGCTCCCGAACCCGGGTAGCAGGGCGACTGATGCAGCGACACAAAGAGCACGTCGGGGTCGGCGTAGAAGATGTCTTGGGTCCCGTTGCCGTGGTGGGCGTCGATGTCGACGATGGCCACCCGCTCACCACCACCGGTAAGGGTACGAGCAGCGATCGCCGCGCTGTTAAACAGACAAAAACCCATCGATTGCGATGCGGTTGCGTGGTGACCGGGAGGTCGAACCGCACAGAACGCGTGGTCGCCTTCGCCAGCAGTGAGCGCCTCGATGGCGTTGAGTCCGGCGCCCGCGGCGAGCATGGCGGCCTCAAACGAGGCGTCGTTCATCACCGTGTCGGCGTCGATCCGGCCCCCGCCCGCGAGCCCAACCGTTTCGACCGCGTCGTACAAGCCGGTGGGATGCACGAGCTCGATCGCCGCCTGGGTGGCAGGGGTGGGTTCGCGCCGATCGAGCGCCTCGCCGTACGCCGAACGAGCCACACCATGCGCGACGGCGCGCAACCGGTCGGGTCGCTCGGGATGGCCCGACCCAGCAACATGGTCGAGGTATCGGTCATGACTGAACCACAGCACGCTCACACTCCAGAGCCTACCTGCAAGTAGTTTCTCGGTAGCGAGTGCGAACGCCCGTAACTCGCCAACCAGTCACCGCAGCGAGGAGCAGCAAAATCATGGAGGTGATCACTGCGGGTAGCGACAAGTTTCGTGTCGGCTCGTGGCGAGGCGACCCCATGGTTGGCTACCTGATGCCGCTGACCCGGATCGGGCCCGGGACCATCGATACCGCAATTCGCAGCCTGCACTCCGAGGGGTACCGGCGTATCGTCACCGGAGCATTGGGCCACGTCGAACAAGGTCCGTTCCTGCGCCAAGGCTTCTCTGTTCTCGAGAAACTGCACCTGCTCGACCATCCGCTGCGATCGTTGCCCGGTTTCGACCAGTCGATCCAGATCCGCCGAGGCCGCCGACGCGAACGCGACTCGGCCCTAGTCATCGACCAGCAAGCGTTCGACGATTTCTGGCGATTCGACTCGTCGAGTTTTCGCGAAGCGATGGATGCGACCCCCACCAGTCGATTTCGGGTGGCGATCCACCCGAACCAACCGCTCATCACCGGCTACTCGATAACCGGGCGGGCGGGCCGTACCGGCTACCTGCAACGGCTGGCCGTCGATCCGGCGTTCCAAGGCCAAGGAATTGGGTCGGCCTTGATCGGCGATGCCCTCACATGGTGCAAACGCCGCCGACTCGACAACGTGTTGGTCAACACCCAAGAGAGCAACCAGAACGCCTTTGACTTGTACGTTCGGCTCGGGTTCGTGCCGGTCGAGCCCGGGCTCGCGGTTTTGGAGCTCGACCTATGAGCCGCTGGCCGACATCGGTGATGCGTGCGTTGCTCGCGCTGGTGATGATCGCCGTGTCGCTCGTGTCGATCAGCCCGGCCGCCGACGCTCAACGCCCCGGATCGCTCGAGTTGATCAACCAACGAGCATGGATCAGACCCGGCAACCTGTTCTCGCTCACCCTCTCGATGCAGGGCGGCAGCGGTGATCACCTCATCTCCGCTCGGGTACTTCCCGCCGTAGCTTCGCGGTCGGAGTTCCAGCTCCATAAAGAAGGCGTAGCGGGGGTTTCCGAACCGGTGTTCATGCTCCCACCGACCCCGGTGAAGCAGGTTCGCACCGGGCCGAACATTCCGGCTGGCATCATCCTCGAAATCGAAACCACTAATCCGGCGCGCACGGGCGGCACCGAAACCGAGCCCGATCCGAGCCGGGGCCTTATCGCCGAACCCGGGGTGTATCCCGTGTTGATCACCCTCGCCGACCCGAGCGAACGCCAACAAGATGAGATCTTGACCTTTCTGGTCGTGACCCCAAGCTCGGTCGACGGATTACCCGAGCTGCTCGTGAACGTGACGCTGCCGATCCAGGCGCCACCGGCACTGGGAGCCGACCAAACGAGCGACCTCGACGATGAAGCTCGCGAGCGCATCGAGGCGGCGGTCAGCGAGATCGTGAGTCGGCCGAGTGTCGAGGTCACCTTGGCCGCCGTACCCGAGACGATCGTGGCGCTCGACCGAGCCGAAGAATCTGACGCCGTCGTCGCCGATCTACGAACCGCTGCCGAAAAGCGAGAGACCCTTCGCTTGCCCTACGTGTCGGTCGACGAGGAGGCGTGGCGCAAAGCAAACATGACCCAGGCCTACCTGCGACTCCTGCGGGCCGGCGACCGGGTCGCTCGACGCCAACTGGCCCGCGAAAGCCAATCAGGGGCGGTGTACCTCGACTCGACCGCCACGCCCCAAACCGTGGCGATGCTGGCCGACATTGGTTATACCCACTTCGTGGCGTCGGACCGGCTGCTCGCTCCCTTGCCGTCGGCCCAGTTTCCCTTCACGGTCACCAACCAATTCACACTTGTTGACGACCGGGGTAACCCGCACCCCGCAGCCACCCTCGACTCCGAACTCAGCCGCCACTTCGGGGCCAACGAAAATCCGATCCTCGACGCCTACTACTTTGTGGCCGACCTCGCGGCGCTGTGGTTCGACCAACCATCGACCCAACGAGGAGTGATCGTTCGACCTTCGGCCGACTGGGATTTCGACCCATCGGTCCTCAATGTGGCCCTGTCGGGCATCAAGGCGATGCCGATCACCAAAGCCACGACTCTCGACAATTTCTTCGCCGAGGTCGACGACCTCTCGTCGGCCGGCCAGCGAAGCACCGCGACAGGCGACGGCGTCATGATCAGAGAACTCGCGCCGACCGACGAACCCGAATCCCTCACCGATTACCGCGGCCGCCTCCAGCAATCCCAAGGCCTGTTACTGAGCTACGAACGGCTCTTCGGTGGCCGAACCGCGGTCTCGGCGCCGCTGCGCGAACTACTGCTCGTGTCGGGTTCTCGCACCCACGCAACCCTCGATCAGTTCGCCTACTTGCAAGCGGTGGACGACTCGATCGATACCGTTCGGCGTTCGATCACCGGACCCCAACCACAGGTGGTGAGTATTACGGCGCGCACCGCCGACATTCCGCTCACCATCGAAAGCGAACTCGACACCCCGGCCGAAGTGGTTCTTCGATTCACCTCCGACAAGCTCGAGTTCCCCGAGGGCAACACCATCAACGCAACCCTCGAACCAAACCAGATCACCAACCTGTCCGTCCCGATCCGATCACGGTCGTCGGGCGACGCCAAGCTGCGGGTAACGGTCCTCTCACCTGACGAGACGATCCAACTTGCGGCACCAACCCAGCTCATCGTGCGCAGCACGGTTTTTTCGGGGCTCGGGATCATCATCTTGGTTGGGGCGCTCATCATCTTGGCGATCTGGTGGATTCGCCAGGCTCGGCGAACCCGCCGCGAAAAAGCCTCGGCACAACTCGCTGCCTGACGCTGCCCATCGGCCCTACTAGGAGCCGCGCAAAAACCCTTGCTACTCTCGCCGAATGCTTGGGATCGTTACCGACAGTGCAGCCGACCTCGACAGCTCCGATACGGAGCGCCTCGGAATTGAGGTGGTCCCCCTGTCGATCAGGTTCGGCGACCGAGAATTTGTCGACGGGGTCGACCTGAGTATCGACCAGTTCTACGCCGAACTCGCGAGCTCCGACGAACTACCCGAAACCGCAGCCCCGGCCCCCGGTGCGTTTGTGGCCGCCTACGAACGGCTGCGCGAAAAGGGCTGCGATGAGATCGTCACCATCAACCTGTCGAGCGCCCTGTCGGCCACCATGCAGTCGGCCATCACCGCCGCCGACCTGGTCGAAGGGGTCAAGGTCCATGTGATGGACTCCAAGAGCATCACCGGCGGCTTGGGCAACATCGTATTGAACGCCGCCGCTTCGGCCGCCGAGGGCGCATCGGCCGCCGACGTTTTGGCCGCCGCCGAAGAGCAGTCGGCGCGCACCCACGTGTTCGGTGCGCTCGACACCCTCGAGAACCTCAAGAAGGGTGGCCGCATCGGTGGCGCCCAGGCCATGCTCGGCACCATGTTGTCGATCAAGCCGCTGCTCGACCTGAGCTCGGGCGAGGTCGAGGAAGCTGGTCGCCAGCGCACCCGCAAGAAGTCGATGGCCTGGCTCCTGGAGAAGATCGTCGAAGCGGGCCCCGACGCCGAGAACCTGGCGATCCTGCACGGCAACGCTCCCGACATCGACGATTTCTTGAAGATGGTCGAGCCTAAGGTCGACATGTCGAACATTCGCGTCGGCAAGATCGGCCCGGTCATCGGCACCCACGGTGGTCCCCGGGTCCTCGGCATCGCCTACCAACGTCCAGCAAAGTAGGCGCCTCATCGAGGCCTAACTCGGTCGTTTTCGCTTTGGGCGGTAGCTTGGTAGGTCGGTGACCGATCAACTGCAACCCGTGGTGGGCACGACCCATCGGGCAGGCACCCTGCTTGGCGACCGTTACCGGTTTGAAGAATTGATCGCCAACGGTGGCATGGCCCAGGTGTGGCGAGCCACCGACGAGGTACTCAACCGCACGGTCGCGGTGAAGTTGTTGCATCAGCACCTCAGCGACGACGAGTCGTTCCTGCAACGGTTCCGGGCAGAGGCCATCTCGGCCGCTCGGCTGAACCATCGAAACATCGTCGCCATCTACGACACGGTGGGGCGAGCGTGTGCCGATGATCTGATCGACCTCACCAAACCGGCGAATGCGGCCAACGGACAACTCGAAGCCCCGACCGAAGCCCCAACAGAAGCCATCGTGATGGAACTCATCGATGGCCACACGTTGCGCGACTTGATGAACCAGCCCGGGCCGGTCGACGTCAACGAGGTCGTGAGGATCGTCGGCGCGGTCGCCACGGCGCTCGATGTTGCCCACCAGTCGTCGGTCGTGCACCGCGACATCAAGCCGTCGAACATTTTGATCGCCACCGACGGCCGGGTTGTGGTCACCGACTTCGGCATCGCCAAAGCCGAACGTTCGCTCGACCTCACCCGCACCGGCGACGTTATGGGCACCGCAAAGTACCTGGCTCCCGAGCAGGTAACCGGCGACCAAGTCGATGGTCGCGCCGACCTCTACAGCCTCGGCGTGGTGTTGTACGAGGCAGTGTGCGGCCGGCCGCCTTTCGATGGCGGAAACCAGATGGCAACCGCGATCGCTCGCACCCAATCCGACCCGCCGAAGCCTCGTTTGATTCAGCCCGGGTGCTCCAAAGAGCTTGAAGCGGTGTTGTTACGGGCGCTCGAACGCAATCCCGCTGACCGGTTTGGGTCCGGCGCCGACTTCCGGCTGGCGATCAACGAAGCGATCGACGCGGGTGGCGTTCCGGCCGATCTCGATGCGCCGCTGCCCGCACCGGTCATCAGCGTGGCCGATGAAGAAACCACATCGCAGTCGCTCGCCCAAGCCGAACGCACGTGGATGATTCCGGCCTTTGGCGTGATCGGTATCGCAGGCGCGCTCATCTTGGCCGCCGTCTTCTTCGGCGGAACCAGCACGGGTCGCGACCTGGTCCGCGAGACCGCTGACGCGGTGGGCATTAGCGAGCAAGAACCAGTCGCCGCGCCGACCGAAACCGTTCCGGTACCGCCGGTCGACCCAGACTTGAGTGGCCAGCCGGTGGGCTTTGTCGCCTCGGCCGCCCTCGACCCGTTCGGCGACTCGACCGAACACGGCGACAAGGCTCCACTCGTCCACGATGACAACCCCGCTACCTTCTGGCGGACCGAGCAATACAACAACCGCCAATTCGGCAGCCTCAAACCCGGCGTTGGTCTGTGGGTTGCGCTCGACGAAGTCACCGACCTGCAGACCCTGCTGATCACCTCGTCGGCCACCGACTGGAGCGCCGACATCTATGTGGCCACCGGTGCGGGAGCAACGCTCGAGGAATGGGGAACCCCTGTCGAATCGCTCACCGGACTCTCCGCGGAAACCAGTGTCGACCTCACCGGCTTGTCGGGCGACGCGGTTCTGATCTGGATTACCGACCTCGGGGAAGGGCCAACCCCGTTGCGCCTCGAAATTGCCGAAGTCGCCATCTTGGCGGCATGACCGAATCGGTCGGGTAATCGCCACTAGCGTTGCTGTATCGATACTGAAGCCGAGGACCTTGCACTGGTCACTGCGGCGCAACAGGGGGATCAGGCGGCGCTCGATACTCTCCTGCGGCGTCACTACGACCGGATTTACGCCGTTTGCCGGCGCCTTGCTGGCAACGACGCCGACGCGCTCGACGCCACCCAGGAAGCCCTCATCACCATCGCCAAGCGCATCGACCGCTTCGATGGCCGCTCCAAATTCAGCACCTGGGCCTACCGGGTATCGACCAACGCTTGCCTCGACGAACTTCGGCGCCGGTCACGCCGCCCCGACCCGGGCCTTCCCGAATTCGAAGGCAATGTCAGCCCAATCCATGGCGACTCCGGTGGATCCGGCCATGACGATCAGATCGCCGCCCAGATGGTGGTGAGCGAGGCGCTGGCCGAACTACCCGAAGATTTCCGCTCCGCCGTGGTCCTGCGAGACCTTTGCGACCTCGATTACGCCCAGATCGGCGAAGTGTTAGATATCGCCCCCGGCACCGTACGATCGCGTATTGCACGCGGCCGTTCAGCCCTTGCCGAAATTGTCGGGAACCAAACCCTGCCGCCGCAACGTCCTAGTACTGAACCATGAGCAACTCCGACCCCTCCCTCGACGAGCTCGTCTCGGCGTATATCGACGGTGAAGCCACCGCCGAGGAGATCGCGCGGGTCGAATCCGACCCCGAGTTGATGGCCCGAGCGCACATTTTCCGGTCGATCGACTCGATCGTCGCCGAACCGGTAACCCCTCCCGTCACCGCCGACGCCGCCCGGGAAAGCGCTATTGCGGCCGCCCTTGCCGCATCGAACACGACGCCCAAGGTCACCAGCCTGGCTCCCAAGCAGTCAAAGCCGAGCATCTTTGCTCGACCCAACGCTGCCCTGATGGGTGCCGCAGCGGTGTTGTTTGTGCTCCTCGCCGGATTCGCGGTGCTCAACAGTACGACCGGCGGCGATGATGTTGCCTCCGACAGCTTTGAGGAGGTGGGCGTGGCTAGCAGCGACGATGCCGGTGACGGCGGTGACGCCGGTGCTGAAGCAGTCGACCTTTCGGCGACCGATGCCGGCGAAGCCATGGAAATGCAAGATGCAGACGCCGCGCAAAGCGCTCCTTCGGACGGAGAAGACGATGCGATGGAAGAAGAGGCCATGGAAGACGACGCCATGGACGATTCGGAGCCAGCCGCCGAGGTAGCAGACGAGGTGACCGACGACGACGCCGGGGAGCCAGAAAGCGACGATGACGGCGACTCGGCCTATCGGGCCACCAACCCGGCCTTTGCCACCATTGCCGAAATCGAGGCCGCCTACCCGCCCGAGGTCGTCAACGAGCGGTTGAGCCAACAGCCCGCCGAGGCGCTGAGCTTCAAGTCCGATCAACTCGATAGTGGCCTGCAGGAATGCAACGACGCCGCATTTGTGGCCCGGGTGGTATCGCTCACTCTGGTCGACATCGTCGACCTAGTGCCCAACGGCGAGGTCGAACAGACGATTTATGTGTTCGTCGATCCAAACACCGAGACTCCCAGCGACTTGGTGCTGGTCGACCTCGCCGCCTGCGCTCAAGTCACCTCGTAGCGAACAAAGCGGTTAAGCTCCGCCTCCATGGCTGATCAACTCGCATCTACCTCGAACGACGATAACGAAGACATCGACTGGCCAACCCAGATCACCCGCTCGATCGTTGGCTACATCGACCAGATCCGTAACAAGACCACCCGTCCGGCGATCATCGCCAGCCGCGGCATCGTCTACGGACTGCTCATGATCATCTTCTTGCCCATCGCCGTGGTGCTGTTGGTCGTCACCCTTATCCGGTCGACGTCGTTCCTGTTTGCCCTGTGGAGCGACACCCATGCGGTGTGGGCTTCCTACGCCCTTTGGGGTGCGGTGCTCTTCATTGTCGGGACGATCCTTTTCGCAAAGCGGAAGGGAAGCGTCAGCTAACGGGTTACTAACCCTTACTGACGCCGCCAGCCCGTACGCTGGTTGGCACGAGGGGTCATCTGTCGACCACTCAACTCATCTGCCTACCTAGGAGCATCTCGCCATGAGCGATGTCCGCCAAGTAACCATTATCGGCTCCGGACCCGCGGGGCTGACCGCCGCGATCTACGCCGCCCGCGCCAATCTTGAACCATTGGTCCTCGAAGGCGAACCGTCGTCGACCTCAGATCAACCTGGTGGCCAGCTCATGCTCACCACCGACGTCGAGAACTTCCCCGGATTCCCCGAGGGCATCATGGGCCCCGACCTTATGCAGAACTTTCGGGCCCAAGCCGCCCGGTTCGGCGCCCAGATCGAAACGGTCAAGGCCAGCAAGGTCGACCTTTCCGAGCGCCCGTTCAAGATTTGGGTGGGCGATAGCGAAGCGCCAGAACCCACGTATCTTTCCGAAGCGGTGATCGTCTCGACGGGTGCCCAATCGCTCATGTTGGGCCTCGAGAACGAATCGCGGCTCATGGGCCACGGCGTATCGACCTGCGCGACCTGCGACGGGTTCTTCTTCCGCGACCAAGAGATTGCCGTCATCGGCGGCGGCGACTCGGCGCTCGAAGAAGCCAACTTCCTCAGTCGGTTCGCGTCGAAGGTCACCATCGTGGTGCGTCGCGACGAACTGCGAGCCTCCAAGATCATGCAGGACCGAGCGCACAAGAACGAAAAGATCGAGTTCTTGTGGAACCACATCGTCACCGACGTCCATGGTGAGGACAAGGTCGCTGGACTGGCGATCGAGAACACCAAGACCGGCGAAACCGGCACCCTCGACGTGACCGGCATGTTCGTCGCTATTGGTCACCGACCCAACACCAGCCTGTTCGAGGGCCAACTCGACGTGAAGGACAACGGCTACATCGTCGTCGAGCCCAACAGCACCCGCACCAAGATCGAGGGTGTGTTTGTGAGCGGCGACGTGCAAGACGACTACTACCGCCAGGCAATCACCGCCGCCGGTTCGGGTTGTATGGCCGCCATCGACGCCGAACGCTGGCTCGAATCACTCCACGACGACTGAGCTAGCACCGAACGCACCAAGCTGAATCAGGGGCTGACCTCTGATTTGGTTGGTCGACGGAATGTCACCGGTGTTCGCTGGGTTATAGCGACTAGAGTCACTAGCCACTCGCATTTCACGAAGAATCAATCAAGGAGAACCCCCATGGCCGGAACGGTCACCAGTCTTACCGAAGGCACATTCGACGAAGAGGTCGCCGCCGGCGACGTACCTGTCCTTGTCGATTTCTGGGCCGAATGGTGCGGACCGTGCAAGATGATCGCCCCCGTTCTCGACGAAATCGCCGAAGAGCAAGAGGGCAAGGTCAAGATCGCCAAGCTCAACGTCGACGAGGCCGCCGAGGTTGCCCGCCGCTTCGAAGTTATGAGCATCCCGACCCTCATCTTGTTCAAAGATGGCGAGCCCACCAAGCGCATCGTTGGTGCCAAAGGCAAGGCCCAACTGCTCGAAGAGATCGAAGAATTCATCTAAGAACTTCGATTCAGTACTGAACTTCCCCGACGTAACCGTCGTCTCGACACGAGACGGCGGTTGTTTCGTTTTCTGCCCACTACGCTTGTCAACTTGGCCTTGTCGCCCTTGGCGACTCTCCTCTTGTAGCCCCGCACCCTTGTGACGATTCCCGGACTCCCACTCAAACTAGGCAGCACTGGCGAAACCGTTGCCGACCTCCGGCGGCGCTTAGCCGCGGCCGGGTTTGCGGCGGTTACCACCGATCGCCGCCTGTTTTGCGAGATCACCGAGGCTGCCGTGCAAGCGTTTCAGCAGCACCGCAAGCTCGAAGCCGACGGAGTGGTCAACGACGCCACCTGGCGAGCCCTGGTCGAGGCTGGGTACAAGCTGGGCGACCGGCGGCTGTATCACCGCTCCCCCATGATGCGGGGCGACGATGTGGCCGACCTTCAGGTTCAGCTTGGTTCGCTGGGTTTCGATGCTGGTTGGGTCGACGGCATCTTCGGACCCGACACCGCGGCGGCGCTCATCGACTTTCAACGCAACGCCGGTATTGCCCTCGATGGCATCGCCGGCGTCGACACCGTTCGCATTCTCGAACGGCTCGGCGCCAAGTCAGCAAAGAGCACCACCATCGCCAGTCTTCGCGAGATCGAACGACTCACCGATAACCGCGACCTCCACGAGCGACGCGTCGCGGTGGGCGAACACGGCGACCTCGCTCCCCTGGTGCGGGCGTTAGCCCGCCAGCTGCGAAACAACGGGGCGAGTGTGCTCGAACTGCATCAGCCCGATCCGTCGCGCCAAGCAAACGCGGCCAACGAGTTTGGGGCCGAGTTGTTCGTGTCGCTGGCTATGTCGGCCGACGACGGGTGCCATGCGCACTACTTTTCCACGACCGGGTTCGAAAGCTTGGGCGGGAAACGACTCGCCGAAGCCCTTGCATCGAGTTTGCCCGCCGTGCTGAACAACACGATCGGGATGGCTGAAGGCCGTACCGACGCCATCTTGCGTGAGACCAGAATGCCGGCCGTGCACTGTCGAATCGGCCCGCCAACGCTGGTAGTTCAACACATTTCCGAGATTGCCAGCACCATCGCCAACACGGTCGAGACCTGGATCGCCGAACCCTTGACTACAGGTTAATCCTTAGGTTCATCCCCACCTGTGGATAACTTTGTGGATTGTCGGAGCACGGTGTAACAAAGCAACCATCCACGACAACCACGCTACGTGTTTACGTTCCCACTCGGCGTGGAAATTGGGGACTTAGTAGCTGTCGCCCTGCACGACGATCCGAGCAAGGCGCTCCAGATCATCGATGTCGGCAAAGTCGATGAGAATCTGACCGTGCTTGGAGCCCATCTCGACCGACACGCGAGTATCGAGTCGGTCGGCAAGGAGTTGCTCGAGATCGAGCAGCGCCGCCGAGCGAGCGTTCTTCTCCGCGGTGCTTTCGGGTGAGCCGGTGCCCCCCGACGACTTTGGTGCTCGCGTCGTTCCGGTACCCGAGCCAGCGTCGGAGTTCGACCCCGATTGGTCGGGTTCGTCGCCGCGCACGATCGCCTCGATCTGGCGAACGGTAAGGCCCTCGGCGATTACGCGGGTTGCAAGCTCTTCTTGGACCTTGGGGTCGCTCACCGCCACCAGGGTGCGGGCGTGACCGGCGCTGAGGATCTTGTCGACCACCAGGGCTTGCACGTTGGGGGTCAGGTTCAGCAGGCGAATCGTGTTCGCCACCGACGAGCGACTTTTGCCCACCCGCTCGGCAACCTCGTCTTGGGTCAGGCCAAACTCTTCGCACAGCTGTTGATACGCCGCCGCCTCTTCAATCGAGTTGAGGTCTTCGCGGTGCAGGTTCTCGACGATGGCATGTTCAAGCGACAGCCGGTCCTCGACCTCGCGCACGATCGCCGGGATCGAGGTGAGGCCCGCCTGGCGGGCGGACCGCCAACGACGCTCGCCGGCGATGAGCTCAAAGCCGTTGCCGACCGGACGAACCAAGATCGGCTGAAGCACACCGAGTTCGCGGATCGACGCCGTCAGGCTTTCGAGCGACTCGCGGTCGAAGTGCTCTCGAGGCTGAAGCTGGTTGGGAACCACAGCATCGATAGGAATCTCCTGAAGGGCCGCCACACCTTCTTCGGTGCTCACGCTTGCGGCATCGCTGGGGATGAGCGCCCCCAAGCCTTTTCCGAGTCCACTCTTGCGAGACACGTTCTAGCTCACTCCCGATACTTCTTTGGCGAGATCTCGGTAGGCGAGCGCCCCTCGAGATGTCGGATCGAACACGTTGATTGGCTGCCCAAACGATGGGGCTTCAGAAAGTCTCACCGAACGGGGAATGACCTGGCGACACACCACTGGACCAAAGTGGTCGCGAACCTCTTTGGCGACTTGGCTAGCCAGCTTGGTACGGGCGTCAAACATCACCAACACGATGGTGCTGAGGTCGAGTTCGGGGTTGAGGTTCTTCTTCACTAGGTCGACGTTGCGCAACAGTTGGCCCAAACCCTCAAGTGCGTAGTACTCGCACTGAATCGGTACCAGTACCTCGGTTGCGGCGGTGAGGCCGTTCACCGTGAGTAGCCCGAGCGATGGAGGGCAGTCGATCAACACGTAGTCGTAGTCGTCGGCTACCGACTCGATGGCCAGCTTCAGGCGGCGTTCGCGGTTGAAGGCCGGAACCAACTCGATCTCGGCGCCCGCCAGGTCGAGACTTGCTGGAGCACAGAACAGGTTTTTGACCGAGGTTGCTTCGACACAGTCTTCCAGCGGCGTTTCGTGCAGCAACACGTCGTACATCGATGCTTCGATCGATCGAGGGTTGATGCCCAGGCCGGTGCTCGCGTTTGCTTGGGGGTCGAGGTCGACGATCAGGGTACGAAGGCCGAGCTCGGCCAGGCACGAGCCGAGGTTGACCGTGGTGGTGGTTTTGCCCACGCCTCCCTTTTGGTTCGCGACAGCGAAGACCCGCAGCTTGGCTTCGGTGGCGTCGCTGGGGCTTGGGGAGCCACCAAGATCGGGCAGCGGAGGCATAACGGGCGGGGTTGGTTCGTTCACGACCGGCTTGGCCGGCGGAGTGGGTCTTACCGGAGCGGGCTCGGTGGCCGGCGCAGCTACTGCCGCGGGTTCGGGTGTTGGTTGTTGAGCACTCGGTACATCCGGCGCC
The DNA here is from genome assembly GCA_938038815.1 of uncultured Acidimicrobiales bacterium. Taxonomy (GTDB): domain Bacteria; phylum Actinomycetota; class Acidimicrobiia; order Acidimicrobiales; family SHLQ01; genus CALLQB01. The sequence goes on along the minus strand of CALHTF010000072.1, from coordinate 18,870 downwards.
CATGGAGCCCCCGCCGAAGGTTCATCCTCAGACTTATCCACAGGTTGAGTGTGGGGTGGTGTGGGAACGTTTCCGCTGGTCACCGCGACGTCGGGCGTAAGGTTCGCGTCAGCCACGTCGGTTTGGTGAGCAGGTTTTCCACCGAGACTGTCCTGGTCGTTCGTGCTGCTCGCAGCACCGTGCTCATCCGAAGGCGTAACACCCTCGGGAAATTCGTTCGTCAACGCGGGAACCCACTCTTTCACGGGAGTTAGCTACAGCAGCATACTCTACTGGGAATCTCCACAAATACACGCTGGTAGGCGATTCATCCAAGCGGGTCGCCACAACGTACAGATCTCGGTTCCACGTGGAACAACAAATGTCTACCCTCGAAACGTTCTACTCGTTTCACGTGAAACGGGTAGCTACCAGAGCGGGCGCTTCTTTGGGACCCCGTTGCGCCTCGGGTACTCGTGGTCGAGGGCCGCAATCTTGTCGAAGCTGCGGTAGTGGCCGTCGGTGGTTTCCCACTCCTGCCCCATACGCAGTTGCACCTTCGCCAGTCCCTGCTCATCCCAGCGGTCGGCCCCCCCATCGGGAGGTTCGCTCACCACGAGGAGTCCACCGACCGCCAGAAACCCAGAGCCGATCTCGGCGGTGATCGACGGGCCGGAAAATCCACGAGCAGTGACTACGTCGAACTGTTCTCGCAGCTCGACGTCGCGGGCCAGTTCCTCGCCCCGGCCATGGCCGATCGCTACCCGATCATCGAACATCATCGCCGACACCGCGTCACGTAAGTGGTCGACACTGCGGAGCCGGGCGTCGAGCAGCGTCCACGCAGTGTCGGGAAAGTCTTCCGCGAGCACCAGGCCGGGAAGACCACCACCGCTTCCTAGGTCGGCGCAACGACAGCCAGCTTCAAGCCTTTGGGCAACTGCCTCGTTGGCGGCAAACCCTTGGGCGTGGGCGTGGTGAAAAAGCAAAGACGCCGGGCCGATAAGCCCGACGTCTTGACCGATCTGCATCCAGGAGTTCACCCCCGGATTGTAGTTCTCGACCGGCGAGGTGAAGTCACCCGGGCCGGTTGTACTGGAGTTGTTCTGCTTAGTCGGCAGGAACGATCACGACGCGACGGCGTGGTTCTTCACCCTCCGACGTCGTGGACACACCCGCGATATCGGTCGCTGCGTCGTGGGCGATCTTGCGATCCTGGGATCCCATTGGCTCAAGGGCGTGAGCCTTACCCGACTCCACAACATCGGCAGCAACCTTGCCGACAAAGGCAATCAATGCTTCCTTGCGCTTTGCCCGGTAGCCGCCTACGTCGATGCGGATTCGACCGTTGGGCGATCCGCCAGCATGGCGCTGGATTACCGTACGCGACAGCTCCTGCAACGACTGCAGGGTACGGCCACCAGGTCCAACCAGCAGGCCAACCCCTTCACCGGTTACCTGGACCGTTGCTTCGTCCTCGAGCACGTTCTCGATGGCGACACTTCCAGTCAGGCCCATCTCTTTGACGAGCCCTTCCATGAAGGTCTTGGCCACGTCGGCTTGGTCGGCGACGCTCATATCACTTTCGTTGTGCATCTTCTTGTTCCCCTTGTTCGCCGAGCCACCGCGGTTGCGCTGATTCTTGTTTTGGTTGCCTTGATTGGCTTGATCGCCGCCGTTTGCATCGCCGCCGACAGCCACAGCCTGTTGTGGTTGTTGCTCTTGTTGACCCTGAGGTTGGTGTTGAGGGTTGTTGGAGCCACCATCGTTGGAGCTGGCCCCAGCTACTGCCGCTGCGGCCCCACCAGCCACGGCCGCCGCACCGCCAGCAGCGGCTGCTTTGCGACCGCCGCCGCTCTGCTCTTGGCTGCCACCACGGTTACGTTGGCCGGAGTTCTTTTGCTTCTGGCCACCGCGGTTGTCGCCGCCCGAGCGATTGCCGCCCTTGTTGTTCGAGCGGTTCTTGTTGTTGCCCTTGCGGTTGCGATCGCGGCGTTCCTGCTTGGGGCGGGGAGCGGTTGGCTTAATGCGGGCCCGCACACGAGCCTCGGATTTCACCCGGCCGAACCAGCCCTTTTGGGCTTCTTCGACAACCTCGAACTCTGCTTCTTGTGCATCGACACCCAAACGATCGAGAGCCGCATCTTTTGCTTCTTCAACGCTTGGTGCTGTGGTTTCAACCCACTCCATTGGTTACCTCTTTTTCTTGCGCGGTCGGGGAGCGACGGTGCCCTTGGGGGTGGTGCGTCCACTCCCGCCACGTTTTTCGGCGCCCGATGTATCGGACGATTTGGACTTTTTCGACGCCGACGAACCGGCGCCGTTCTTTGTGTTGTCTTGTTTCTTGCGGCCAAAGAGGCCGCCTAACCCATTGCCGTCGGCTGCGCTTGCGGGCTCAGCCGCCGTACTCGGGCCGCTAATGCGACCAGACTTTCCCGAGGCTGCGGGTTCGGAGCCTCGGAGTTCTTCTGTGGCCGTCGCCTTCTTGGTGGCGGTTTTGGTATCGCCACCGTCGGTCTTGGCCTTCTTCTTTTTCTTCTTGGCGCCCGGTTCGGTGCCTTCGGGGTACACGACGTCGATTTCCCCGTCGTCATTGTCGCCATAGAGGGTCCGCGTGATGTAGCCTTGCTGTAAGATTCTGTACAGGTTCGAGACCAAGAAGTACAGGACAAGGGCTGCCTGAAGGCTGAACGAGATGACCGGCAAGAAGAACGGCATGAACTTCATGATCATCTGCTGCTGAGGGTTGATGACCCCGTCTTTTTGGCGGCCCTGAATCTGTCGTTGCTGGACAAAGCCAAGCGCACCGACCAGCAGGATCAGGGCCAGATAGGGAATGCCTTTGCCGAAGTTTGAGGTAATGACTGAACTCGCGGTGTTGGCCAGGTCAAAGAGGCCGAGAAACGGCATGTCGTCGCGAACGATGAGGTCTTCGTAAAGCCTCGAGCCCTTGTCGAGATACTCCGGGTTGAAGTTACGACCAATGCCTTCGTCGCGAAGCGCTTCCAGGCTGGTTGCGTCGGCCGCACCACCGTTAGCGAGGCCCGCTCCCAAACCGCTGCTGGCGCCGAGGTCGCTTACCCGGCGGGTCAAGCCTTGAATGATCCGGTAAAGAACAAAGAACACCGGCATCTGGATAAACAGCGGCAAACAACCGCCAACCGGGTTGATTCCATTGGCCTGATAGAACGCCATCACCTTGGCGTTCATCTCTTCGCGATCGTCCTTGAATTTGTCCTGGATGCGCTTCAGTTCAGGCTGTAAGCGCTGCATCTTGATCATCGACTTGGTACCGCTGAGGGTGAGCGGTGTCGTGATGAGCATCACCAAAAGGGTGAGTAACATGATTGCGCCACCGAACGACGGAACAATCGAGTAAAGCCACGCAAGAATCGTGCTGATCAGGTCGAACATGTTCGGACTTCCTCCCCACTAGAGGCCGACGCACTAGTGGCGGATTCGGCTACGCCCGGGGCGGCGTTTGCTTCTGATTTCGGTCGGGGAACGGGGTCGAGTCCACTCGACCCCCACGGGTGGCAGCGACAGATCCGTCGCACGCCGAGGGCTGAACCTTTGATCGCACCGTGTACTTCGACTGCCTCGAGCGCGTACGATGAGCAACTCGGCACAAACCGACACGGCGACGGCCGGCCATCCATGGCCTTTTGGTAGAACCGGATACACCAATGAATCGCTTTTCCGACCGGTCCGGACGGATTCTGGCGAATCGATGTGGATGACGAGCTCACGTGGGCGTTCCTTGGCTTATCTCGATGGCCTGATCGGCGAGCGAGGTGGTCGCGCTGAGGAGACTTTCAAAGGTCACCGACGCCAAATCTCGTCGGGCAAAAACGAGAAAGGTTCCTGTAAGGTTTGGGTTCATCGACGCCACCTCGACCCAACAGGCTCGCATCCGTCGACGGGCGCGATTTCGACGCACCGCATTGCCGTACCGACGGCCAATACCGAAAGCCACACGCGGTGGATCGGCGCCGTCGGGTACATACCGGGCGCCGATTGGTCCTGACCGAATGGCCTGGCCATCAGTGGAAAGAGCTTCGAAGGACCGCTGGTCAGAGACCGGAGCGATCAAGCCGAAAGGCTTTTGCGACCCCGACGGCGACGCGAGCGAATAACCGCTTTGCCGCCGCGAGTCGACATACGGCTACGGAAGCCGTGCTTCTTTGCTCGTTTACGAACGTTTGGTTGGTACGTGCGCTTCATGGTGTTTCCTTCAAATCCTCAGATGTGCCTCAGGGAGTCCAGCGGCTGCTGGGGGGAGGCGACGTGAACATCGGGGTGCGAACATGGTCGCGTTGATCGTCGCCGGGCGAGGCATTGGGCGTCGAGTTCGAACGAATCCACAAAACGAATCATCGAACCGGACCTTGACACGCTACGAGCCAGCGAACCGCGAGGCAACAGCAGGCCGCAAAGTTCTGCGTCTTTCGGGCAACATTTGGCCCTAGGATCAGACCCTCGTTGACTTCAGCTCGCCAACTTGGCTGTGGACAACCGATTCCAACAACAAACTTCGCGCGGTTGTCACCGCGCGAAAAAATACCCATTTAGCTGCAAAAACGACCCCCAATCGACTTCCTGTGTGCAGCCTAGTTTCGGCGGTGCTACGGTCCTCGGGCCGACCATCCACCAGTTCGGGTCCACCCCCTGCTATCGCCCCACCCGGATGATTCGGCTTCCGCTCATTATTCAATCGCACCGCACGAAGCAGTGGTTTCTCCACACACTGTGTACTGACGTGTGGAGAACCCCATTTTCACATGCCCCAAGATTCTGACGCCACCACACTTTGGACCTCATGCGCTCGCCAATTGCGCACCCAGGTCAGCGACACCGTGTGGTCGACCATCTTTAACGAACTCGTCGTCCTTGACCTTCGTGACGATGTGCTTCGCTTGGGCGTACCTAGTCCTTGGCATCGCGAACGCCTCGAAGGCCGGTATCTGAGCCTGTTCGACTCGGCATTGGCCGATTCACAAGCCGACCACGTAAGCGTCAAGTTCGAAATCCACGCTTCAGCAGCCCCCGACGACGCCGACCTCTACCCTGCACCTGCGACCGCAACGGCACCAGTACCGCCGGGCCACGCCGATTCCGCCACCGACCCGGTTACCTACGACCCAAATGCGTTGGCCGAGATCGATCTCACATCGGTGCCGCCCACCGTGTCGTACAACCCGGTCGAGTCACCAGCGGTTCCGTCGGCGGTCGAACCCGGAAACCAACCCTTTACCTTCGACGATTTCGTTATTGGCCAGAGCAACCGCTTTGCTCACGCCGCCGCGTTGGCGGTTGCCGAACGCCCTGCCCTGGCGTACAACCCGCTGTTTATTTACGGCGACGCGGGTCTGGGCAAAACCCACCTTTTGCGGGCCATCGCGAATTACGTCGCCGACCACTACAAGCACTACAGCGTGCGTTATGTGTCATCGGAAGAGTTCCTGAACGACTTCGTTGAAGCGATCCGGCTCAACACGTTGCCCGACTTTAAACGGCGGTATCGCGAGGTCGACCTGTTGTTGGTCGACGACATTCAGTTCATCGAAGGAAAAGAAGGCTTCCAAGAGGAGTTCTTCCACACGTTTAACACCCTTCACCAGGGACAACGCCAGATCGTTGTCTCGTCGGATCGGCCACCGGACTCGATCCCCACCCTGGAAGATCGGCTTCGTAGCCGGTTCAAGATGGGCCTTATTACCGACATTCAGCCGCCCGATCTCGAAACCCGCCTGGCCATCTTGCGCCAGAAGGGCCTCACCGCCGAGCACCGCGAACTCAACGACGATGTCTTGCAGTTCATCGCCAGCAACATCACCGACAACATCCGGGAGCTCGAAGGCGCCCTGATTCGGGTTACTGCCTATGCGAACCTCACCGGCGAGGATCTCACCGTTGGGCTGGCCGAGCGGGTATTGGCCGACATCTTGTCCGATCGTCAGCCACGCGAAATTACCCCCGAACTCATTTTGGAAATGACCTCGGAGCTGTTCTCGCTGAGTATTGACGAGATCACCGGTGGCAGCCGTCGCCGACCGCTGGTCACCGCACGCCAGGTCGCCATGTATGTCATGCGAGAGATGACCGATCTCAGTTATCCGGCGATCGCCCGCGAATTTGGCGGCCGCGATCACACCACCGTCATCTACGCCGTCGACAAGATCGGCAACTTGATGGCCGAGCGTCGTCAGATCTTCGATCAGGTCACCGAGCTCACCCAAAAGATCAAGAGCAGCGACTGATGCTTGCCCTTGCTGAACACCACACGGCTCGAACCGTTGGTGGCGCGCGGACTGCAAGGTTTTCCACACTTTCCCCCACACCCTGTGGGGAAAGCACGCGAGTAACTCGCGAAATCTGTGGGTTAACGCGCCGCAATGTCGTACCGACCGGCCAGACTGTGGACGCTTGGGGATTTGGCGCGAATAACAAAACCCGCTCTGAGCAGGCGGTAAAGGGGTTTGTCCCCAATCCACAAGCCCTACTGCTTACTAGTAACCCGATGTATATACGATCCCTGTGAAAGAACTAGTTCGATGAAATTTCGATGTGAACGTGAGGACCTCGAGAAGGCTCTCAGCACCGCCGGACGTGCGGTAACCACTCGCGGCGGCGCCCTACCGGTGCTCGCGGGTATCCATCTCGAATTACAAGGCGACAACCTCCTCGCCACCGGAACCGACCTCGACCTCACCATCGCGGTCAACACCGTCGTTGGTGGAGAAGAAGACGGCGTCACCGTTCTGCCGTCCAAGCTGGCAAACGACATCGTGAAAGCGGTTCCGGCCGGCAAGATCGAAGTCAAGATCGATGGCGACGAAGCTCAAATCACTGCGGGCCGCTCGGAGTTCTCGCTCCGAGTTATTCCCGCCGATGAGTTTCCGCGAGTAGCCGAACCACCCGAATCTGCCTTGCAGCTCGATGCCGCAGCCTTCCGCGATTCGCTCAAGCAGGTAGTGCCCGCAGCATCGTCGGATGATTCGCGTCCGATCCTCACCGGTGTGCTCATGGCCGCTGAAGGGGACGGACTTCGCCTAGTAGCGACCGACTCGTATCGTCTTTCGGTTCGTGATTTGCCTGGTACGTCGGTACTTTCCGGCGACGAAAGCGTGTTGGTACCCAGCCGTTCGTTGAGCGAACTCAGCAAGGTTCTCGATGGCGACGACACGTTGACCCTGCGGCTTGGCGAGCGCGACGCCACGTTTGAGATTGGTTCGGTCCGGGTCTCGACCCGCCTCATCGAAGGTGACTTCCCGAATTACCGTGGTCTGATCCCCTCAAGCCAGCCCAACAACCTCATCGTCAACCGCGCCGAGCTGCTCGAAGCGGTACGTCGTGTGCGTTTGCTCGCCCAAGAAGCCACACCGATCCGCATGATCATGAAGTCGAGTGGGCTTGAGTTGGTAGCGGTCACCCAAGATGTTGGCCAGGCCCATGAAGCGATCGACGCCAAGTACACCGGCGAAGAGCTCACGGTTGCGTTTAACCCCGAGTATCTGTTGAACGGCCTCGAGGTGACCACTGGCGACGAGGTGTCGCTCGAAACCGTCGACGCACTCAAGCCGGCGGTTCTGCGCTCGGTCGACAACCCCGAGTTCTTGTATCTGTTGATGCCGGTTCGGGTTTCCTAAACCCTTGACCCGCCACCCAGCCTGGTGAGGATCAAACACCTCTGGCTTACCGACTACCGCGGTTATGGCTCGGTCGATCTCGACCTGCCCGACGGGCTCACCGCGATCGTTGGGCGCAACGGCCACGGCAAGACCAACTTGGCTGAGTCGGTTGCCTGGTTGGCGACCCTGAAATCGTTTCGCGGCGCTCCAACCGAAGCCCTGATTCGCAGTGAGGCCGAGGCGGCGATCGTGCGGGGCGACATCGAAAACGCAGGTCGGGAACTGCTTATCGAAACCGAACTGCCTCGTCGCGGCCGGGTTCGGGCCCAAGTAAACCGCCAACGGCTGCAACGCAGTCGCGATCTGCTCGGCATGTTTCGGGTGTCGGTTTTTTCGCCCGAAGACTTGGAGTTGGTCAAAGGCAGCCCATCGCAACGGCGGGGCTATATCGACGACGTGTTGGTCGATCTTCATCCGCGAAACGACAAGCTTCGCCTCGATGTCGAGCGGATTCTCAAACAACGAAACGCACTGCTGCGTAGTTCGGGTGGCCGCCTCACCGACGATGTGAAAGCCACGCTCGATGTGTGGGACGCCAAGCTGACCGAGTCGGGTGGAGCGCTGGTTGCTGCTCGGCGCGAAGCGCTCGATTTACTGACGCCGATTCTGGCGAAGGCCTACGACCAGGTGGCCAAAGGGCCAGCCGAAATCACCACAGCGTACCGTGCCGACTGGGAGCACCTGGGCTTGGCTGAAGCATTGGTGGCGAGCCGCAAGGACGACCTGCGACGCGGCCTAAGCACCGTCGGACCTCACCGCGACGACATCGAGGTGGTGCTCAATGGTTTGTCGACCCGCACCCACGCCTCCCAGGGCGAACAACGGTCGATCGCGCTCGCCCTTCGTCTGGCCGCCCACGATGCGGTTACCGCCGTGACTGGGTCGCCACCGGTGTTGTTACTCGACGATGTGTTTTCCGAGCTCGACCCGTTTCGCAGTGGCGCGTTGGTGGAACACCTTCCGAAGGGCCAAGCACTGCTCACCTCGGCGGCTGGCCTGCCCGATGGTGCCGACCCCGAGTTGATCGTCGAAGTGGCCGACCATCAACTAGCGATTCGGGGGTGACCGACATGATCGACGAACCACCAAAGCCGCTCAGCGCGAGCCTCGACCGGTTGCTGTCTCATTTGGGCGCACCGAAGCCCAGCACGTTGGTCGATGTGTTCGACCGGTGGCCCGAGCTCGTAGGCGCTGAGATCGCCTCTCACAGCCGTCCGGTGTCGTTCGCCGACCAGACACTGGTCATAGCCGTCGACGACCCTGCGTGGGCCAGCCAGCTTCGGTGGGCGGAAGCTCAGTTGCTTGAGCGTCTGGGCCAACAACTCGGAATGCACGAAGTTCAGGCGCTCGAGATTCGCGTCCGCTAGTACGCCAAAATGGGCGTTGTTTGGACGCGCCCTCAAAAAACGTTCTACCGATAGGTAAAACACCAGGTCAGAGTGGGTAAGTAATGGGCCGTATTGGCACTTTCCTGTCACTGGTAAGTGCTACGATGAGTACTACGTCTTTTGGACGCTTCCCGCCCCCCTTTTCGGTTGAAAACGCAACGGTTTTCCTTCCAACCCTGGAGGCGCAAACGTCCTCCCCACGAAAGGTCCTGCCTTGGCCGACGCGCCGCACGACGAAACCCCATCAGAAGAACCGGCTGAGGCCGAAGCTGATGCCCCGTCCGAGAACACCACCGACAGCACCGAGAGTGCTGAACAACGCACCGGCGAGACCGCCGCGGTAGCGCCTGGTTCCTACGACGCCGAAGCAATCACCGTGCTCGAGGGCCTTGAAGCCGTCCGCAAGCGTCCCGGTATGTACATCGGCTCAACCGGCCCCACCGGTCTGCATCACTTGGTGTACGAAGTGGTCGACAACTCGGTCGACGAAGCCATGGCCGGGTACTGCTCGACCATCGAAGTGACCATCCTTGAAGACGGCGGCTGTGAGGTTGTCGACAACGGTCGTGGAATCCCGGTCGGCAAGCATCCCAAGTACGACATGACCGCTGCCGAGGTCGTCCTCACCGTGCTGCACGCCGGCGGAAAGTTTGGCGGCGACGGCTACAAGGTGTCGGGCGGCCTGCACGGCGTGGGTGTTTCGGTGGTCAACGCCCTCTCCAGCAAGGTTGAAGTCGAGATCGATCGCGAAGGCAAGCGCCACGCGATGAGCTTCGAGGACGGCGGAAATCTCAAAGACAAGCTGGTCGTCACCGGCGACGCCCCGAAAGACCGCACCGGTACCACCGTGCGCTTCTGGGCCGACCCCACCATCTTCGAAGACACCGACTTCCGGGCCCAGACCCTGCTCGACCGGTTCCAGATGATGGCGTTTCTCAACAAGGGCCTCGAGATCAAGTTTCGCGACCTGCGCCCGGATCGCCCGGTAGATAACTCTGAGTTCACCGTCTTTAAGTACGACGGCGGCATCATCGACTTTGTCGAGCACCTCAACCAGTCGAAGGAAGCGTTGTTCGACAGCGTTGGTTACTTCGAGCAGGTGGGCGACGGCGAAGAGGTAGAGATCGCGTTCCAGTGGAACACCGGCTTCAACTCCGACGGTCTGCACTCGTTCGCCAACGGCATCACCACCATCGAAGGCGGTATGCACGAAGAGGGCTTCCGGAAGTCGCTCACCAACGTGGTGAACAAGTACGCGTTTTCTCGCGGCGGTCTCAAAGAAGGCAAAGACGACCGCCTACAAGGCGAGGACATTCGTGAGGGTCTTACCGCCATCATCAGCGTGCGGCTCAGCGAACCACAGTTCGAGGGCCAGACCAAGGGCAAACTCGGCAACGTCTCGATCCGTTCGCTGGTCGAGAAAGCCACCAACGAAAAGCTTGCCGAGTGGCTTGAGGAGAACCCAAACGAAGGCAAGGCGATGGTGCACAAGGCCATCCAAGCGTCGCGGGCCCGCGAAGCGGCGCGTTCGGCTCGTGACCTGACCCGTCGCAAATCGGGACTCGAGGGTGCTGGGCTTCCCGGCAAGCTCACCGACTGTGCCTCGAAGGACCCTGCGGAGTCTGAGCTCTACATCGTGGAGGGCAACTCGGCCGGCGGTTCGGCCAAAGAGGCTCGTAACCCGCACACGATGGCGATCCTGCCCATCCGAGGCAAGATCCTCAACGTCGAGCGGGCCCGCATCGACAAGATGCTCAAGAACACCGAAGTTCAGTCGCTTATCGCGGCGATCGGCGGGGGAGTAGGTGTGGAGTTCGACAACTCCGAAGCCCGCTACCACAAGGTGATTCTGCTGGCCGACGCCGATGTCGATGGCAGTCACATCCGTACCTTGTTGCTCACCTTCTTCTTCCGGCAGATGCGCGAATTGGTCGAGGCCGGCTACATCTACGTGGCGCAGCCGCCGCTGTATTCGACCAAGGTCGGCAAAGAGAAGATCTACCTCAAAGACGACATCGCCAAAGATGCCTTCTTGGAAGAACACCCCAAACACAAAGAAGAATTCGCCCGGCTGAAAGGCCTCGGCGAAATGGATGCGTCCGAACTTTGGGAAACCACCATGGACCCCGAACGCCGCACCCTGCTGCAAATCTCGGTCGAACAGGCCGCCATCGCCGACGACATTTTCTCGGTTCTGATGGGCGACGACGTCGAGAGCCGCAAGCACTTCATCCAGACCAACGCTAAAGACGTCAGGTTCCTCGATATATGAGCGATACAACCAACACCGATGCCGAAGACGATGGCATTGAACCAATTGCGATCCAAGAGGAGATGGAGGCATCGTTTCTCGAGTACGCGATGTCGGTCATCGTCTCGCGTGCGCTGCCCGATGTTCGCGACGGCCTCAAGCCGGTTCACCGCCGCATCCTGTGGTCGATGTACGACTCGGGTACCCGACCCGACCGCGGCCACGTCAAGTGCGCCACCGTGGTCGGCGACGTTATTGGTAAGTACCACCCTCACGGCGACACCGCGATCTATGACTCGATGGTGCGTATGGGGCAGAGCTTCAGCCTCCGCCACACCCTGATCGACCCGCACGGCAACTTTGGTTCGCCTAGCGATCCACCCGCTGCGTATCGATACACCGAGTGTCGCCTCGAAGATTTGGCGATGCGCCTGCTCGACGGCATCGAAAACGACACCGTCGACTTCGTTAGCAACTTCGATGGTCGCTACGACGAGCCCACGGTATTGCCCGCTCGCTTCCCGAACCTGCTGGTCAACGGCAGCCAGGGCATTGCGGTGGGTATGGCCACCAACATCCCGCCCCACAACATGGGCGAGATCATCGACGCCACGTTGCACCTGATCGACAACCCCGAAGCCGATGTCGATGCGTTGATGGAGTTTGTCAAAGGCCCCGACTTCCCCACCAAGGGACTCATCATGGGCCGCGCCGGCATCCTCGATGCCTACCGCACCGGCCGCGGTTCGGTGAAGATTCGAGCCCGCGCTGAAATCGAAGAGACCAAAAGCGGTGGCGAACAGATCGTCGTCACCGAGATTCCGTACCAGACCAGTACCGATGGCATTACCACCAAGGCTGCTGAGGCGGTGCAGGCCGGAACTATCGAAGGTATTCGGGCCATCCGCGACGAGTCGGCCAAGGGCAAGACCCGCTTGGTGTTCGAGCTCAAGCGCGATCAGCCGTCGTTGATCATCCTCAACAAGCTCTACAAGCACACCCCGTTGCAGACCAGCTTTGGTGTGAACATGGTGGCCCTGGTCGATGGCGTGCCCCGCACGCTCACCTTGCGCGACGTGTTGTTCCACTACGTCGAGCACCAGATCGAGGTAGTTACCCGCCGCACCCAGTTCCTGTTGGCCAAGGCCCAGGACCGGCTGCACATCGTCGAAGGTTTGCTCAAGGCCCTCGACATGATCGACGCCATCATCGACCTGATTCGTGGGTCGGAGAACCGCGCCGCGGCGAGCAACGGCTTGCAGTCGGCACCGTTTGAGTTCAGCGAACGCCAAGCGGTCACCATCCTCGATATGCAGCTCGGCCGGCTTACCCGTTTGGGTAAGGCTGACCTCGAGGAAGAACAAGCCAAGCTGTTGGCCGAGATCACCGAGCTTCAGACGATCCTCGATGACCCCATGAAGCTGCGCAGCGTTATCAAAGAAGAGCTCACCGACGTTCGCGACAAGTACGCCAACGAGCGGTACTCCGAGATCACCTTCGATCCTGGGGACTTCGACATCGAAGACCTCATCGACGACGAAGACATCATCTTCACGATGAGCAACACCGGCTATGTCAAGACGGTGTCGGTCGACGAGTTCAAAACCCAAGGCCGTGGCGGCCGCGGGGTCAGCGGTGGCAATCTCAAAGAGGAAGACACCGTGTTCACCATGGTGCAGACCTCGGCCCACGCCTACCTGATGTTCTTCTCGAGCCGAGGCAAGGTGTATCGCCTCAAGGCCCACCAGGTTCCGATGACCAGCCGAACCGCTCGCGGCACCGCGCTGGTGAACCTGTTGCCGCTCCAGCCTGAAGAAACGATCATGGCCGTCGTCGATACCCGCGACTACGAAACCAACCGCTATCTGTTCTTCGCCACCCGTAAGGGTCGGGTGAAGAAAACCCTGTTCAACGCCTATGACTCGTCGCTCAAAGCCGGCCTTATCGCCATCAAGCTCAACGACGACGATGAGTTGGTCGAAGTGCGTCCGGTCAACGAAGGCCAGGACATCTTCTTGGTCTCTCGTATGGGCCAGACCATCCGCTTCGACGAAGAGAAGGTTCGACCCATGGGCCGCACCGCGGCTGGTGTTCGGGGCATGAAGTTCCGCGAAGGCGACGAGTTGGTCTCGCTGTCGATCGAACGTGAAGACGCCAAGCTGCTCACCGTCACCTCGAATGGTTTCGGTAAGCGCAGCGAACTCGACCAGTTCCCGCAAAAGGGTCGGGGTGGTCTTGGTGTTCGGGGCATGAAGATCACCGAAGGTAAGGGCGAGGTTGTTGCCTCGTTCATGGTCGGCGACGAAGACCAGGTCTTCCTGACCGGAACCAAGGGGGTCATCATCCGCATGGACGTGGCTGACATTTCGATCCAGGGCCGGTCGGCCAGCGGTGTTCGAGTCATGAACGTCAACGATGGTTCCGAGGTCGCGGCGGTTGCTCCGGCCTTTGTCACCGAAGACGAAGAAGACGAATCTGAAGAAGGCGCCGAAGGTTCGGCCGCCGCCACTGATGATGGCGCCGAAGATGCTGCCGGTACCGGCCCTTCCTCTGACGCTGGAACCAGCGAAGAAGAGTAAGCCGCTTCACTTCCCTCCATCGCTTTCCCCAAAAGCACGAGCTAGAAAACTCGGTGCGCTCCGGCGCGCCGGTTTGGGGAACCTATGAGAAGCAACCGTTTGCGGTGCCGGTCGACCGACCGGGGCCAAGCCAGCCTGTTTGTTCTTGCACTACTGGGGCTGTTCGCCATGTTCGCGACCTTGCTCACCTTGACCGGCGAGGTGGTGGTCGATCGAGCAAAAGCGCAAGCGGCGGCCGACGCCGCCGCCCTCGCTGGCGTGGTCGAAGGGGAGGGCGTCGCTACTACGTTTGCCCAGCTCAACGACGCTTTTTTGGAGTCGTTTGTGGTAGTTGGGCAACGGGCGACCGTGCGAGTTCGGGTCGGTAGGGTCGTGGCGACCGCGACCGCCGAGAAACGACAGCGCGTGGTCGCCACCCCTGCGAACTGAGTACTACCGATAGCTGACGATTTCGTACTCGATGTTGTCGTGGTCGTGGAAGTAGAACCGCCGGCCCGGCTCGTAGTCGCCGTGGGTGTGGGTTTCGTACCCGGCGGCGATGATGCGGGCTTCGGTTTCGTCGAGGTCGTCGACGGTCATGGCGAGGTGGTTGAGTCCGCCCGCTTGGCCGTAGCTACTTCCATCGGCGACCGAATTGGTGTCGAAGGTGTACAGCGCTAGGTAGCTCTGGCCGTCGCCGGGGAGCCCGACATGGATGGTGCGTCCGCCCATCTGCGAGGGTCCTTCCCACCGAACTACCCATCCGAAGATATCGCCCAGCATCTTGGCGGTGCGCTCGGGGTTCGTCACCGTGACGTTCACGTGTTCGAGGATCGCGGTACTCACCGGGGTTTGTGAGGTGGTTTCGGTTCGGTTCTTCGTATCGCTCGTCATTGGTCGTGCTTCTTTCTCTTGAGGTTTTTCCTGTCTGACCTCAGTTGTACAATCTCAAGTAATCTTGAGATCAAGGACTTTTTCGCAGAATCTTTGGAGACCCTATGACTGACCAGAGTCGCCTACTGGCGATCGGCGCGGTGGCCGAACGCACCGGCCTTGCTGTATCGGCCATCCGGTTCTACGAAGAGGTCGGCTTGGTGAACTCAACCCGAGCCGACTCCGGCCACCGGCGGTTCCACCGCTCGACGATTCGGCGTCTGTCATTCATCCGGATCTGCCAACAACTCGGCTACTCGTTGGACGACATTCGCGAACAACTCGACGTGCTCCCCGATAAGCGGACTCCCAACGAGTCGGACTGGAACCGGTTGTCATCGGGGTTTGTGCTCGATCTCGACCAACGAATTGCTGGTTTGCAACTTCTACGCGAAAAACTCGACGGTTGCATTGGGTGTGGATGCTTGTCGTTAGCCAAATGCGAGCTTTACAACGCCGGCGACAGCGCAGCCACGCTCGGTGCCGGCCCCCGTTACCTTCTGGGCGACAAAATGGTCACCAGCGCCAAGAGCACCGAGTAGCCGCTGAACCATTGGCCCATGCGGGGCGTCGAACACTTTGTGAACACTGCCGCCAAAAACCTGCACACCCATGACACAGGCGAACGCCAAAGAGATGCCTAGACTGTGCCAGTGCCTGCTTCATCTGACTCGTCCGACGCCGACGACCTGCTGTCTGACGACCCCGAGGGTTCGGTAATCACCGACGATATGACTGACGACGACTTCGACGAAAAGGCCGATGACTTCTTCGACTCATCGGATGACCCCGACGCAACCCAAGCGGTTGCCGTCGACACCTCAGTCGAGGATGCTGACGACGAAGAAGCTGCTCTCGCACCGGCTATCGACGACGCCGGCGCCGACCCATACCTCCCACCCGAACTCGCAGCACCAGTAATTCCCGCCGCGGCTCCGTTGCCCATGGGCAAAACCGCGGCACCCACCTGGCGCGACCGTCGAGCGGCCAGCCGCCTTCGCGCTCGCAAAGTTCGCCGCCTGGTTCGCCACATCGAACCATGGTCGATGCTCAAGATCTCGCTGCTGTTCTACTTCTGTCTGTGGATCATCCTCCTGGTTGCCGGCGTACTCCTTTGGGGTGCCGCGGTCAGCTCGGGAACGATCGACAACATCGAGAACTTCATCCGCGAACTGTTGGCTCTTGACGAGTTCGAGTTCGACGCCGACCTCATCTTCCGCTCGTCCGCTCTCGGTGGTCTGGTGCTGGTAGTGGCAGCAACCGGCTTCAACGTGTTGCTCGCCGTGCTGTTCAACCTGATCAGCGATCTCACCGGCGGCATGCGCATCACGGTCGTGGAGGAAGAATCGGCCCGGATGTTCGCTCGTCCGGCCCGCCGACCCCGTCGAGGAGCACCGGTTTCCACCGCCCCCCTCGCCACCGCAGTCGTCCCCGAACACGCCGACGCCACCCCCTAGCCCCGAACTGGCCCGCGTTCGCGTACCCCTAGGTACGCGAATCTTCCCCAGTTCGAGACATTGATTGGTCGCCGGTGTAGCAGTTGGTGCATTACAGCGGTAACTTTGCGTACTTCGGGCCTATAGCTCAGTTGGTTAGAGCGCACCCCTGATAAGGGTGAGGTCGTTGGTTCAACTCCAACTAGGCCCACTGAAGCGCGTCGTCCCCCTGGGGGACTTTGGCGCTTCTTGGAGTTTTCGCCGTCGCTTCGCTTCCGGTCGAAAACCTCCCGGTGGTCCAAGGGCTGGCGGGCTTCCGCACTTACCGAGTTTTCTCGCTCGCTTCGCTTGCGGAAAACCTCGATTCCCTGGCGGTCGAAACCGACCGGCATGCAGCTACTTGTTGCGTTGGGCCTTGACTTTGGTCTTCCAGATGGCCTTTTGGCCTTTTTCTGCGCCGCGTAGCACTACCTGGAGTCGGACGGAGCCCCGGCGTAGTTGGTCGTTGTCGAGCGATACTTCGATTGAGGCGTCGCCGTCGCAGGACACCGTGTCGCGTGTCGCTGCTGCGGCTTTGGCCACGCTGCCCTTGCGCTTTTGCTTGGCCGCCACCTTCTTGACGGTGACCTGCATAGGTTCATTGCAGGTGAAGTCGATGGTCGCGCTTGCCTGGTCAGCATTGACGGCTACATCGGTGATGCTGAGCCCACCCTTCGAAACGGTCTTGGTGCGCTTGCTGACCTTATCTTTCTTCCCGTCTTTCTTGCCGTCCTTCTTGGGAACCAGGTTTCCTCCATCGACCTCGAGGTTGATGTCGACTGGCTCGGCGCCCGGAGCGATGTTTCCGTCGGTAACGAACCGTGTTGCGATCGACCGGAACGTAATGCTTGAGTACGTCGACGTATAGGTCGTCGCACCGAGTACACAGGAGACAGGGACCGAACAGTCGATCGAGCCTCCAAAGAAGGGTTCGATCACCCGATCAAACGTGAACGACGCCGACCAGGTGCCTTCGCTATCGGTTTTCGACATAACGCTATTGCCCAACTGACAGTTATCGCCCGCTTCACCGAGCCCAATCTGGTCGTAGTCGCTGATAGCGGCGTCGCACTGTCCGGCGATGATCTGTGTGTTGGGGTCAAAGCCGGTGATCGTAAGGTTCACGGTCTGACCGTCGACTAAATCGTTGATCCCGATGTCGATAGTTGGTTCGGCCGCCGCCGTGCTTGTGAGTTCGGTGAGCGGGGTCAACAGGGCGAGGACCATTGCCGCGAGCACTAACCGTCGTGGAGTTCGTGCCATCTGACTTCACCCTCTTTGTTGTGTTTGAACAAGTTTGCCGTGGTGAAAGTGTTGCTAACGCTGAACGGGCACGTCAAGAGCACTATTCGAAGGTGACGCTGGCTCGGCCTGATGTGGCGTCGCCGATCGCGATGAGCAGCACCTCGGTGAGGTCGACGGCAACTTCGATCTTCCGGGTAACTACGGCCTCGTAGGTAACCTCGATATCGGTGGCGTGAACGGTGGCCATCGCCCTCACGACGGCATCGGTGTCGCGGTGCTCATGGACGATGTGGGCGAGCATCCGGGCGACCCACGGTTCGGTGGTTGCCAGATCGAGCGCTTCGCCAGCCGCACTTCCGTAGGCGCGTACGAGGCCGCCGACCCCACCTAGACACCCTAACCTCCTCCAATACAAGTCTTCAGAAGCGGCAGCTCAGTAGTGGTAGCAGCTACTGCTGCAGCCTCGCCATCCGTTCGTTGCGCTCTTTGGGCAACACAGCAGGCGGTGTGCCAGATAGATGCATGTGGACAGATGCAACAGATTTGCGTGGGTCCGTCGGCGCGTTGATACACTGCTGTTGCAGTTGCGGTGCTGAGTGTGATGACGGAGTAGGGAGGCAACCACGCCATCCTACGACACAGATACCTATCTGCGAGAGAGATACGGCACTCACAGCGCCCCGAGGTGCTTCTCAATGTGGTGTAAGTTGTGTGCGGCGATGACACTGCTTTGTTGCTGCTGAAATGCTGAAATTTCCCGAAATTGTCCGCGTATTGGCGAGACTGTCAGTTTTTGTGGCATGCTGGCCGCCGCTCACCATTCTCTCCAGAGAACATCATAACACATCGCTCTATCACTACAGCTGGCTGTATATCCGCGCTGCCACAGTGTAGAGCTGCAGGTTGATGTTCGAAGTGTCGAATAAGGTGGCGAATTCATCGAAATCGACGGTTTTGTTGTTCACCGTGATCGATCATAGCGCCCATGGCGTTATCCCGACCATTGATGGCCGCCGTGGCCGTCATGTTGAATGAAGCACATGGTACCTCCGTGGAGACAGGAGTTCGCAACCTCCCCAACTCCTCTGACTGTTCGCAACCTCCTCAACTCATCTGAATTTTCAATGGATAAGGTTTGGCAACGAGCCTGTTTGGCTCTTTTCATCGCTGATCGGCGTTTGCGTCGGATAAATTTAGCCACGCGCACACCACACAGGACACATGGCGCACCCGCGTCCCAAACACAGCGGAGCGGCAACGAATGAAGCTGAAACTTGGTGGGGGTGCATATTACTAGGGAATTGTCTGTATTCGGAGCCCGCGGACTCGGGGTAGCACGGGCTCCTCGTA
>CALHTF010000071.1 GCA_938038815.1 uncultured Acidimicrobiales bacterium | reverse complement strand
GTTCCCGATGACGGTGTCGCTCGACGCCGAAGATTCGTTCCGCAATCTTCACAAAAAGTCGCTCAAGGCGATCTTCGATGTGCTCGGCCACGCGCAACCAAACACGAGTCCGCCGCAATCGTTCGACGTGGTTCTCAACGTCTCCACCGCCCACTTCGGGATGTTCGGCGAACTCGAGGCTCGTACTCGATGGATCCCGGCCGGTGCGGTCGACCCGGGGCATGCGCTACGGGTGCAGGCCTATGACTGGGACGGTTTGGGCGATTTGCAGTTGGCGCTCGACATCAATCGTTCGGTGATCGAGGCGTCACAGCTCGACCATGCCGGCGATCACTTCGGGTCGGTGTTGCGAGCCCTCATCGACAATCCCGATGCGCTGGTGGGTTCGTTTGGTTTGTCGACCCCGGCCGAGGTTGAGCGGATCGAGCGGTACAACCTTTCCGGCGCCGGTGCCGAACCTGAGTCGACCATCGTCGAGCAGGTGCAGGCGGCGCTCGCCAGCCGCCCGGCAACCCCCGCACTCAGCGACACCGATCGGTCGCTCAGCGGAGCCGACCTCGAGACGGCAATCGCCGACACCGCCGCCGAATTGCAGGCGATGGGCGTGGGTCGCGGCGACATCGTAGGCATTTGCATGCCCGGTTCGGTCGACGCGGTGATCGCCATCCAAGCGGTCTTGCGAGCTGGTGCCGCCTTTACCCCGATCGACCCCGAGTACCCCGAAGACCGACAGCGCCACATCCGCGACGATGCCGACCTGAAACTGGTACTCACCGAACTCCCGGCTTCGACGGGAGCAACCAACGTCAGTGGGCACCCATCGCTCGACGACCTGGCCTATCTGCTCTACACCTCGGGATCGACCGGTCTGCCAAAGGGCGTGCCGATCACTCATCGGGGCCTGGCCGAGTACCTGGCGTTTGCCGTCGATAGTTACGTCGGCGACGGACCAGCACCGACGGTGGCGTTGTTCTCCTCGCTGTCGTTCGACCTAACGATCACCAGTTTGTTCCTGCCGCTGCTTACCGGTGGCGAGATGCGAGCGTTTGCGGCGGGCGGTGTTCCGGCGCTCACCGAGATCGTGGCCGATCCCGACATCACCTTCCTGAAGGCCACGCCGAGTCATCTCGAACTCCTGCTACGCCTCGACCAAGGACTCGTCGACCTTCAGACCCTCATCGTCGGTGGCGAAGCCTTCACGACCGACCTCGCCCGACGCTTGGTCGCGGCGTACCCCAACGTTCGGATCTTCAACGAATACGGCCCGACCGAAGCGGTCGTCGGATGCATGATCCACGAGTTCGATCCGGCGGTCGACACCGATGCAGCGGTGCCGATCGGTATTCCAGCGCCCGGAGTTCGGCTCCACATTCTCGACGAGTCGGCCGAACCGGTGCCGTTCGGAGTCGCTGGCGAGTTGTACCTTTCGCGCCCTTCGATGGCGACCGAGTATCGCAACCGGCCCGAACTGTCGGCCGAGAAGTTTGTGGCCCACCCCACCATCGACCCGGCGCCGCTGTACCGCACCGGCGACAAGGTGGCGATGGTGCTGGGCTCGGCCGCCGACCACGACCACATGGTGTACCTCGGTCGGGTCGACGAACAGATCAAGGTCCAAGGAGTGCGGCTCGAACCCGGCGAGGTCGAGGCGGCGCTCAACTCCCACCCGTCGATCGAGCAAAGCGCGGTGCGCATGTGGTCGGCCGACGCAGCCAGTGAGCCGTTGGCGCACTGTCCGAGCTGCGGGTTGCCGACCAACGTTCCGGGCGTCGACTTCGCCGACGACGGGTTGTGCTCGACCTGTAGCCACTACGAACAGGTCAAAGACCAAGCCGACGTGTACTTCCGCACCGTCGACGACCTGAAGGCCGAACTGGCGGCGGCTCGCGAACGTTCCACCGGCGACTACGACGTTCTGCATCTTCTGTCGGGCGGCAAGGATTCCAGCTACGCCTTGTATCGCCTCGTTGCCCTTGGCGCTCGGGTCCGCACGATGACCCTCGACAATGGCTTCATTTCGCCGGGCGCTATCGACAACGTGAAGCGGGTGGTCGCCGACCTTGGTGTCGACCACGAGTTCGTCCGAACCGACGCCATGAACGAGATCTTCCGCGACAGCCTCGAGCGATTTTCGAACGTGTGTAACGGTTGCTACAAGACGATCTACACCCTGTCGGTCAACCGGGCTCACGAGCTGGGAATCCCCCTCATCGCCACCGGGCTGTCGCGAGGCCAACTCTTTGAGACCCGCCTGACGCCTGCGCAGTTCGCCGCCGACCGATTCGACCCCGTCGCCATCGACAACGCGGTGATCGAGGCTCGCAAGGTGTACCACCGCACCGACGACGCCGTGTCGCGCTTGCTCGATGTCTCGGTGTTCGAAACCGACGAAATTTTCGAGCAGGTGCAGTTCATCGATTTCTACCGCTACGAAAACGTCGAGCTCGAGGCAATGCTTGAGTTTCTCGACGATCGAGCCCCGTGGATTCGCCCGCCCGACACCGGTCGCTCGACCAACTGTTTGATCAACGCCGCCGGAATCGCTGTTCATCGGATGGAGCAGGGTTTCCATAGCTACGCGTTGCCCTATAGCTGGGACGTCAAGCTTGGTCACAAGACGCGCACCGAGGCAATGGAGGAGCTCGACGACCCGACCGACTTCGACGAGGTCGATGCGATGCTGGCCGAGATCGGGTACGAGCCAAAGCCGGTAAACGAACTCACCGCCTGGTACGTGCGTAAACCGGGCGCTGATCCGGTCGACCCCGACGATCTGCGACGCCATCTACTGAACAAGGTGCCCGCCCACGCCATGCCCGCCGCCTTTGTTGAGGTGACCGAAATTCCGCTCTCGCCCAACGGCAAGGTAGCTGCTGAGCAACTTCCGGCTCCGGCCCGAGTGAGTCGGTTGGCCGGCGAACGGACGCCGCCTTCGACACCGGTTGAAGAAACTCTGGCCGAGATCTGGGCCGACGTTCTGGGCGTGGACCGAGTCGGTATCGACGACGATTTCTTCGAACTGGGTGGCACGTCGCTACGGGCCCTTGAGATGATCGTTTGGGTGAGCGACAGCTTCGACACGGCGATTCCGGAAGTCGCGGCCTTTCAGCAGCGAACCATTCGTGGCCTCGCCGATGTGGTGACCGAAGCGGTCACGGCGGCAATCGATGCCATGACCGACGAAGAGGTCGACGCGAACCTGGCCGACGGATCCGCCTAGTGGCCAACGACGCGATGGACGACGACTCTGGCCTGACGCCCGAAGAGCGACGCAAGGCGCTACTCGAGGCGCGTCTCGGCGGGGCGAAACCCAAGCGCCGGACCAAAGAACCGGTGGAGATCCCCACGATCGATCGCGACGGTCCGCGGCCACTATCGGCCGGGCAACAAGCATTGGTTTTTGAACACCACCGTCACCCCGGCACCGCGCTGTACAACGTCACCCACTCCTACGTGGTAGTCGGCGAGCTCGCCGTCGACCGCTTGGTAGCGGCCTTCGAGGCGGTTGTCGCCGCCCACGAACCACTTCACACCGCATGCGGCCCCGATCGCCGGGTGTTGCCGGTGAATCTGGCGCTCGAAGTGCAACGTATCGACGGCGATGGGCGCGACTTTGAAGCGCTCGCCCAACACCGGGCCGAAACGCCCATCGACATCGAGCAAGGTCCGCTCGTTCGCGTGCTGATCGCGTCGCTCGGCGAACACCGCAACGGCATCGTGGTGTCGATGCACCACGTCTCGTGCGACGCCGGATCCCTCGGCGCGTTCTGGCGCGACGTCAACATCGTCTACGGCGGCGGTCAGCTGAGCGAGCTCACCGTGCAGTACAGCGATCATGGCGAGTGGCAAAAGGACCGAACCACGAACGCCGACATTTCGTGGTGGCTCGACCAACTGGGCGACGACGCGGCTCCGGCCGATCTCGGGTTCGAGCGGCCCACCGGCCAATACGACCGGCCCAACGGCTACGTAACTCACCGGCTCACCACCGATCCGGGTCGCATCGCCCAGGTAGGCAGCCGGCCGTTCCCGGTCTTCCTCGCCGCCTACGCGGCACTGCTCCAGCACGTCGGCGGGTCCGACGAGCCGGTCATCGGCGTTGCCATGTCAACCCGCGACCACCCCAAAACCGAGGATCTCGTTGGCTACTTCCTGTCGGTGATGCCGTTCCGGCTGCCCGTTGGTGACTCGACGTTCTCCGAGTTGGTCGACCAGGTCGACACCACCTTTGCCTCGGGTTTGGCCAAGCGCCATGTGCCCTTCGGCCGGGTCGCGGCGGCTCGCCGAGCCGCCGGACGATCCGACGACCTGCTCCGAACCATGTTTGTGTTCGACGAGCCGGTCGAGCCCACGCTCGACGGGGTTGCGATGTCGGGGCGAGTACACGCCAACGGCGCGGCGGTCGCTCCGATGACCCTGTTCGTGCGGCCGGCGGCCGTGGGGGAGGGGTGGGAGGCCTCGCTCGAATTCCAGGGTGCGGTGCTCGACCAGTTCGCAGCCCGAGAACTGCTGGCCGTGTACGACGCCTTGCTCGCCGAGTTGGTTGGGGCGCCCGACCAACCCGTGCGCACAACCTTCTACGACGACCCGAACGCCTCGGAACTCGTGGGCCCCGAACTCACAGCGGAAGCTCAGGTCCTCACCGAGCGGATCGCGGCTGCGGACCCCGAAACGACGGCGGTGATCTGTGGGGCCAACTCGCTCACCTACGGCGAATTGCTGCAACTCGCTGACGAGTTGGCGGTGGAGTTACGGGCCGAGGGGGTGAGCTCGGGCGACCGGGTTGCTCTGGTGCTGCCTCGGTCGCTCGACATGCTCGTCGCAATCGTGGGAGTGCTGCGGGCCGGCGCGGCGTACGTTCCGATCGATCCGACCTATCCGCCGGAGCGGATCCGCCTCATCACCGAACAGGCTGAGCCGTCGGCGCTGGTGGTTGCCACGGCGACCCATGGCTTTGATGGCACGACTCCCGTCCTGCGCGTCCCGACCTCGGCAACCGGCCCGCGGGCGATCGACGAAGCGTGGGCGGCGTCGCTCGACGATCCGGCGTATGTGATCTTCACCTCCGGCTCTACCGGGGTTCCTCGAGGCGTAGAGGTGAGCCATCGGAACCTGGCGACCAGCACGCTGGCCCGGTTCGACGTGTATCGCAATCAGCCCGAACGATTCTTGTTGGTGTCGAGCTACGGGTTCGACAGCTCGATCGTGGGCATCTTTTGGACACTCGCCGCCGGTGGCACGCTCGTTCTGCCGTCCGACGCCGAAGTACACGACTTCGACAAGGTGGCCCAGCTCATCGCCGACCACGACGTGAGCCATCTGCTCGCCGTGCCGACGCTGTACGACGCACTCCTGCGTCGCTCGCCCGACAAACTGGCGTCGTTGCGGGTGGCGATGGTGGCGGGCGAGGCGGTGCCGGCCGCCCTAGTCAGCCGTCATCACGCCATGGTCCCGACCTGCACCTTGGTGAACGAATACGGCCCGACCGAAGCAACCGTGTGGGCGACCAGCCACGAATGTGTTGCCTCGACCGATGAGCTGGCGTCGGTCCCGATCGGCAAGCCGATTCCGGGAGCGGTTACTCGCATCGCCGATGCGCATGGTCGGCCGCTGCCCCGGGGCATCGCCGGCGAGTTGTGGATCGGCGGAAGTGGCGTGACCAAGGGTTACCTCGGCGACCCGGCGAGCTCGGCGCGATCATTCGTTACCGACCCGATCAGCGCAAAGCCGATGTACCGCAGCGGCGACAAGGCCCGGATCATCGAGGACAACACCGGCTTGGCGATCGAGTTTCTCGGCCGGGTCGACAATCAGTTGAGCATCAACGGGTTGCGGGTCGAACCCGAAGAGATCGAATCGGCCCTGACCACCCACCCCGCCGTGCAAGCCGCAGTGGTTGGCGCCCCCGATGGTCGGCTGGCCGTTGTGGTTGAAAGCCCGACCGACATCGACGTCGCCGAACTTCGCGAGCACTGCTCGAGGCTGTTGCCGTCCACGCACGTGCCGCTGCTGTTTGTGGTTGTGAAGTCGCTCGCCCGCACTCCCCACGGCAAGGTCGACCGTTTGGCTGCCGCGCCGTTGCTCACTCAGGTGGGTGCCGACCGAGACGCCGCGCCTCTCCCTCACGACGACGCGGTTGCCGCGGTGCTCGTGGTGTGGAACCGAGTGCTTGGCGATCGCTCCGAGCAGTTGTCGGAGAACAGCGACTTCTTCGAGTCGGGCGGAGATTCTTTGGCGGCCCTGCAACTTTGCGAAGCGCTCGAGCAAGAGTTCGGGCGTCGGATCGGCATAGGCGAACTGATTGGTTCGCCCACCCCGCTTGCTCTCGCTCGCTTGGTCGACCAGTCGGTCCCTGAGGTGATCGAGCAAGACGGGTTGGCCAACGACCTGTTCGAGGTTCTGCGGCGTCGAGAATCGTCGAGCACCGATACGCCGCTGGTGTTGCTGGCGCCCGGTGGTGGAAACTTGCTGGCCTATCAGCCGCTGGTGGCGGGTCTCGATGCCGGCCAAGAGGTGGTCGGATTCCGTTTACCGGGGTCCCATGGTAAGTCCGAACCGGTTCGATCCATCGATGCGCAGGCCGACCGGATCCTGCCTCAACTGTTGGCCGAGGTCTCGCCCGAACAGCCGTACCGATTGGTCGGCTGGTCTACCGGCGGTCTTTTGGGTCTCGAACTCGCGAACCGGTTGTTGCGCCTCGGGCACGAGGTTGAGTTCTTGGCGATGATCGACACGATCTATCCGGGTTTCCAAGTGGTCGACCAACCGTCAAAGCTCAGCAAGTATCGCCAGTTCCACAACGAAGGCGGACTACTCGAGGTTCGCGACCAAGCCATCCACCGGATCAAGGTTCGCGCTCGCGAAATGTCCGACATCGCCCGGGCTCGCATTGCTGACCGGCGCGGCATCGTCGACGATCCGAAGGCGATCGAACGTCGACTCTATGAGATCGCGTTCGACGCAGCCGTGACGTACCGACCGGCACCCTTCGAAGGTCGGGTCGTGTTCTACGCCGCCAGCGGGACCGACAGTTCGCGAACGATCGGGCCGTGGTCGAGCCATCTGAGCGATTTCGAGGTCGTGGTGGTCGAGGGCGAGCATGCCGAAGAGAACGCCGTCCTCGATGCTGAACGGGTTACACCGTTGGCTGATCACCTTCAGAAACAACTTGACGGCGACGGGTAACCGCCGAGGGAGTCTCGGAGCAAGTACTTCGGGACGCTCCGATAACCTGAACCCCATGTACCGAGGAGAACCGTGCGTCCTGTCTCGATAGAAGACACCCCCCTGATCGATGCGTTGAGCCGCGTCATCAGCCGGCACGGGTTTGAAGCGGCGAGCCTTCGACTCCTCTCCGAAGCGACGGGCTTGAAGCGGGCGAGCCTCTACCACCGCTTTCCTGGTGGCAAAGATGAGATTCTCGAAGCAGCGCTCGCTCGGGCCGCCGAACGGTTCAGTGCGATGTTGGCCCCCGCATTTGCCCAAGGCGATCCCGTCGAACGGGCGCGCCAGGTAGCCGACGGCATCGACGAGTATTACCAGGGCGGTCAAGAATCGTGTCTGATCGTCGCGTTGAGCCTTGCTGATGAGGAGCATCAGAAAATGGCGGCTCCGTGCTTGGCGGCCTGGGCCGATGCGTTCCGGACGGTTTTGGTCGACGCAGGCGAGACGCCAAAGGTTGCCGCCGAGCGCGCGCAAGACCTCGTCGCCCAAATTGAGGGTGCGCTCGTCATTGCGTCGGCTAGCGGCGACCGAGGGCCATTCCAGCGGGCGGTGGGTCGGCTTCCGACCGAGCTCACCCAAGCGGCGTAACCCAGAAAAACTGGCGTAATCGGAGAAAAATGGGAGCGAGTGGAATGCCGCGCCCAAGCCCGTGGGTTCTCTAAACAGAACGTTCGGTAAAGACCCTTATTCGCACTAAACTAACCGGGAGCAAACCCATGAAGCTTCGATTCCTACCCCAATCAATCCACGGCATTCTTGACTACGCCGTGGCGGTCACCTTGATCGCCGCGCCGTTCATCTTGGATTTCCGTGCTGACTCCGAGTTCGCCCACTGGCTTTCGGTAGCCGCTGGCGTCGGACTTTTCGTCTACAGCCTGCTGACCGACTACAGCGTCGGCGCCCTGTCGGCGATTCCCTTTAAAGCCCACCTTGCCCTTGATGCCGCAGCCGGCAGCCTCTTCGTCATCTTGGCGTTCGTGGCCGGCTGGGACTCGGTAACCGCTGGGTTCTATGGCGTTGTCGGCGCGGCTGTCTTGCTGGTCGTCGGCGTCACCCAACTCGAGGCATCAGATGACCTCGGAATCGCTCCGGCGATGGGCTAGTCAGCACAACAAAATCGTCACCCGCCAGACACCCCGAAAGCCTCGGCTCGATCCTCCGGATTGGATCAGCCGAGGCTTTCTGGGGTTTTGCGGCGGGTTGCGAACCGCCTTAGCGTTCGCCCGAGATGATTGATCGAACCGCGGAACAACACGAGGTGATCCGAGCCGAGGTGCGGCGCTTGTGCGACCGGTTCGGCAACGAATACTGGCGAGGACTCGAACCAAACCGCTACCCCGAAGAGTTCGTGCGCGACCTCACCGATCAAGGCTGGCTGGGCGCACTCATCCCCGAGGAGTTTGGCGGCGGAGGACTCTCGCTCGGTGGCGCCTCGGTCATCCTCGAAGAGATCAGCGCCAGCGGAGGCAACCCCAGCGCCTGTCACGCCCAGATGTATGTGATGGGCACGGTGTTACGCCATGGTTCGCAGGAACAAAAGCAGAAGTACCTGCCCCAGGTCGCCGACGGACGCAAACGGCTTCAGGCCTTTGGGGTCACCGAACCCGAGGCCGGATCGAACACGACGATGATCCGCACCAAGGCCGAACGCGACGGCGATACCTACCGAATCAACGGTCAAAAGATCTGGACGTCTCGTGCCGAGTACTCGGACCTCATGGTGTTGCTGGCCCGAACAACGCCGATCGACGATGTAGAGAATCGCCTCGAAGGGTTGTCGGTGTTTCTCGTCGAGATGCGAAACAACGATGGCACCTTGATCGATGGGCTGACGATCAACCCGATCGACACGATGATGAACCACAGCACCACCGAGGTGTTCTTCGACGACGTAGTGATCCCCGCCGATGCCCTCATTGGGGTCGAAGGCAACGGCTTTCGTCAGATCCTCGACGGGATGAATGCCGAACGGATCCTCATCGCCTCTGAATGCATCGGCGACGGAAGGTTTTTCCTCGACCGAGCATCGAAGTACGCCAACGAGCGGGTGGTTTTCGATCGACCGATCGGCCAGAACCAAGGCGTCCAGTTCCCGCTGGCCAAGGCCTACATACAAGTCGAGGCCGCCAACCTCATGCGTTGGAAAGCCGCCGATCTGTTCGATTCGGGCGAGTCGTGTGGCGCCGAGGCGAACATGGCGAAGCTGTTGGCGAGCGAGGCATCGTGGGCGGCAGGCAACGCTGCGCTCGACACCCACGGCGGTTTTGGGTTCGCCGCCGAGTACGACATCGAGCGCAAGTTACGCGAAACCCGGCTGTACCAAGTGGCCCCGATCAGCAACAACATGATTCTCGCCTTCGTCAGCCAAAAGTGCCTTAATCTTCCGAAGAGTTACTGAGAAGACCGAAGGGTGCCATGAGCGATCACTCCACTACCGCCACTCCCAACACTGATCGACTGGCCGCCGAGCGCGACCAATGGGTTGCGTCGGGTGTCATCGGCCGGCCGTTCTTTGTCGAGCGAGCCGAGGGTGCTCGTATTTGGGATGTCGACGGCCGAGAATTTCTCGACTTTGTCGGTGGCATCGGCGTGGCCAACAACGGCCATACCAACCCCGACGTGGTCGCGGCGGTCAAAGCCCAACTCGACGAGTACTTGCACCAATGTTTCTCGCTGCATTCGTACGAGCCGTACCTCGACGTGTGCCGGCTGCTGTGTGAATGTCACCCGGGCGACTTCGACAAGAAGGCCTTCTTGGCCAACTCGGGTGCCGAAGCGGTCGAGAACGCAATCAAGATCGCGCGTTACTTCACCAAGCGCGACGGCATCGTGTGCCTCGACAATGCGTTCCATGGACGAACGCTGATGACGATGACCCTGACCGCCAAGGTCCGGCCGTACAAGCTTGGGATGGGCCCGTTCGCCCCCGAGGTATACCGAGCGCCGGGGCCGTATCCGTTTCGGGGCATCACCTCCGACGATGCGATCGATGGGCTGCACCGGCTGTTCAAGAACCAATGCGATCCAACCAATGTCGCCGCGATCATCTACGAACCAGTCCAGGGCGAAGGCGGGTTCTTGCCGATGCCCGACGACTACCCGGTGCGACTACAGGAAATCGCGGCCGAGCATGGCATCTTGATCATCGCCGATGAGGTGCAATCAGGAATGGGCCGCACCGGAACCCCGGCCGCGGTCGAGCACTACGGCGTATCGCCCGACATCATGACCTGGGCGAAATCGATGGGCGGCGGCCTACCGATCTCGGGGGTGACCGGCCGGGCCGACGTTATGGACTCGGTACACAAGGGCGGCATCGGCGGAACCTATGGGGGCAATCCACTGTCGTGTGCGGCGGCCAAGGTGGCGATCACCCAAGTGCTCGACGCCGATTTTCAAGACTCGGCGAAAGCACTCGGTGCTCGGATGCGAGCTCGACTCGACACGTTGGCCGAGCGAACCGACGCGATCGGTGAAGTTCGCGGGCTTGGCCCGATGCTCGGCATCGAGATTGTCGACGCTGAAGGTCGACCCGATGCGGCCACCACCTCAGCGACGGTCGAGGCGGCGTTCGCCAAAGGACTCATCTTGATGGGAGCCGGGGTGGAGTCGAACGTGATCCGAGTGCTCGTGCCCTTGGTGGCGACCGAGGCCGACATCGAAGAAGGCATGAACATCCTCGAGCAGTGCTTGGCGGACGTTTCCGGATGATCTTACGGAACCGTTGATGGCCCGCCCGCTCGACGGCGTGTTGGTCGTTGCGCTCGAGCAGGCGGTTGCCGCCCCCTTCGCGACCCGTCAACTCGCCGACCTCGGTGCCGAGGTACTGAAGGTCGAACGCAAGGGGGAAGGTGACTTTGCGCGGGGCTACGACACGGCGATGGGCGGAACGTCGTCGTTCTTTGTGTGGGCCAACCGAGGGAAACAAAGCATCGAGCTCGACCTCAAAGATGCCGCCGACCGGGAAACCCTCGACCGGCTAATCGCGGGCGCTGACGTGTTCATTCAGAACCTGTCGCCCGCGGCAGCCCAGCGCCTCGGGGTGGCGGCTGATCAGCTTCGCCAACACGACCCGACCCTGATCGCCTGCGATGTCTCGGGGTATGGCGCCGGCGGACCGCGAACCAACGACAAGGCGTACGACCTAGCGATACAGGCCGAAGCGGGTGCGATCTCGCTAACCGGAACACCCGATCAAGCGGTGAAGGTCGGGTTCTCGATCGCCGACATTTCGGCCGCCATGTATGGCTTCTCGTCGATTCTTGCTGCCCTCTACCGCAAACAGGTGTCCGGTGAAGGTGCCACGATCGAGGTGGCGATGCTGGAGAGTGTTGCCGAGTGGACGGCGGCCCTCACCTACAACGCGGTTGGCAACGGTGCGGTGCCGGCTCGGTCCGGACATCGCCACACCATGATCGCTCCATACGGCTTGTACGCGTTGGCCGACGGTTCCGATGTCCTGATCGGGGTGCAGAACCACCGCGACTGGGAGGCCTTCGCCACCCACGTGCTGCTCGATGATTCGCTCGTGTCCGACCCGAGATTTGCCGGAAACGTTGACCGCATCACCAACATCGCCGAACTCGAAGCGATCATCGACCGAACGTTCATGGCGGTTCCGGCCGAGGAGATCTTGGGTCGGCTGGCCTCGGCCGAGGTGACGCACAGTCAGGTGCGCGATCCACTGGCGTTGTGGCAGCACGAACAGCTGCGAGCTCGCAACCGGTTTATGACCGTCACCACCCCCACCGGCGAAGCCGAGATGTACAAGCCGCCATTCAACATCAGCGACTCCGGCGAACCGGCCACGCATGTTCCCGCACTGGGTGTCGACGAGGCGGGGTTGGTCGAACGCCTCCTCGAGCGAGGTCGCTAGGAGTTCTCGATGAACTCTTGGGTGCGGCGTTCGGCGCGGGCCAAGGGCAGCTCGCGGGCGCTGATGATTCCGAGTACCGCAATGGTGGCGGCGATGGCAATCGACCAGCCCCAGGAGAGTCCGGCCCAGCGGCCGATGAGGGTGATCAGGAACCACCACAGCGGGTAGAGCACCATGCCGGCCAAGGTCTTGATCGTGGCTCGGCTGTTCGGATCCTGGGTTTTGGCGATGGCCCGGATCGCCATGAACGGCGGACGGTTCGTGTACTTGCCGACCACGGCGAACGGCCAAACCAACGCCGCACCGCTCGTATCGATCTGGTCGGGCGGCACCAACAGCTCGGCTTCGCCGTCGTCGCCGACCAGTCGGGGGTCGGGGTCGGGGAGGGGACCGATCGACGCCAGCCGTTCGGCTTCGGTCTCGATGTCGCCCAACGATGCGCCGACCGGCAATGCTTGCATCGCTGCGCTTCGGGCGGCGGCTCGCTGTTCGGGGCTCTCCCAGGTGGGAGCGACGGCCCCCAGGCCTTCTTCGATACGGGCCGTGAGCGCCCGCACCGACTCGCGGTCGTCGCTGGTGGCGCCGGGGAATTGGCTAGCAACTTCGATCGGCTCGCCGAACCGCACGAGCGCATCGGATCGAAACCGCTCGCGGTCTTCAAAGATGAGGCCGACCGGCACGATCACCGGGTCCGCTCCGGCAGTCACGGCGTCGAAGGCCATGCGGGCGGTGCCGGTGCGGATCCGTTCGAGTCCGGTCCCGTCGTGGGAGGTGCCCTCGGCGAAAATGCCCACGACCCCGCCCTCGACCAGCGCTTCGGCCACCGCCTCGAAGGCACTCGAGTTATCGCCCCCGCCGTCGCGCTGGCGGTAGATCGGAATGACCCGGCCGGCGGCGAGGAACGGACGGAACGGCCAGATCTTCCACAGCGTCGACTTCGCGACCGCCCGCAGATCGCGGGGTGTGGTGGCATAGAGCATCATGGCGTCCATCAGGCCCGAGTGATGGTTGGCGGCCAGAATGACCGGCCGATCTTCGGGAACTCGGTCGACGTTCTCGACCGCCATCTCGTCGAAGAAGAAGTCGGTAACCACCACCGCCAACCCGCGAAGGCTCACCGGTAGCCCTTTGAGCGAACGAACAAAACCACGAGGTCAGCGTATCTGTGTTGGTGGGGTTAGATCACCGGCCGCGGGTTTGCAACGCACCCCATTGGGTGGTGCCCCCCAGTGCGGTCGGGGGCCGAGCATCTTAGGTTGACCATCGTGGGCTCCGAACTTCTCCTCCACCTCGCCTATATCGTGCGGTTCTTGTCGACCCTTCCGCGGTCGGTGTTTGGGATTCGCAACACCCTTATCGCAACCGCCGTCGCGTTTGTGATTTACGGCATCGTTGCCGGGGTGGTCGCCATGATCGTGTGGAACGGCATCATCGCGATTCTGTACGCAATCCAGAACGTTAAGCACCTGCGGGCCCGGTCGCGGGCAACGCTCACCCCGCACGACGAGCACTTTCGTCGTTTGCTCTTTGGGAGCCTCGACGAGGTCGACTTCGCTGTGTTGTGGTCGCTGGGCCAAGAGGGAACCATGACCCGCCAGCAACTGACCTACCAGGGCGTGCCGGCCGACTCGGTCTGGCTGGTGCTCGACGGGGTGGTCGATGTGCGTCGAGACGGTCAGCTGGTCAACAAGCTCGGCGTTGGATCGCTGGTTGGTGAGATGAGTTACGTGTCGGGCCACCCGGAGGTGGCCGACACCTATCCTCAAGGCCGAGTGCTTCTGCGACGGTGGCAACCGTCGGCTCTGCGAATGCTGGCCGAGGTAAATCCGGTGGCCTCCCGAGCGCTGTTTGAGGCAATGTCGAAAGACCTCGAACGAAAGTTGAACTGGCAGCTGCGATCGGCGGCGCCCGTGGCGGGAACGGGTCGAAACCTCTAGGGTCGTCCTCGGTGGGCGGATCGGAACTAGTTCTCAACCTGGCGTACATCGCATTGTTCGCGTCGACGTTCAGTCGGTCGGTGATGTGGTTGCGGTGGGCGCTGATTGCTGCGGCCTTCGCCTTCATCGCCTACGGCAGCTTGGCCGGAATCTGGTCGATGGTGATTTGGAACGTGATCATTGGATCGCTGCATGGCTTTCAACAGTTCAAGCACCTTCGAGCTCGGTCCAAGGTGGTGCTGAGCGCCGAGGACGAGCGGTTCCGCCAGATGCTCTTTCCCGATCTAGACGAATTTGATTTTCACTGTTTGTGGTCATTGGGCGAGGAAGGGACGATGACCGGCGAACAGCTCACGACCCAAGGGGAGCCCTCGGAATCGTTGTGGTTGGTGCTCGATGGGGTGGTTGAGGTGTGGACCGACGGCGAGCTCACCAACCGGCTCAGCACGGGATCGCTCGTCGGCGAAATGAGCTATCTGTCGGAAGGGTTGGCGGTCGCCGACACGGTCCCAATCGGTAGCGTGCTGCTGCGGCGTTGGCCGCAATCGGCGCTGCGGGTGTTCAACGAGGTAAATCCAACCGCATCGAAGGCGTTCTTTGAGACGATCTCGAACGATCTAAGCCGCAAGCTGACGTGGCGAACATTTTGGGCCTGACGCCGTTGTGGCGGCTCGATAGTGTGCGGCCATGGACTTCTCGTTGTGGCCAAAATCGGATCGATCGATCGACGAGGTGCTCGACCTTGCCGAACTGGCGGATGAACTCGACTGGTACGGCTACTGGTTTGCCGACCATTACATGCCCGACACCGGCAGCACCGAGTTCACCCCGGGCGACCTCCACGAGGCGTGGACGATCCTTCCGGCGGTAGCGATGCGGACCTCAAAGGTTCGGCTCGGCCCGCTCGTGTCGCCAACCTCGGTGCATCACCCGGCGCTGCTGGCCAACCGGGCGGTCACCCTCGACCACTTGTCGAGTGGCCGGATGGTGTTGGGGCTCGGTGCTGGTTGGCAGATCAACGAACACAACGCCTACGGAATCGACCTCGAACCGCCCGGCGCTCGGGTGTCGCGCTTTGAAGAATCGATCCAGATCGTGCGGTCGCTCCTCGACAACGATCGAACCACCTTTGCTGGCGAGTTCTACAACTTCTCCGATGCGCCATGTGATCCCAGCCCGTTACAGGACAAGCTGCCGATCCTCGTTGGCACCAGCGGTCCGCGGATGTGTGGGATAACGGCCCAACACGCCCAGGAATGGAACACCTGGGGCGGCCCAGACCTCGCAGCGGAAAAGCTCGACGTCTTTAACAAGGCGTGCGACAAGGTGGGCGCCGACTCGGCCTCGATCCGAAAGTCGGCCCAAGCCATGTTCATGATCACCGACGATGCCGATAAGGCATCGAGCATCATGGATAGCGATCTTGGGACTCGCTGCATCGTTGGACCCGACGACTTCATCGTCGAGCAACTCGGCCGGTACGCCGACCTGGGGTTCGACGAAGTTATCGTGCCCGACTTCATGTTGGGCGCCGACCCTTCGGAGCGGCGCGAAGCCTACGAGCGGTTCAGCGCCTCGATCATCCCGCAGCTGTAGCGGGGGCTACGCAGCCCCGGCGAGTTCGCGGTCGGGATCGTGGGGAGGTTCGCCGATGGTCGAACCCTCGTCGTGATGGCCGCCTTCGACGTCGAGGTTCGGCAGGATCTTGTCGAGCCAGCGCGGCAGCCACCAGTTGCGGTCGCCGAGCAGTTCCATGGTGGCCGGCACGAGCAGCAGCCGTACCAGCGTTGCGTCGAGCAGCACGGCTAGAGCGAGGCCCGAACCAAACATCTTGATGATCCGGTCGTCTTCGAGCAGGAACGAACCGAAAACAAACACCATGATCGCTGCTGCGGCGCTGATGACCCGAGCGGTCGAGGCAAGGCCGT
This sequence comes from uncultured Acidimicrobiales bacterium, assembly GCA_938038815.1. GTDB lineage: Bacteria > Actinomycetota > Acidimicrobiia > Acidimicrobiales > SHLQ01 > CALLQB01. The sequence goes on along the minus strand of CALHTF010000071.1, from coordinate 2,185 downwards.
CGGCCACGGCGCTGGCGTTGTCGCCGGTTCGGTCGTATTCCTCTTTCACTCGGCTGAGCAGGAACACCTCGTAGTCCATCGAGAGCCCGAAAACGATGGCGAACATCATCATGGGCAGGAACGGTTCTATCGGTCCGCCTTTGCCCACGCCGACCAGGTCGATAAACCAACCCCACTGGAACACCGCGACGATGATGCCGTAGGCCGCGCCGATCGACAGCAGGTTCATGATCACCGCCTTAAAGGGCACGAGCACCGAGCGGAACACCGCCATCAGCAACAGGAACGACAGGGTCAGGACGGCGCCGAAGAACAGCGGGATGCGGCGCGACAGGTACGACGAGAAGTCGGCGCCAACCGCCACGGTGCCGGTGACCGCAATATCGACCCCGGCGGTTTGTTCGATCGATCCGTCGCGAAGCCGGGTTAGTAGGTCGGCAGTCGCTTCGTCTTGGGGTGCGGTTTCAGGGATAACCCGCCACAGCACGGCCTCGGACGCGAACGGGTCGGCGATGTTGTTGGGGATCGGCGGACTCGCAAACGCCACACCTTCGACGTTGTTGAGTTGTTCGGTGACGGCCAGCAGTTGGGGAATGTCGGCCTCTTCGGCCTCGGCCACCAACAGGATTGGTCCGTTGAATCCTGGGCCGAAGCCTTCGGCCAACATGTCATACGCCCGGCGGGCGGTCTGTTCTTCGGGCAGGTTTCCGGTGTCGGAGAAACCGAGGCGCAGCCCGAGCACCGGCAGGGTCAACACGATCAGCAGCCCGGTGCCGATGATGGCGAACGGCCACGGATGCTTCTGGATCAGGCGACTCCACCGGTAGGGGAGGGTCTGTTCGACCGGCTTGGTCTTTCGGGGCGGCAGCTGGGTCTTAAAGAACGGCACGAACAGCCCGGCCAGGATCACCAGACCAGCGATCGGGAGGGCGAGTTGGGTAATTTCGGTTCGGCCGAGGCCAACGCCAACCAGCGCCAAGGCGACCATCGCGGCGGCGATGAGGCCACTACGCCGGGTGATATCGATGCGGTTGCCGACGAAGCCGAGCAGGGCGGGCAGCAGCGTGATCGAGGCGATCATGGTCACGAACACGATGAGCGACGCACCGACGGCGAGCCCGGTGACGAACGAAAGGCCGATGATCACCATGCCGAGCAGTGAGATGACCACCGTGACACCGGCGAACAGCACGGCTCGGCCGGCGGTGTCGATAGCGATGGCGGTGGCGTCGACCGGGCTGGCGCCTTTGTGGAGCTCCTCCCGGTAGCGGGTGACGATGAACAAGGCGTAGTCGATGCCGACGCCGAGGCCGATCATCAGGCCGAGTACGGGGGTGAATTCGGGCATGTCGATGACTCGGGTGGCGAGCGCGGTGATGATCGAGCCGACACCGATGCCGGCCAGCGCAGTACCGACCGGTACGCCCATGGCGAGCACCGAACCGAACGCCGCGATGAGGATAAAGATGGCGAACGCCAGGCCGAGGGCTTCGGCTTCGGGGGGCTCAAACTCGATGAACAGGTCGCCGCCGTACTCGATGCTCACCCCTTCGAGGTTGGGAGCCTCTTCCTTCACCCGGTCGGCGGTTTCGAAGATCTCGGTCTGGCTGAGTCCGATCGGCGCCTCGAGGGTGGCGAAGGCATGGGTCATTTGCGGATTGATTTGGCCGAGCGACATCTCGCCATAGGGGTCGACCAGGGTGATGTCGGGCTGGGCGGCGACGGCGGCGAAGAAATCGCTCATCGGTTCGGCCACCGCCGGGTCGGTTACATCGTCGGCGCGGAAGACAATCTGGCCCACCATACCGGCGCCCTGACCGCCAAAGTGCTCTTCCAGCAGGTCGAATCCGTCGGCGGCCTCACCGTCGGGGACCTCGAATCCCGCACCAAACGACGGTCCAATTGCGCTACTTGCTGCGCCGAGGGCGACGAGGACCGCCAGCCAGATCGCGACGATGATCCAGCGGCGTTCGTGGCAGAAACGTCCTAGTGAGCCAAGCATTTGGTGGGGTACCTTCCGCCTTCGATGTGTCACCTATCCAATCGGCACCGGGCGCTCAGATCCAACCAGAATTGGGTGACATTGGTCTCGGACGCGATGGGTCCGTTATGACGAGATGGTGTGATGAGCGGGGAGGGCTCGCGCCACTGCCGAGCCCAACTCCCAGTCGCGGTAGGCATCGAT
>CALHTF010000070.1 GCA_938038815.1 uncultured Acidimicrobiales bacterium | reverse complement strand
TGGTCGGGCAGCGGAACGGTTCGGAACTCGTCGCCGGCGGGCCCCGAGGCTGCCAGGTGACGCACACCAGGTTCGGTCCAGGTGGCGGGGTCGTCGAAGCTGCGGACCAACTTCCAAAGATGGTCTTCGCCGCCGTCGTTGGCGGCTACCCGAGCGACGACGCACTCGAAGTTGGCGGCCACGTGAGCCGGTACCTGAATGCGAAGCGGTGGTGGCTGCGACTCGATCCGGCCGATCCGACGGGCGATGCCGCTCGCCCCGCTGTCGCCCTCGGGCATGTTGTCGCGGGTCATCGCGTACACCACCCGGTCGCGGTCAGGGTCGGCGGCGCCATCGACGATCGGCATCAGATTGCGACCCGGTAGCGGGTGGAGTTCGGTGAAGCCGTCGGCGAGGGTGGCCGCCGCGGCCGACTCGTCGATTCCGGCCGCCCCGAGCAGCGTCGGCACCAGGTCAACATGGGAGGTCGGCGCGTCGTCGATCACCCGGGCCTGGGTGCTGGAAGCGCCGACTCGGCTGATCACAAACGGGACCCGAGTGGCTTCGTCGTACAGGTTGAACCATTTCTGGTGCAGGCCGCCGTGGGCGCCTAGCAGCTCGCCATGGTCGGAGGTCTTTGCGAGGACCGCGTCGTTTCCGTCGTTGGCCGCCTCGGAGATAACCCGGCGAACCCGGTCGATCGGAGCGTCGACCTCGGCGTGCAACCGGTGATAGATGTCGCGGTAACGCTGAGCGTTGCTGCGATAGGCCCGCTCGACGGCCGGCGGTGGACCGTAGGTCGATGGGTAGGAGGCCCGGTAGGCGATCTGCGATGCCGGCTTGGTCGAGAGGTCTTCGTGGTCGGTAGGCGACGCGGGGACAGGCGGCGGATCGGCCGGGCCCGGTGGCAGCGGTGCCGACGGACCGACCGCACCGAGCCATCCCGGAGCGAACACGATGTCGTGCGGGTTCACAAAGCTGACCACCAGAAGAAACGGCCGAGCCGCCTCCGCATCACCCGCCTTACGGCGCTCGTACCGATCGGTGAGCCACGCCACCGCCCGATCGGCGTAGATCGGGTCGCGAACCAAGCCGCTGTCGGCCGGCGACGCACCGTGTGGCTCGGGACCGACCCAACCCGAGAATCCAAACGGCGCCAGCACGTCGGCGGAAAGGTAGGCATCGACGGCGGTTTGGTCGACGATTCCGTCATCGTCGTTGGTGGCCAACGACCCACCGGTGGTCGGGTCGTGCAGGTCGGCGTGGGTCAGGTGCCACTTGCCGATGTACTGCGTGTCATAGCCGCCCGCTTGAAACCAGTTGCCGAGGGTAGGCACTTCGCCCTCGCGCATCCAGCGCATGCGGCTGTCGTCTTCCATCTTGCCGAGCCCGTTGGTCTGGGTAACACCGTGTACATCGGGGTACTGCCCGGTGAACAGCGTGGGTCGGCTCGGAACGCAGGCGAGCGATCCGGTGTAGTGACGCTCGAAGCTCACGCCATGGTCGGTGAACCAGTTCGCGCCATCGAGCACCTCGCGCCGCCAGGCCGAGACCTCCGGACTTTCATACGGAGGGGCCGCCCGCTCCTGGTCGGTCATGATCACGATCACGTCGGGCTGGCTCACATCGGGCCGGCTCATGCGTGCACCACCTTAAGGTGGTCGTTGAGTCCTTTGAGCATCTGGTCCGAGGCTTTGCCGAGCACTTGGCCAACACCCCGGGCGGCAACTTTGTGGGGCGGGCGGGGCCCGGTCTTGATGACGGTGGTGAGCGACACCGCGGTCACCCCGAATTCCTCAGCGAGCGCCCACGTGTTGGTCACGCGGTGAAATACGGGCGGCAGGCCGGCGATCGTGTAGCCGAGGCGCTCCCCCGGCTCCCACTCAACCACCTCTTCGACCACCGTGTTGCGGCCGGACTGAATGCGACGAACCGCACCGAGCCCTTCGAGTTGCTCGGACATGAGGCACGAGTGATCGACGTTGGGTGCCCAGCGCGAGATTCGGCCGAAGTCAGCCAGGACCGCCCACACGTGGGCGGCTGGCCGGGCGATCGTCGTTCGTCGTACCAATTCCATACAATTTATCTCCACGCCCGAAGTTGTGCGTCTTTGACTGGCATATCATAGACCGGCCATTACAACCACAGCGAGGCGGCTCGGTAGGGTGGGACGAGACGCACTCGAGAGGATCGCCAGTGCCCGACGGCCAGCTACGTCCGCAATACGCCCATGTTCCCCGTCTTGCCGCGGGCTCCCAGGAGAGCCTCGATCATTTGGAGTCGGAAGGGTATGTGGTTATCGCAAACGCCCTTTCGCCAACCGAAGCCGACCAGGCTCTCAACCTTACCTGGGAGTACCTGGAGGGGCTTGGCACCGGGGTAGACCGCACCGACGTTTCGACCTGGGGCGACGACCAATGGCCCATCAACGTGCACGGTGGCATCGTCCCTAGCCAAGGGATCGGCCAGAGCGCTCCGCAGTGGTTCATCCGTTCTGCACCGGCGGTAAAGCAAGCCTTCGCTGCGGTGTGGGACGACGACGACCTGCTCGTCAGCTTCGACGGCATGGCCCTGTGGCGACCGACCGATGTCGACCCGGCGTGGGCCACCGACCGGGGCGGCGCATGGCTCCACATCGACCAGCACCCGATCAGCCGGCCGGGCCTGCAATGTGTGCAGGGTGCGGTCACGTTGACCGCAACGTCGGCCGACATCGGCGGCAACATCGTGGTACCCGGGTCGCACAAATGGTTCGCCGACATTCCGGTTCGGTACGGCGACCGACTCGCTCGGATTCCCGAAACCCAGGATCACTTCCGCTTCCCGACCGACGACCCGCAACTCCAAGACACGCCACCGCTCATGGCGCACATGGAAGCGGGCGACATGATGCTGTGGGACTCGCGGACCGTGCACTGCTCGAGCCCGGGCCCCCAAGCCGCGGTGGCCACCGACAAGGCAGCGCCCGAGCTCCTGCGGGTAGCGAGCCTGGTGTGCATGATGCCCAAGTCGCGATCGAACGACGAAGTGATCGCCCACCGCCGTGCCGCGGTTGAGTCGCTCACCTCGACCACCAACTGGAGCGACCGCTGGGTCAACGCGGACAAGTTCCCGATGGTGCTCAGCGAGGGCGACCCCACCAAGTACCGCCTGCCCCCGGTGCCTCAGCTCAACGAGTACCAACGGGCGCTCGTCGGCTGAGATGAGCCAACCGCAACTCACTCCCGTCTACACCGATGTGCCGCGCTTGGTCGCGGGCTCCCAAGAAAGCCTCGACCACCTCGAATCCGAGGGCTTCGTTGTCATCGCCAACGCCCTCTCCCCAGCGGAGGCGGCCCACGCACTCGACCTCACGTGGGACTACCTCGAGGGGCTCGGCACCGGCATCGACCGCACCGACATGAGCACCTGGGGCGACGATCGCTGGCCCATCGTGACCTCGGGCGGCATCGTCCCCGCACTCGGCATCGGTCATAGCGAGGCGCAGTGGTTCACCCGGTCGGTGCCATCGATCAAGACCGCCTTCGCAGCGATTTGGGACGACGACGACATCATTTCGAGCTTCGATGGCATGGCTCTGTGGCGGCCCACCGATGTCGATCCGGCGTGGGAAACCACCCGTGGCGGTTCGTGGCTGCATGTCGACCAGCACCCGATCACTCGACCCGGTTTTCACTGCGTGCAGGGAGCGGTGTCATTGATGGCGAGTTCGCCTTCGGCGGGTGGCAACATCCTTATCCCCGGCTCGCACAAGTGGTTCGCCGACATTCCCGACACGTACCCCGACCGACTCGGACGCCTGCCCGAGTGGCTCGACCACTTCCGCTTCCCGGCCGACGACCCTCGGCTGGCCGCCACGCCGCCGATCATGGCGCACCTCGAAGCCGGCGACATGATGCTGTGGGACTCGCGCACCGTGCATTGCTCGAGCCCCGGCATTGAGCCCGCTCCACCGTCCAACCCGAACGAACCATCGCTGATCCGGGCCGCCAGCCTGGTGTGCATGATGCCCAAGGCACGAGCCAGCGATGAGGTGCTCGCTCAACGTCGGGCGGCAGTCCCCACGTTGACCTCCACCACCAACTGGAGCGACCGGTTCTTCAACACCGACACCTACCCCGAGATGGAAACGGCCAAAGATTTGGGCCGGTTCCAGCTCCCGCCGGTTCCCCAGTTGACCGAACAGCAGCAGGCCCTCGTCGGTTAGCCGCAGCACGCTCGGAAAGCGATCTCATTAGGATCGCCCCATGACAAACGTGCGCGAGATCTGGCGGTTCCCGGTGAAGTCGGTCGGGGGCGAGACCCTCGACGAAGTAACGGTCGGGCCCATCGGCATAGAGGGCGACCGCGGTTGGGGTATCACCGACCTGGAAACCGGCCTTACGCTCACCGCTCGACGCGAGCCACGCCTGCTGCTGGCGTCAGCAACCATCGTCGACGACGCGGTAGTGCTGACCTTGCCCGATGGCACCGAGACGGCCGACGACGCCGCACTGTCGAGTTGGCTCGAACGCGACGTAGCGCTTCGCAAAGCCGGGCCCGACGATCAAGGCACCTTCGAGATCTCGCTCGCCGAAGACGAACAAACCGACTGGGTCGAATGGCAAGGTGGCGCAGGATCGTTCCACGACTCCGGCAACCGTCGCATCACCGTCGTCGCCGAAGCAACGTTCCGAGACTGGGACCGCCGCCGCTTTCGCCTCAATGTGGTCACCGACGGTGACGTCGGGTCGGAAATTCCGCTCCAGGGCCACAAGGTGCAGGTGGGCGACTGCGTGGTCGACATGATCAAGCACGTCGACCGATGCGTGGTGGTCACCCGCCCACAGCCGGGCGGTATCGAACGCGACCTCAGCGTCCTCAAGACGGTCAACGCCGAACTCGACGGCAACCTCGGCGTAGGCGGCACGATCGACACGCCAGGCAAAATCGCCGTCGGCGACGAGGTCGCTGCGCTCGACTAGCGACGCTACGCGGGCGGCGGAAACTGCTGGGCGAAGGTAAACGCCTCGGCCGTTGGGCCGTGCTCGCGCACGTGGCGTAGCTTGGCGTCGCCCTCGGCGACCGTCGGTTCGTGTCCGGCGGGCACCCACCACATCACGATGTAGACCTCTTCCATGGCGTCGGCCCACTCGTGGCGGCGCTTCACCATCTCGACGTGTTCGGTCCGGTAGACGTAGTTGCGGAGTGACTCGACGTCGGCCCAGACCGACACGTTTACGAGCAGCAGCGGATCGTCGTAGAAGGTGATGGAGGTGGCGTCGTTGGAGTTCTCGTCGGTCAACCGCCACATGAACCCCGGGGCGGCGTCGGCCTGATGATTCACCGGGTCGAGCATCTCGACAAACCCCACCATGTCGGGGTGATCCATCGGGTGCCGGAACCGGGCGGTATTCATCTGCGCCAAGTGGTAGCCGACGGCTGGTTCTTCCTGGTTCGCAACGGCTTCGAGGATGCTGTCGCGCAGCTCGGGTGTGGGGGTCACGCCAGCGTCGTCAAGTAGCGGATCGAGATCGGTCACGGCTGTACTCCTTGCTCGGGCGCCGGGGCGGATTGACTGGTGAGTTGACTGCGAAGCCGTTCGAGACCTCGCGACACATGCGACTTGGCCGTGCCCTCGGGGACCGCCATCGTAAGCGCCACATCGCGCATCGACAGACCAACAACGTGACGAAGCACCACGGCTTCTCGTTGGGCATCGCTCAGGCTGGCGAGTAGCTGGTTGAGTTGGTCCTCGGTGTCGATCGCCGCAACGTCGTCGTCGGTCTCGGCCGGTGGCGTCGAGTCGAGGGGCACCGTGGCCCGCCGCTCCCGTCGTCGATATTCGTTGCGAACCAGGTTGCGGGTGATCGTCGCCAGCCACGGGCGAGTGCTGAGTTGCACGACGCGTTGCCGGCCATACCCGGCCAACGCTTGATAGGCCCGAAGGAATACCTCTTGGGTGATGTCTTGGCCCGTGTGGGTGTCGGTCAGACGGGTCGCCAGCGTCAGCACCATGGGCGCGTGAGCGTCGACGAACTGGGGAAACGACTGGTCGAGGTTGGTGGCGAGTTCTTCGCTGGTCGGCGGGTTCACAGACAACAGAACACCAGCATGGCCCAATCGGTTGCACACCTCCGGGATTGGCGAATTTGTCGCCAAGCGTGGTTGCGCTCAAACTGCGACGGTGACCAGCGAACAAGATCTCTCCGAACCGCCCGAGCACGACCTTTTGGTTACGTTGGGCGACGGCAAGATCCTGGAGTTCGACGGCGAGGCGGGCCGGGCCAAGCTCGAATTCACGTGCAAGCCCGAGATGTGCCACACCGGCGGTATAGCCCAGGGCGGATTCGTCACCGGCTGGATCGACTCGGCGATGGCCCACGCCTGCGTTGCTCGGTACACCGACGCCTATTGGGTCGCCACCCTCGAAGTGAAGATCAGCTTCTTCAAGCCGGCATCACCCGGACAGGTCATAGCCGAGGGCTGGATCGAGCGGGCGGGCAAACAGACCGTGTTTACCGAAGGTCATCTGCTCGACACCGAAGGCAACGTGCTCGCCAAGGGAACCTCGACAATCCGGCTCGTACCGAACCGCCAACACGACTAGTGCCGCTAGCCCCGCAGGGCGGCGTGGAACCGAATCATGTCGTCGCGGAACACGTCGGGTTGATCGCCTTCGCCGCCGATGGCGGCTCCCCGGCGACCGTGCCCGCCAGCGATTGCGGCTACAAATCCGTCGCGGTCGGTGAGTGACGGGTTCGGCTCGCCCACCCGTGGGTCGATCATGGCGCCGTCGTCGCTCAACATGATGGTTGGCGCCGGCGGGGTAACCGAGGCGTCTTCGAGCGTGTGAACCTCTTCGAGCCGATCGAAGCTGTGATGAGCGTTGGCGACCACCCGGATCGAGGCATCGCCGCCGGTCAGGCGGATCGCCTGGGTTTGGGCCTGCACCTCTTGCACCGAGCACCACTCATCGCGTTCGCCAATGATCGCCCGGTAGCGGGTTGAACCGATGGTCGGGTCGAGAAACTGATGACCGCACCACGGGTACACGGCATAGGCCGCGGCGAGTCCGGCGTCGGCGCCAACGATCGGATCGGCAAACGAACGACACGCAGCGATCGTTACCGCGGCCCCACCTCGGCTGTGGCCTTGTGCGGCGATGCGGCTCGGGTCGATCTCGGGGCGGGCCTGCAAAACCTTGAGCGTGGCGAGCACGTCGAAGGCGCTGGCCGCAAAGCTGTAGGCGGTCTGGTTGGCGATGGTCGAGGCGACAGCTCGGGGGCCAAACGGATCGATCACACACACGGCGAACCCCTCCCCCACCAGGG
>CALHTF010000069.1 GCA_938038815.1 uncultured Acidimicrobiales bacterium | reverse complement strand
GCCTCGACACACATGTCGCAGTGGATGCACCGCAGGTAGTTGATCTCGTAGATGAAGCCGTACCGCTCGCCGGGCGACACGGGGTCGCCGTCGGGGTTGTCTTTGCCTCGCACGTAGATGCAGTTGGCCGGACAGACGCCGGCGCACAGCTCGCAGCCGATGCACTTTTCCATGCCGTCTTCGTACCGGTTGAGGACGTGACGGCCGTGCAGACGGTCGGCCTTGGGGCGCTTCTCTTCGGGGTACTCGGTGGTGACCCGATCTTCGGTGAGCTTGCGGAACGTAACCGCAAATCCTTCTAGATAGCCCATTAGAACTTCACCTCACGCATTAGAAGTTCGCCTCGTCCATCTCGCGTTTTTGACCAGCGGTTCGGATCGCTCCGAGCAGCAGCAGTGCACCAAGCATGAAGATTCCGATGGTGGCGGCCAGCACGACGCCGACGTTCCAGCCTTGGTCGGCGCCGACGTTGCGGGCGGCAAGGAACAAGAACCAACCGAGCGAAATCGGGATCAGTACCTTCCAGCCCAAGTCCATGAGCTGGTCGTAGCGGAACCGCGGCAGGGTAGCGCGGAACCATACGAAGGTGAACAGGAAGAAGAAGAGCTTGAAGAGGAACCAGAAGATGGGCCAGACCCACGCCACGCTGTCGATCAGGATCGGGCCCGACGGTCCACCGAAGAACAAGGTGACCATGATCGCCGAGAGGGTGACGGTGTTCATGAACTCGGCGAGGAAGAACATGGCGAAACGGATCGAGCTGTACTCGGTGTGGTAACCGCCGACGATTTCCTGCTCGGCTTCAACCAGGTCGAACGGCGGGCGGTTGAGCTCTGCGGTGGCGGCGATGAGGAACACGATGAACGGTACGAACCCGGTGGTGATGACGTTCCAGTCGGGCAAGAAGCCACCGAAACCGGCACCGGCTTGGTCGGCCACGATGTCATGGGTGCTGAGCGATCGCGACTGCAAGAAGATGGTGGCCAACGACAGACCGAGGGCCGCTTCGTAGGAAACCATCTGCGCCGATGCCCGAACCGAACCGAGCAGCGGGTACTTCGAGCCCGAGGCCCAACCCGACAACATGACGCCATACACGGCGATCGACGACATGGCTAGGAACAACAAGACGCCAACGGGCGGGTCGGCCAGTTGCAGGTAGGTGGTTTCGCCGCCAAGCCAGTCGGGCAACGTGATCGTGCCGTCGCCGCTGGTGAAGTTTCCGCCGATCGGGATGATCGCAAAGGTCAAGAAGGCGGGAATGAGCGAGAGGTACGGGGCGAGCTTGAAGACGAACGGGTCCGACGCATCGGGTTGCAGGTCTTCTTTGAAGAACAGCTTGATGCCGTCGGCCAAGGTTTGCAGTATGCCGAACGGTCCAGCGCGGTTCGGGCCGATGCGGTTCTGCATATCGGAGACGAGCTTGCGCTCGAACCAGACCATGAGCATGACGCTCACCAGCAGCACGGCAAAGGCGATGACCACCTTGACGAGCACGATGATGACCACCTCAAGGGTCATCTCACCAACGAGAAGCGGATCGAGCCCGGCGAACATCAGGCGCCCCGCCGTTCGACTCGGACGTGGGTCACCATGTCGGCGGCGTCGATGAGGGTTCCGACGGCAACGTCGCCTTGGTTGGCGGGCAATGCTGCAACACCGCGAGGCACATCGCTGCTCGCTTCGACCGGCGCGCTGATCGCGCCCGACGCCGAGGTGATGTTGACCTCGGTTCCGGCGTCGACACCGATGGCGTCGAAGTCGGCGGGGTTGAGCAACAGCGTGGTACCCGCGGCTAGGTCGGCGCTCGATGGAGCGTGAGCCAGGATCGTGCCAGCGTCGTACATGCGGCGGGTGACCGCCAGCGTGAGTGAGTACGCATCGGGGGCGGTTGGCGTCTGGCCGCTGGCTGCCGGGAGGTCGAGCGAACCTTCGATGACCACACCGTCGCGCATGTTGGCGTCGAGCGACTCGGAGGAAACGATGGCGTGGGCGGGCGACACCGATGCGATGTCTTTCCAGATCGCGCCGACCGACTCGAATCCGAGGTTTCCGCCAACGGCCAACGCAAGGTCGGCGGCGATCATCCAGTCGGCTCGTGCGGTTCCAGGCGGGGTCACCTTCTGGTTGATCTTGGTGACCCGGCCCTCGAGGTTGGTGAACGAACCTTCGGCCTCGTGGGGAGCAGCGGCTGGCAAGATGATGTCGGCGTAGGCGTTTGAGGCGTTCTCGAAGATGTCGATCGAGACCACGATGGCGGTTTCGAGCGCCTTGATGGCGAGATCGGTGTCGGGGAAGTCAGCGATCGGGTCGGCACCGACGAGCACCAAGGTGTCGATGGTTCCGGCGACGGCCGCTTCGAGCATTTCGCGGGTGTCTTTGCCCTTGCTGGCGGGCAGTACTGGCCAGCTCGACTTCGCCGAACCGGTGGCCAAGGTCGAGCGACCAGGCAGCAGGCCCGGGCTCATGCCCATGTCGAGGGCACCGTGTACGTTCGACCGGTGCAGCGCAGAAAGGAACGCAACATTGGGCAGTGCGGCAAGGGCGATCGCTGCGTCGGCGACGGCGTTCGCTCCTTCGGCGATCGATGCCCGACCGACAATGACGGTGACCGGGCCGTCGCCGGCGAGTGCTTGGCGAACGGCAGCGATTGCGTCGCCCGAAACTCCAGCGACGTCGCCCGCGGTGTCGCCAACCAATGCGGCTGCCACCGCAGCGGTCTGGCCGGGTTGGGGGTGCAGGTGATGTTTGGCGTACTTGCCCAAGCCGGTCTCGTGCGGGGTGATCTCGATCAGCGTGGCGCCGTCTTCGATCACCGCGTGCTTGAGCCGCAGGAACAGCGCACCCAAAACCTCT
>CALHTF010000068.1 GCA_938038815.1 uncultured Acidimicrobiales bacterium | reverse complement strand
GAAGCGGGCGCCACGGTTTTGTTGGCCTCGCACGAACTCGAACGAGTGGTACGGCTCAAACCTCGCCACGTCACGATCGCGGGAGGCGCCGCCGATGTTGCGTGACGCCGTGCTCATCGCCCGCAAAGACCTCCGCATCGAGCGCCGCTCTCGCGTTGTGCTGAGCCAGGTGGTGCCGTTCGCCATCTTGGTCCTGGTGCTGTTCGCGTTTGCGCTCAACGCCGACCGGCAAGCCCTCGCCGACTTTACCCCCGGCCTGTTCTGGGTGGCGGTGTTGTTTTCAGCGCTGCTCGCCATCCAACGGGCCACCGCCATTGAGGGCATCGACGCCACCTCGGACTCGTTGCGTCTGTCGGGAATCGACCCGTCGTCGATCTTTCTCGGCAAAGCAATGGCGGTCTGCGCCCAGCTGTTGGCGCTCGAGGTTTTGTTGCTCGTCGGGGTGTTCATCTTCTACGACGCCGAAGTCGACTCGTCGGCCTCGGCGTTCGCCCTGTTGGTGGTGACCGCAATCGTCGCCGCGATCGGCGTTTCGGCGGCCGGAACCCTTTATGGAGCACTCACCATTGGGGTGCGGGGTCAGGAGACCTTGTTGCCTATTCTGTTACTTCCGGTGCTTGCCCCCGTGCTGATTGGAGCAACCCGGTCGTTCGATGATGCATTTGGCTCGGCTGCGGTTAATGGTTGGGCTTGGCTGTCGCTACTCGCACTTTTCGCGGTGGTTTATGTCGTATTCGGTCTGCTGGCCTACGGAATCCTGATGGAGGAGTCGTGACCCCAAATCCAACCTCGTCATCCACCACCCGAAACCTGGGCATCGTCACGATCCTGGGTCTTGGTTTGGTGGTGCTACTCGGTGGTTTTCTGACCGAACCCGATGACCTGATGGGCGACCTCGTGCGCATCATGTACGTTCACGTTCCGGCCGCCATCATGACCTACACCGGCTTTGTGGTCGGCGCGATCGCCAGCGGGTTCTATCTGTGGAAACGCAGCGAGTTCGCCGACCTGGTAGCCCACGCGGCCATCGAAATCGGCGTGATCAGCGGCGTGTTGTTGATCCTCACCGGAGCTATCTGGGGCGAACCGACCTGGGGAACCTACTGGAGCTGGCAAGATGTCCGCCTGGTCTCCACGCTCGTGTTGGTGCTGCTCTACGTCGGTTACCTCGCGATCCGTCAGTTGCCGGTCGACCATCACGTGCGGGCTCGCCGCTCGGCGGTGATCGCCATCGCGTCGACCATCATGATCCCGATCGTGCGGTACTCGGTCACCTGGTGGAGTAACCGCACCCTGCATCAAGAGGCGTCGCTCACCGACGGCAAACTCGAAGACCTCACGCTGTTCACCTTGATGGTGGCGATCGTGATCGGGCTCGTCGCCTTTGCGTGGCTCACCATTCACCGGTTCCGGGTGCTGTGGCTCGAACAACAGGTCGACAACGTTGGCCTGGCGGGCGCGATCGCCGAACGACGAGCCGAAGCCTCGACCGGCGTCGAAGCCGCAGTGACCGCGCCCAGCGCAAACGGAGATCCATCATGAGCGACCTCGTAGCGATTCTTCTGGCGTGGGCGTTGGTTATCGGCGGGCTCGGCGCCTACGGACTGTGGACCATCACCCGGGGCAAGGCGTTGGCCAAACTGGTCCCCGAGGACCGCCAGCGCTGGATGACCACCGAGACCACGAACACCGAGACCGGCAAGGGTGAGTCTGCGTGACCAACCTTGATCCCGATGGCGTCGGCGAAGGCGCCGACGATTACCGCGAGCTGAGCGATCTCACCCCCCGGGCGGCCAAGAACACGGCCACCGGAGCCAAGAAGTGGGTGCCGATCGCGGTGCTCGGCCTGGTGATCGTGGGGTTGGGTGGCATCGTTGCCCAGGGCCTGGTGAACGGCACGCTGTTTTTCCATGAGGTCGACCAAGCGGTCGAGGAGCGCCCCAACCTCGATGATGAACGATTCCGCATGCTGGGCATTCCGGTCGAGGGAACCGTGGTCGAGACCACCCTGCGCGAGGAGTTCGCTGTGGCCTTTACCGTCACCTTCGATGGGGTAACCGCCGACGTCGTGCATATTGGCGACCCTCCCCAGCTGTTTCAACCCGATGTTCCGGTGACCCTCGAAGGGCGCTGGGTAAACGGCGGCGCCCCGGTCGACAACTTTGTCGGTGGCGTCAACGACGGCTGGTGGTTTGAGTCCGACACGATGCTGGTCAAACACGACAACGACTACCGAAACGACAACGAAGAGCGCATCGGCGAAGCCGAAGAGAGAAGCGCCGAAGCCGAAGAAAGAAGCGCCGAAGCCGAAGAGAGAAGCGCGAGCGAGTGAACGCCATCGCCGGATCATTGGTCCTGACGGCGGGATTCGTTGGATCGCTCTTTGCCATCTTCACCGTGGCCGTAGGGCTTCGAACCAACAACCCCGCCCGGCTCAAACAAGCCCGCACCTACAGCTGGTTGTTGCTGGCGTCGGCCTTGTTGGCGTGCGCCATCATGGAACGGGCGCTGATCACCCGCGACTTCGAGGTGTCGTACGTGGCCCAGGTCGGCTCGTCGAAGACCTCGGCGATCTTTAACTTCGCTGCGCTGTGGTCGTCGCTCGAAGGTTCGATCCTGTTGTGGACCTTGGTGCTCGCCGGGTACATCGCCATCGTGGCCCACAAGTTCCGCGACCGACTCGACGACAAGTTGGTTGGCTGGGCGATGCTCACGATGTTCGTGGTGGCTGCGTTCTTCTTCTATCTGACCGTTGGCCCGGCGGCGCCGTTTGGTCGTCTCGCCAACCCGCCGCTCGACGGCCCTGGCCCCAACCCGTTGCTGCAGAACCACATCTTGATGGCGTTTCATCCACCGATGCTCTACCTCGGGTACGTGGGCTTCACGGTGCCGTTCGCCTTTGCCATCGGTGCACTGGCCACCGGCCGGTTAGGCGAGGGCTGGCTGATCGAAACCCGGCGCTGGACCCTCTTTGCCTGGGGCTTCCTCAGCTTTGGCATCGTGCTCGGCGCCTGGTGGAGCTACGAGGTGTTGGGCTGGGGTGGCTACTGGGCGTGGGACCCGGTCGAGAACGCATCGTTCTTGCCGTGGCTCACCGGTACGGCCTATCTGCACTCGGTGATGGTTCAAGAGCGACGCGGCATGTTGCGGGTCTGGAACCTGTCGTTGGTGTGCGCCACCTTCTCCCTCACGATCCTTGGCACCTTCCTCACCCGGTCAGGTGTGATCGAGTCGGTGCACGCGTTCTCCGACTCGACCATCGGCCCGCTGTTGCTCGGGTTCTTCGCGGTGATCGCCGCGGTGAGCATCGGCTTGATCGGTGTGCGGGGCGAAGCCTTGCGAGCACCGGGCACCATCGACTCGCCGGTGTCGCGCGAGGGCGCGTTTCTCGCCAACAACTTGGTGTTTGCCGCGTTTGCGTTTGTGATTCTGCTCGGCACGGTGTTCCCGTTGGTGGTCGAGTCGATCAACGGCGAACAGATTTCGGTCGGCACGCCCTACTTCGACCGGATGAGCCGCCCGATCGGGTTCGTGCTGTTGTTCCTCATGGCGATCGCCCCGGTGCTGCCGTGGCGCAAAGCCTCTACCGAGGTACTGAGCCAACGGTTGTTCTGGCCCGCATGGGCTGGTGTTGGCTGCCTGGTGTTCTCGGTGGTTATCGGCGCCCGGGGCTGGGCACCACTGCTCACGTTTCTACTCGCCGGAATCGCCGGCGGCGCGGCGCTTCGCCAGATCGTGTTGGCGTCGAAGCGCCAGGGTTGGCGGGGCTTGGTCGGCCGAGCCAACGGCGGGATGATCGTGCACCTTGGCGTGATCATGATCGCCGTGGCCTTCGCGGCCAGCAGTTCGTTTATCCGCCAGGGCGAGTTTGAGCTGAATGTCGGCGAGAGCGCCTCGCTCGGCGGTCACGAGATCACCTACCTGGGTTCGGAGACGGTTCGTCTCGATGAAAAGACCGAGATCCGCACCCAGATCGCCATCGATGGTGGCCAGGCCTACTCACCCGGATTCGATCTGTTCGATGTTTCGGGCATGCGGGTGGCCGTGCCGTCGGTAAAGCCCGGGTTCACCAAAGACCTCTACCTGACGCTGCTCGACATTCCCGAGCCTGGCGAACCGGCGGTGGTTCGGTTGCAGATCCAGCCGATGGTCGTGTGGCTTTGGTTGGGCGGCATCGTGATGGCGATCGGCACTGCGCTCGCTGCCTTCCCCGGAAAGCGTCGGGCGCCCACGGCGCCGGTATCGGAACCCGTGCCCGAAACGGTGGCCGCCGCACGTGAGTGAGAATCCCGAGACCGACGGGCTGTTGACGGTGCAGGAGCGCACCCCGATCGCGCCCTATATCGCTGGTGTGGTGGCCGTGATCCTGGCCGCCCTCCTGTGGGTGTTCGCCACTTCTGACACGAGCACCGACCGCACCGCAGCGAGTCCGTTGATCGGTGAGTTGCGCCCCGATGTTTCGGCGCTGGCCCTCGATGGCGAGACCTTCGACCTGGCCGCATGGGACGGCGACTGGGTCGTGGTGAACTTCTTCGCCACGTGGTGCACGCCGTGTCGGGTCGAGCACCCGGAGTTGGTCAAGTTCGCCGAACGTCACCAGGGCGGCGATGCGCATCTGGTGAGCATTGCCTTTGAGGACAGCGAAGAGGACGTACGGAAGTTCTTCGAAGAGGAGGGCGGCGAGTGGCCGGTGATCATCGAACGCGGCGCCGCCGGGTCGATCGGTCTCGAGTACGGCGTGACCGGGCTCCCCGAATCGTTCATCGTCTGCCCGAACGGTTTGGTGGCCTCGCGACTCATCGGCGGATTCAGCGCCGATCAGGTCGACGCGCTCATCGCCCGCCAAGGTGCTTGCGCCTCATGAGGTCCAAGAGAAGCATCGGCTGGGTCGTTCTTCTTGCGGTCGGCCTCACGGCGTTCCTGTACGGCGTGCTCGCCGAGGGGCCGGCGCTGACCGCGTCGGACCGAGCCCAGCGCCTCGGTGAGCTATACGCCTGCGAAACCTGCAACGGCCAGTCGATCGCCGAGTCGAACGCCCCGTTCGCCGTGCAGGCTCGACGCGACATTCTGCGCCGGGTCACCGATGGCGAAACCGACCAAGAGATCAAAGAGTTCTTGGTCGACCGCTACGGAGAAGACATCGACCTCACGCCCCGAGGGACGGGGCTGGTCGGCTTGGTGTGGGTGTTGCCGATCGCCGTCTCGATCGCCGGCATCTTTGGTCTGGCGGCCTTCTTTGCGACCCACCGGGGCGGCGACCCAGCTACCGCCAGCGACGCCGACCGGAAACTGGTGGACGAGGCCCGCCAGTGACCAATTCGAGCACCCGGGTGGTCGAGGGCGACGACCTCGCGGCGCTGATCGAACAGCGCGACTTCCTGCTCGCTTCGCTCGACGATCTCGACCGCGAGTTTGCGGCCGGCGATATCGAACCCGACGATTACGAGACGCTGCGCGACGACTACACGGTGCGCGCTGCGGCCACCATCCGGTCGATCGACGCGAAGAAGACCCGAGTGGCTAAAGCCGAGTCTTCGGGGAGTTCGAAGGCCCGCAAGCTGGCCTGGGTGGTTGGGGTCGCCGCGGTGGCCATCCTGGCCGGAGTGCTGATCGCCCGGTCGTCCGGGTCGCGCTTGACCGACGAATTCGGATCCGGAGAGATCGATGATCGGTTGAGTTCGCGCTCGCTGTTACTCAAAGCCTCGAACGCGCTCGACGAAGGCGAGTTCGACGCGGCGATCGACCTGTACGACGACGTACTCGAGATCGACCCGCTCAACGTCGAAGCGCTCACGTATCGGGGCTGGGTGTACTACCGGCAGGATCCGTCGCCCGACGGTGGCCGAGCCGATCCGGCGATCGCCGACTTCGCCGAAGCATCGGCGATCGAACCGACCTACCCCGACGCCCGGGTCTTTGCGACCATCGTCCTGTCCGATCGGGCCAACCCTGCCGACCTGCTCGCGGCAGCCGAACAGATCCAAGCGTTCGACGAAACCGAACCCGACGCGTTCATGGCGTCGCTGGTCGAGCAACGCAATCTTCGCGAGACGGTCGCCGGTCGACTGTTTGGCCAACCCAACCCGCCGACGATCGCCGAGTCGCCCTACGACACAGCCAAGCTAACCTCCATCGCCCGGTCGGCGGCCGACAAGGTGCTGGCCTCGGAGGCGATCACGCTGTTTGGCGTTGTGCTCGACGAAGAGCCCGACAACGTTGAGGCGCTGACCTATCAGGGGTGGTTCTTTGCCCGAATTGTGGGCGATCCACCCGCCGGTATCGACGCCGAAGCGGCCGGCCGGTTTGCCGACGACGCGTTTGGTTTGTTCGACCGAGCGATCGAGTTAGATCCGACCTACCCCGACGTGTGGGCATGGCGAGCGTTCCTCAACAACCAGCTGGGCAACACCGATCAGGCCAAAAGCGATGCCCAAACCTTCCTCGGACTCAAGGATCAGCCCCAGGAAATTCTCGACCTGGTCAACGACCCGCAGTACGGGCTAGTCGACCCCTAGGGCCAGACGGGTCAGACCAGCTAGCGGCCCTTGATCAGCTGGTACCCGGTCTGGAAGAACACCAGCGCTGCCTCGCGAGGATCGGGTTCCTCGAGCAGGTCGGTGTAGCTCACGGTTGCTCCACTAAACGTCTCGTCGTTCCAGAACGAGTTCGACCGGTCGACCTCGCCCCAGGCGCCCACGTACAGGTAGGGCTCGTCGTGGGCATCGTCGCCCAGCGAGGCTCCGTAGGTGGCTCGCTGTTCGCGCTCCGCGCTCCCGACTTCGAGCGCAACGTCGAAGTGGCCCGGCCACAGCTGCACGCGGCTCGGGTCCTTTGCCCCCGGCGTGAGCCGGAACTCTTCGAGCACCGAGGTGGCAAACCCAAACCAGTCGGCGATGAATTCGGCCGAGGCTTCATCGACGATGAGGGGGTCGTCGAGTTCGCCGAGTTCGGGGCTGTCGTCTTCGGCTGCTTCGGTCGAAGGGTCCACCCCGACCAACCGGCCGGCAGCCTCGAGGGTCGAGATCTTTTGGCTGTCGACCTCGTCGCCGCGCTGCACCACCAGTTGGATACCTTCGACTCGAACTTGGACGTCGGCGCCCGACTCGTCGGTGAAGAACGGGGTGCCAAATCCGTCCTTGGTGTACCGCAGCCCAAACTTGGAGTTGGCGAGGCGGCGGGCCTCGGCCACCACGCTGTAGGCCAGGCGGTGAAAGTCGGTGCGACGGCGGGCGAACCGCTGAGGGATCGCCCCGAGTTCTTTGTAAGCACCGAGCCATCGTTCGGCGGCGAAGGCGGCGACGTCGGGGTCGTCGGCCGCTAGTTCATCCCACAGGATCTCCCCGGCGGTGGTGGGCATGACGGCGGTCGCGTCGGGGTCGGCGTCGGACAACGAGACGGCGTCGTCGGCAAACCAGTCGCCGTCGTCGATGGCTGGCGGCGACGGTTCGAGAACCCGCGCCACGTATCCGTCGGCGAGCAGTTCTTGGGCTTCTTGTTGAGCGTTTCGGGGGGAAACCATGTCAGATGATTGTGGTTCTCTGATTCGGGGTTTACGAGGGGGTGCTTCGGGTTTACGTGGGGGTGAGGGTGGGGATTCCGAGGTAGGTGCCGGTGACAATATCGGTCCCGCGAAGATCGAGCTGCCAGATCGAGCCCTTCTCGCAGTGCCGGGCGCCGGTAATGCGCATGCCGTCGGCCATGAGATCGCGAATGCATTCGGGAATGATGTCGCCGTGGCTGCAGAGCACGGCGGGTGTCGAGCCAATGCGCAAGAAGAGGGCGCTGATGGACCCGGGAGCCGACCCCTCGGTGAGCTCGTCGGCGATCTCGACGTGGCGTCCAAGTTGCGTGGCGAGCGGTACCAACGTGTCGACACAACGCTTCGCGCGACTGCTCAAGATGTGGAGTTCGGGAAGGTCGCGCAGTGGCTCGACCAGGGCCTGAGCGATGGCTTCGGCTTGGGCTTGGCCGCCTTCATCGAGGGGACGGGCGAGATCCTCGCCACCAAATCCGCCGCGTTGACCTGCGGTTGCGTGCCGCACCAGATAGATACTCACCGGACGAACGGTAGCCAACCCCCAACCGCTTCGGCAATGCCTCGTAGAGGTAAATGTGATCTTTGTCCCAGTGGCGAATAACCGCTACCGGGTGAAGGACCAATTCCGCCGCAGAACTAGTCTGAAGGCCATCGCCTGCAAGGAGTGCGCCAACAATGACAGTGACCAACGATGTGGTCATCGAGGCTCTTCGCCCCGTCGAAGATCCCGAACTAAACCGCAGCATCGTCGACCTCGGCATGGTGAAGACCGTCGAGATCGACGAACCGACCGGCAAGGTCGACCTGGTTGTCGCACTCACCATCGCTGGCTGCCCGCTCAAGGCGGAAATCACCAACCGGGTGACCTCGGCGGTCCAGGCGCTCGACGGCGTCGAGACGGTCAACCTCGAGTTCACGGTCATGACCGACGAAGAGCGGGCTGCGGTTCGCGAAATGTTGCAGGGCGATCCCGCGGCCACCGCCGGCACCAACCCCAGCCACGGTCACTCCGAAGGCCGAGTCATTCCCTTTGCCGACCCGGCATCGAAGACCCGGGTCCTGCTCATCGCTTCGGGCAAGGGCGGCGTTGGTAAATCGTCGGTCACGGCAAACCTAGCTATCGCGCTCGCCGCCCGGGGTCACAAGACCTCGATCGTCGACGCCGATGTTTGGGGATTCTCCATTCCGCGCATGTTGGGTATTCAACAAGCGCCGACGGTGATCGACGAGATGCTCATCCCGCCCCGCACCCACGGCGTAAGCGCCATCTCGATGGGGTTCTTCGCCAAAGAGGATCAGCCCGTCATCTGGCGAGGTCCGATGCTTCACAAGGCGCTCGAGCAGTTCCTCACCGACGTCTACTGGGACGAACCCGACTATCTCGTCATCGACCTTCCGCCCGGCACCGGCGACATCAGCTTGTCGCTGGCCCAGTTCTTGCCCCGGGGCGAGGTCTATGTGGTCACCACACCTCAGCCGGCAGCGCAGCGGGTTGCCCAGCGGGCGGCCTTTATGGCCAAGCAGGTCAACCTTGAGGTCAAGGGTGTTATCGAGAACATGTCGTGGTTTACCGGCGACGACGGCAAGAAGTACGACATCTTTGGTTCGGGTGGCGGGCAAGACCTCGCCGACCGACTCGAGGTCTCGCTCTTGGGCAAGGTGCCCTTGGTGCCCGAGCTTCGCCAAGGTTCAGACTCGGGCCGCCCGATCATGGCCGAAGATCCAACCGCCGAGGCGAGCCTGGTGTTCGCCGAAATGGCTCGAGCAATCGACGAAGATCTCAAGCCAACCAAACGATTCAACCCGGCACTGAAGATCATCGACTAGCCGCCCCACCGCCCATCTGCGGCGGTAGCCTCAACGATTCAAGCAAGAAGTTTGAACATTTAGGAGAGTTCCGTGGATATCAAGATTGGCGTTACCTATACCCCTCGTGAGGTAGCGGTCGAACTCGACGACTCAACCGACACCGCAGCGCTACGTGCCGATGTCGAAACGGTTCTGGGCGCCGACCATGCCGTGCTCTGGCTTACCGATGTCAAAGGACGCCAGGTCGGCATCCCGGGCGAGAAGATCGCCTATGTAGAAATTGGTTCCGCCGACGACACCGGCCCGATCGGTTTCGGAGGCTGACCTGCAAGCGCTGCTAGACCACCGGCTGCTTTTTGTAACCGGGAAGGGCGGAGTTGGTAAGACCTCTCTGTCCGCAGCGCTTGCCCGCCTGGCGGCCCAACAGGGGAAACGGGTTCTGCTCGGCGATCTCGACGGCCGGGGCGACCTTGCGAATGCGTTCGAGTCGGGCCCGTTGTCGTTCGAGCCGACCAAGGTCGCCAACAACATCTGGGCGATGTCGATGGACACCGAAGCCTCGATGCGCGAGTACATCAAGCTCAATCTCAAGATCCCGATGGTTGGTGGGGTTGGTCCGGTTGCCTCGGCGTTTGACTTCTTGGCCTCGGCGGCCCCGGGCGTGCGGGAGATCCTCACGATTGGCAAGTACTGCTACGAGGTGCGCGAGCAGCATTACGACTTGGTGATCGTCGACTCAACCGCATCGGGCCACATCATCAGCCACCTCGGCGCACCCGATGCACTGCGGGAGCTCATTCGGGTTGGGCCATTGCTCGACCAGACGAGTTGGATGAACAAGATCCTCCACGACGGCGACATCACCGGCGTGGTGATGGTGGCGATTCCCGAGGAGATGCCGGCGACCGAAACCATCGAACTGCGCGACCGGCTCGAGAACGAAACCTCCATCAGTCGAGCTGCGGTCATCATCAACCGGGTGCTGCCGGAATTGTTTTCTACCGCCGAGGAAGAGGTGTTCGACCGAATCATCACCGGCAAGCAACGCGCCGCACTGGTCGACCATGCGGGTGAGACGGTCGAGGCCGTCTTGGCCGGGGCCACGTTTGCGTCGAATCTACGCCGGTCTCGCACCCAGCACATCGAGCGTCTCTTCGCCGAGTTCGCCGGCGCCGACGACACCGTTGTCGTGGTGCCCCAACTCTTTGTCCGCACCGAAGGTCTGCGGGTCACCAAGCTGTTGGCTACCGCCCTAAGCGAAGAGCTGTAGACATGGCGAAACCACGAAACGCCGAGAGTTCGCAGAGCATCGAGCGCTTGCTCGCCTCCAAAGAGGTGATCGTGGTGACCGGTTCGGGCGGGGTTGGCAAAACCTCGGTCGCCGCCGCGTTGGGTGCCTCGACGGCGACCCGACTCGGCGGCAAGGTGCTGGTACTCACGGTCGATCCCGCTCGGCGACTGGCGACCGCGCTCGGCCTTGAAGCGTTCGGCAACGTCGAACGCCAAGTCGACGAATCGCTGTTTGTCGAGGCCGGCTTCGAGGCGGTCGGTGAGCTGTGGATCGCCATGCTCGACACCAAGGCCAGCTGGGACGATCTGATCGTCAACCATGCTCCCGACAGCAAGACCCGCGACGCGATCCTGGCCAACAAGCTGTATCGCAACATCACCGGCCGGTTTGTGCAGAGCCACGACTACATCGCTATGGAACGCCTGCACGAGATTCATACGTCGGGCCGTTATGACCTGGTGATCGTCGATACGCCTCCCACCCGCAACGCCCTCGACTTTCTTGACGCACCCGAGCGGATGGCCGACTTCTTCTCGAGCCGCTTGCTTCGCTGGTTGATCGCCCCCGCTCGCTCAAAGATCGTCAATCGGGCCGCCAAGCCGTTCACGATGGTGGCCGACCGGTTGTTGGGGGCGAAGTTTCTCACCGATATCGGCGAGTTCTTCTTGTTGTTCCAGACCCTGTACGACGGCTTTGTCGAACGGGCCCAATCGGTGCAGCGCACCCTGGCCGACCAACGAACCAGCTTCGTCGTGGTGACCACCCCCGAGCCCGGCCCGGCGGGTGAGGCAAAGTTCTTGCTGGCCGAACTCGCCAAGCGCGATCTCAGCATCGGCGCGGTCGTCGCCAACCGGATGCTGCCCGATGCGTTTGTGACCCGAGGGGCCGCGACCTCGGCCAAGAAACTTCGTGGGGGAGCGGCCGAGTTGGCCGAAACGGTCAGTGGGCGAGGGATCGACGCCGACATCGCCGAAGGGGTGCTGCGCGAAATCGCCGACCGCTACGACGATTTCCGGTTGCTCGCTGCCCAGGGAGCCGCCGTGCTCGAGGGATTGCCCGCCGACGACGCCCCGGTTGTGGGGATTCCGTATCTGGAAGACGAGATCGTGAACCTGTCGGGCGTGCTCGAACTCGGCGAGCAGCTCTTCACCCTGTAACAGCTTCTCCCACTACTGTTCGCCCATGGCTTCCTTTACCGAGATGGCTCGCGAGCGCACGCTGCTTGATGAACCCGATATTCGCCACCTTCGGCGGCTGGTTCGGTCGTGGGGCCTGCTGGCCGACCTCAGCTTTTCGGACCTGTTGCTTTTCGTGCCGACCTCCGACGACGACGGCTCGTTCACGGTGCTCGGTCACGTGCGGCCCTCGACCTGGCAGACCATGTACCGGGCCGATCCGGTCGGCCAAGTGTTTCGCCCGTCGGAACGGCCGTTGGTCCGCAAGTCGTACCACCACGGCACGGTCGAGAATGGCGAACTAAGCCTCAAACTCACCTTCGACGAGTTGGTAAAGATCGAGAGCATCCCGATTCGGGGGCCGGGCGGAATCATCGGGGTGATGACCAGCGAAAGCCAGGTAAAGACCGACCGACCCAACAGCGAACTCGAGCGAACCTACAACCACACCTATCACCGGTTTGCCGACATGATCCGCCGGGGCGAGTTCCCGTACCTGTACCAAGAGGAAGGGCGGTTCCGGGCGCCGCGAATTGGCGACGGCACCGTGGTGCTCGACGCATCGCTGCGGGTTGACTTCGCGTCGCCGAACGCTGTCTCGGCGTTCCACCGCCTCGGCGTGCACCGGAACCTGTTTGGGCTGAGCTTCCCGTCGCTGGGAATTGCGGCCGACGAGATCACCAAGGCGTATCAGGAACAACGCCCGGTTATCAGCGAACTCGACCACGGTCGCGAAACCACGGTGGTCGTGCACTTCTTGCCGGTGATCGACGACGGCGAGACCACCGGTGGTCTCCTGGTGTTGCGCGATATCTCTGACCTGCGCCGACGCGACCGGTTGCTGCTTTCAAAGGAAGCGACGATCCGCGAGATCCACCACCGGGTGAAGAACAACCTGCAGACCATCTCGTCGTTGTTGCGAATCCAGAGCCGCCGTGTCGATAGTCCCGAAGCCAAAGCGGCGCTCGGCGAGTCGGTACGCCGTATTGCGTCGATCGCACTGGTGCACGAGACGCTGTCCCAAGACACCGGCGAGGATCACGACACCGGCGACGACGTGCTGCTGGTCGACCTGATCAAGCCGCTCGTCCGCATGGTGGAAGAAAGCCTGGTGCTACCGGGACAGTCGATTCGCATCAGCGTGGAAGGCGACGCGGGCATCGTGCCGAGCGAGGTCGCCATGCCGCTGTCGGTGGTAACGACCGAGCTGTTGCAGAACACGGCCGACCACGCATTTCAGGTCGGGGGAGAGGCCACACTGGAGAACCAAGTGGTGGTGACGCTCAGCCGCGACGACGAAGTGATGTCGATGACCGTCGAAGACAACGGCGTGGGTCTGCCTGATGGGTTTGATCTCGAACAGAGCGGACTCGGCCTAACGATCGTGCAGACCTTTGTGCGCGACGAGCTGGGCGGTGAGATTCAGATGGCGTCGGCCGGTGGCCCACAAGGGCGCAAAGGCAACCGGGTCTCGTTGAAGATTCCGATCCCGGGTCGCCGGGTATCAGATCGCTAACGGAACCACGTGCGGTTTATCCGGCAGTCTTGGCCTTGCGGGCTGCTCGGCGAACGTTGCGCCGCTCTTCTTCAGAGAGTCCGCCCCATACGCCGGAGTCTTGGTTGGTGGCCAGCGCAAAGGCCAAGCAGGCCTCTTGAGCGGGGCAGGTTTCACAAACCCGCTTAGCGTTGTCGATCTGGTCGACCGCTAAACCGGTGGTTCCGACAGGAAAGAACAGCTCGGGATCGGTGTCGCGACATGCCGCACCTACCCGCCAATCGCCTGCTGATCCAAGCAACGTTCCAGAATCGCCCATCGTTAGTGCCACAAGTCCTCCAACCCGTTCTGTTATGTAAAATTCGCCCGAAACAAGAACGGTGAGTGACTTCGCAACGCTGCGTTTGCCCCCGACGTTCGTACCAAATTCCTAGTGAAAGAAATTAATAAGAACGTGTTCTTGTTTCTAGAGCGAACTTACCGGCGCTAGGCCAATCCCGCAAGGGGTGATTTTCGTCACGCCTTGGGCAGGTGGGTAGGCTTAGGGCCTCATGGCACTCATCATCGCCCACCGAGGCGCTTCCGCGACCTACCCCGAAAACACCGTCGAAGCCTTCCGTGGCGCCAAAGAGCAGGCCGCTGACTGGGTCGAACTCGATGTCCGCCGCACCGTCGATGACCATCTGATCATCCACCACGATCCCGCGCTTCGAGACGGTCGAACGATCGTCGAACTTTCCGCAACCGAACTTCCTTCCTCTGTTCCGAGCCTGCGCGAGGCGCTCGGGGCGTGCGACGGGATGGGAGTAAACGTCGAAATAAAAAACGACGAAACAGAAACCGACTTCGATGATCAGCGGTCGCTTGCCGCCCCGACGTTGGCGGTAGCGGTCGAGTGCCTCGATCCGGCCGACCTTTTGGTGTCGTCGTTCGACTTTGCCATGGTCGATGCGGTCCGGGCGCTCGACACGCCGGTTCCGACCGCTCTGTTGTTTTGGAAGCCCGTCGATGTCGACGAACTGATCGCCACCGCGTTGGCGGGCGAGCACGCGGCGCTCAACGGTATGGATGAGCTGGTGAATCCACTCCTGGTCGATGCCGCACACGATGCCGGCCTGCAGGTAAATGTGTGGACCGTCGACGATCCGGCCCGGATGGTCGAGCTGGCGACGATGGGGGTCGACGGAATCGTTACCAACGATCCGGCGCTCGCCCGAGAAACTCTGGGCTAACTAGCGGTCGGCCAGCCTTGCGTGCGCATTCCGAGGAATCACCAGGTCGAGCACCTCGGGGTGATGGGTGATCTTGAGCGAGGTCACCTCGCCTAAATAGTCGCCATCGACCTGGTACGGGAACGGTCGGAAACCCCGTACCTGCACCGCGGAGATGTCGGGCCGGTAGTCGACGCTGGGGTGTTTGCGCAGCGTCGAGCCGTCGCGCAGCGCAGCCGTAGCGATGCGGGTGAGCGGCAACAACTTCAGATGAGGCACGGTCACGACGGTGAGGGGCCGATCGAGTGTCGCCTCGGGGGCCACGTCGAAGGGGCGGGTGCCCAGGTAGGTGTACGGATTGGTGTTGAGGAACAGCGCGAACGCCGCGTCGACCGATCCAACCCCTTTGTCGTTCTCTTCTTCGTGGATGACGGTGAATGCCGCATTGCGTCGGTCGTAGTGCCGCAGCCAGGTATCCACCGCCGAGTACATGAAGAGTGGGTGTCCGGCGTACCGCTTGAGCGAGCCGCGCTTTTCGACTTGTTCGACTACCGCCGCATCAAAACCAATGCCGCAGTGGAACAAAAAGTACCGGCCGTTCACCTCGCCGAGCCCGACCCGCTTGATCGACCGGGCGGCCAACGCCTCGAGCAACGAACCGGTCGCTTCGATCGGGTCATCGGACAGTCCGAGGGTCCGGGCAAAAACATTGGTTGACCCGCCGGGCAGGGGAGCGAGCGCAGTAGTGGTGCCGGCGAGTCCGTTGGCTGCTTCGTTGAGCGTGCCGTCGCCGCCGAGCACCACCACCAGGTCGACCCCTTCAGCCGCCGCACCTTGGGCGAGTCGGGCCGCGTGGCCGCGACGAGCCGTCTCGGCCACGGCTACTTCGTGGTCGGCCGACAGCGCTTTTTGGATGACGACCCGGCTCCGGGCGGTCACCGACGAAGCGGCAGAGTTGACGATCAACAAGAGTCTCAGAAGCTCAAACCTACCTTTGGGTAACGCTGTGACAAGCGACGGAAAAGAAAAAGTGCCGCGAAGTTGGGGAAGTCCCCGAAAGTGGTGAGACACTGACCAGATGGATGTAGTTGTTTGTGTAAAGCAGATCCCGGATCCAGCAGATCCCGGAGCTATGGACCCCGAAACCAAGACGCTCAAGCGCGACGTCAAGTTGATCCTTGACGAATCCGACAGCTACGGCGTCGAATATGCGCTCCAGTTGGTCGACGCAGCTGGTGGCGGCACCGTCACCCTCGTGTCGATGGCCCCCAACAACGAGACCAGCGGTCTTCGCACCGCCCTCGCTATGGGAGCCGAAAGCGCGATTCTGATCAGCGATGAAGCCCTCAAGGGCTCCGATGCGTTGTCGACCTCAAAGGTGCTCGCCGCAGCCATTGGCCGCAAGAGCCCCGACCTAGTCATGGCCGCAACCGAATCGAGCGACGGCTACACCGGTACCGTCCCCGAGCAGATCGCGGCGCTGATGGATCTCCCATCGGTCACCTTCGCCAAAGAGATCACCGTCGGCGACGGCGCCCTCACCGTGAAGCGCCAGACCGAAGCCGGCTACGACGTTGTCGAGTGCCCGCTTCCCGCTGTGGTGTCGGTAACCGCTGGTGTTGTTGAGCCTCGGTACCCCTCGTTCAAGGGCATCATGGCCGCCAAGAACAAGCCGGTCGAAGAACTCACCTGCGCCGACCTCGGCGTAGAGCCCACCGCAGTCGGCTGGGCAGGCGCCGGTCAAGAAATCGTCGAGATGACCGAGGCTCCGGCCCGCGAAGCTGGCGAGAAGATCGAAGACGAGGGCGACGCCCACGAACGCATTGTTTCATTCCTCGACGAGCTCAAGGTCCTGTAGGAGGCCCCCATGAACCTTTCAAAGATTTGGGTATACGGCGAGATCAAGGGCGATGGAGTTTCAGCGAACACGCTCGAACTCATCACCAAGGCACGCGATCTCGCACCCGTAGTTGAAGTAGTCATCGGTGGCGACGGCGCAGCAGCCGCAGCTGCGGTTGGCGAACACGGTGCAACCGCCGTGCATGCAACCGGCGACCTCGCCGGCGCCATGCAGGGCGTCAGCGTCGGTAACGCAATGGCCGCCGCAGTCGACGCCGGAATCGGCCCCGACCTATTCCTCATCCCAACCACCTACGACGGCCGCGATGTGGCTGCTCGTTTGTCGGTCAAGATGGACGCAACGGTCATCACCAACGTGGTCGACTTTGCGGTCGAAGGCGACAAGGTTGTCGGTATCGAGCCGGTCTTTGGTGGAACCATCGACGTCAAGACCGCCAACACCGGTGGCAAGCCCAGCATCTTGTTGGTCCGCCCGAAGTCCTTCGCCGCCGAGCCCAACGGTGGCGGGCCCGCCATGGTTATGCCGCTCGCCGTACCCGATTCGGGTGCTGCCGGCGCAGCCCGCACCACCGAACAGTTTGTCGAAGAGTCCGAAGGACCAAAGCTCGACGAAGCCGCCATCGTGGTTTCGGGTGGCCGGGGCCTTGGCGACTCCGACAGCTTCGAGTTGGTCGAGAGCCTCGCCAAGTTGCTCAAGGCCGCACCCGGCGCATCGCGTGCGATCGTCGACGCTGGCTGGGTTCCTTACTCCTACCAGGTCGGACAGACCGGCAAGGTCGTCAAGCCCACCGTGTACATCGCGGTCGGTATCTCCGGTGCTACCCAGCACTTGGTGGGTATGAAGGGCTCCAAGAACATCATTGCGGTCAACAAAGACGCCGAAGCCCCGATCTTTGGTGTGTCTGACCTCGGTGTTGTGGGCGACGCCCACAAAGTGGTTCCCAAGCTCATCGAAGCCCTTCAGGCTCGAGGTTAAGAACCTACACTTCGTTCACGTAAGGGGGAGTCGACGAGAATGGCCATCGTGCTCAATGTCGTAGCGCTGGGAATTGTCCTGGGGTTGTGCTGGGTAGCGGTGTCCTTTTCGTCGGCTCGCTCGCGTACGAGGCTCAGTCCGTTGCCTCCACCGGTCACCGGCTACTTTGAGCGGCCCTGCGACCGGTGTGAGGGCCTAGGAGCCGAACGCGGCGTGCGGGGCGTCGTCCCGTGCGAACTCTGCGACGGATCCGGCGTCCAACCAGCCCTCCACGAGGACTAGCCCGCCCAGCCACCCCCTTCCCGAAATTTCCGGGGGTAAAACGAAGAAATCGCCCTGGCTGGGGGCCAGAGCGACGACGTGATTTGACAACCATAGCACACCCAGTTGTTCCGTGCTGGGTTGGGTGGGATATTTCTTCGAAAAAGCTCGATTTCGCGGCAATTTTCCCCAAATCATTCCCGAACGTACGGTCAAAGCCGGCCAAAAACGGTGTTTCTGACAGGTTTCTTTCTCGTTAGCTCTTGCGGTACGTGCTGACGTGGGCCGTGCTGTGCTGATCGAACGGGCTGGCGTTCCAGTCGCTCACCCGGCCATCGAGCTCAAGTCCGGCCTTGGTCGCCATGGCATCGAGTTCGGCGACGCTGCAATACCGAAGTCGCCACGGCCGAAGCCGGGTGCCGGCTTCGGTTATCTCGATGTGCTGGCCGGTGATGGTCTGGGACTCCCGGTTGGTTTCGGTTGAGGTGAGCACCACACAGTCGAACCCCACGGTTCGGGTCGACAGGCCCGTCGAGGGCAACAGGTCGGGCGAGGGTGGAACAAAGGCCTCGACCAGAAACGGGGCGCCTGGTTTGAGTACCGACGCAACATGGTGAAAGCAGGCCTGCTGAGCGTCGGCGGTCGTGACGTTAAACAGCGTGTTGAAGGCCACGAAAACCAGGTCGGCCTCGCCGGGTTCGCCCAGCGGTGTGGCGGCCATGTCGCCCATCAGAACCTCGACAAGATTGCCCTCGGGTTTGTCCTGTAGCTGGGCCAGCATCTCGGGAGATGAGTCGAGTCCACGAACCCGCAGGCCCCGGCGAACCAGGGGTAATGCGAGGCGGCCCGTACCGACACCTAGTTCGATCGCCAGCGGACGCTCGTCGGCGGACGACGACGCGGGAGCTAAGGCCAGAAGGAACTCGACCGTTGCGGCCGTGTCGGGGTTGTCGGGGTACCAGCTGTCGTATACGTCGGCGAACGAGTGTCCGTAGGTGCTGGGCTCGAACTCACTCGGCTGCTCGCTTTGGCTTTGATCCACGCGGTGAGTCTCGCGCTAGGCCATGATGAATTGGTGGAGGATCATCCTCGGTGGCGTAAATCGTGAGCGAATTGTGGGCGGCTCCTGAATCGAGCGCACCGCAACCGACCCGCGGCGCCGACATCGTTCTTGGTTCGGCGGCCGAGGTAGCGGCGCTCGACGGAGAACGGGCCGCTCCGCAAGTGCCGCTCGAGCTCGAACCCCACTCGATCTTGGAGATCATCGACGGCTCGTTCACGATCATGCGATCTCAGCCGGGCAAGGTGCTCGCCCTGATCTGCTTGGCGGTTCTGCCGGTAAACCTGTTCGTGGCCTACCTGCAGCGCGACATCTTCGCCGATGGAGGACCATGGGCGGCCTTCGAACGGGGCCTGAACTCGAGCGGCGACTTCGGTGCACTCGGCGGGTCGAGCCCAAGCGTCACTGCGGCGGCGATGGTTTTGCCCGGCATGTCGCTGGTGTTGGTGTCGGCCGCCCTCTCGACGCTGGTCGCGGCATGGCACTCGGGCCGCGACTACTCGGTTCGCGAAGTGTTGGGGATCCTGGCAAAGCGTTGGTGGCAGTGGCCCTTGGCCTGGCTCCTGGTGCACGTGCTTGAACTGATCGGATTCATCATGGCGATCCTGCCGGGGATCTTTGCCGTGTTCGCCCTGGTGTTCACGATTCCGGTGATGGCGATCGAGGGTGAAAAGCCCTGGGGCGCGATGCGGCGTTCGAAAACGTTGGTATCGGGCGCGCTTGGCCGGGTGGCCACCATGGTCTTTTCGACCATCGTGATCGTGAATGTGATCAACACCAGCCTGGGTGTCGTGCCGACGCTGCTGAGTAGCCTCTTTGGGTCCTACGGCTGGATTGTCGTGGGCGTTGGCTCGATGCTCGCCGCGGTGCTGTCGACCGGCGCGACCGCCGGAACAACCCTGCTGTTGTACTTCGACCTCCGCATCCGCCGAGAAGGCCTCGATCTTGAGATGGAAGCTCTCGAACACGTTTCGGGGGCGAAGCTGCGGTGAGCGATCTTCCCGTCTCCGAAACCAACGCTGATGATGCCGGCGAGATTACCGATGAGGTGTTGCGGTCGCCCGATTTCAACTACGAGCCCACGATTCTCGAACGTATCGGCGAATGGGTCAGCGACCGGATCGACAGCCTCATTCAACCGTTTCTGAACATCGGTGGTGGGGGAGCGACCGGCCGGGTGATCGCCTATCTGTTCTTGGTGCTCGCGGCGGTTGCGCTGGTATGGCTGATCTGGCGACTGCTGCGCGACCGGTTCCCGAAACCCGAGATGTCGCCCGACAAGCCGGTGATCGATATCTCGCCCTGGATGCGCCCGGCCGACTTGCGTAAAGCCGCGGAAGAGTTCGAAGCGGCGGGCGAGTGGCGTGAGGCATTGCGGGCCCGCTACCGCCTTCTGGTGGCTCAGTTGGTCGAGATGCATCTGATCGAGAACCCGCCTGGCCGAACCACCGGCGAGTACAACCGCGCGGTGTCGGCGAAGCTGCCGGCGATCGCCGAGGACTTCGACGACGCGACTCGGGACTTCGAACGGGTTTGGTACGGGCAATTCGACACCAATCCGGCGAGCGTTGCCGTCATGGCGGCCCGGGCCGATGAGTTGCCCAAGATAGCCAAGGGCAGCCGGGTGACGACATGACGGCCAACGCCTCGAGCGCCGGCAACAAGAGTGGACGCGGCACCACCATGCTGTGGGTCGTGGCAATTGCGGTGATCGCCCTGTTGGTGGGGCTGATTGGCCGAAACCAGTCCGACGGATCGCCGTACGATCCGTTCAGCATCAGCGAGAACGGGACCCAAGCCATGATGCGCATTCTGGAGCGGGCCGGCGCCGATGTCGATATCCGCAAGGGCATTCCGAGCGCCGACGACGACATCGCGCTGATCCTGGTCGACCGGTACCAAAGCGGCGACGCCGACTTGGTCGACCAATACTTCGAGTCGCAGTTGGCGATTCGCGAGTGGGTCGACGAGGGCGGAACCTTGGTGGTTGCCGACCCGAGCAGTTCGTTTTTGCCGGGCGAGTTGTCGGGCAACGGCATTCCCGGATTCCAGTGCGATATCGCGGCGTTGGCCGAGATCGACGAACTCGATCCCGATATCGACGCCACCCCGCTCCAAGTTTCGGCCAATCGACAGTTCTGTTTCGGCGACGGTGGAACAGCACTGGTGGTGAAGGCCGACAGCGGCGAAGGAACCATCGTCTACACCGGCACCCGCGACCATTGGGAGAACGAGTTCATCGGCCTAGCCGATCACGGAGCCTTGGCCGTTGCGTTACTGGCGCCGACCAACGACACCAACCTGGTCGTGCTGACCGGCCCGACCAACATCGCCGACCCGATTCGCAGCCTCACCGACCTCATCCCGTCGGGGGTTCGGTGGGGGATCGCCCTCGCCTCGCTCGGCTTCGTTTTGTATGCGCTGGGTCGAGTGCCCCGCCACGGTCGACCGGTGCAGGAACCCCAGCTGGTCGAGATTGCCGGTTCGGAGCTGGTGCTCGCCACCGGACACATGCTTGAGCAGTCGAGGACGTTCGTGGATTCGGCCGAGACGCTCAAGGCCCAGGTGTCGCGCGATCTGGCCCGCGCCCTGCACATGCCCGTCAATGCGGCCCGCGACCAGGTGGTTGCCCAGGTGGCCGCCCGGGCAGGCCAGCAACCGGGTCAGGTTGAGCGGTTGTTGTCGCCCGGCGGGGTGAACAGCGAAGACGATCTCGCCGCCCTCGCCGCCGACCTTGACCAACTCAAGCGGGCCGTGCTCGGCCCCGCGCTCAATCCGTAAGCCACTAGCCGAACAACCAGTAACCAGACCAGAGAAAAGACCATGTCCGATTCAGAACTTCCACCACCGCCACCTCAACAACCGGAACCGGCCCAGCCAGACCAGTCAAACCAGTCTGCGCCGCCTCCCCAGACTCCCCAGCCAGCACCGGCACCTGCCGCGGCGGCCGAACGAGTGGGCGAGGCGGCAGCTCCCATCAATCAGGCACCGCAGCCGGTGTATGGCGAAAGCAACACCCGTCAACCATTTGTCGACCTGCGCGACGAAGTCGGCAAGGTAGTCGTTGGCCAAGAAGGTGTCCTGTCGGGCCTCATCGCCGCCCTGTTGGTGCGCGGTCACGTGTTACTCGAAGGGGTTCCCGGGGTGGCCAAAACCTTGTTGGCCAAGTCGATGGCGGCGTCGTTGTCGATCGATTTCACCCGGCTGCAATTCACCCCCGACCTCATGCCATCGGACGTGATTGGCCAGATGATCTACGAGCAGGGCAAGGGCGAGTTCAGCTTCCGGCACGGACCGGTCTTCACCAACCTGTTGCTGGCCGACGAGATCAACCGGACGCCACCAAAAACCCAGGCCGCAATGCTGGAGGTTATGGAAGAGCGCCAGGTTTCGACCGGTGGCGAGACCCGCCCACTGCCCGACCCGTTCATCGTGGTCGCCACCCAAAACCCGGTCGAATACGACGGTACCTATCCACTTCCCGAAGCGCAGCTCGACCGGTTCTTGTTCAAGTTGCAGGTGGGATACCCGAGCGCCGACCAAGAGCTCGAGGTGCTGCGCCGCCACGACCGCGGTATGGATCCCCACGCCGTGAAGCAGTCGGGGGTTCGCCAGGTGGCGACCGCCGAACATCTGGCTCTGGCCCGCGCCGAAGTGCACGCCATGAACGTCGACGAGCGGGTCCTTGCCTACATGGTGGCGCTGACCCGAGCGACTCGCGAGTCGCCGTCGCTGTCGCTAGGTGTCTCGCCCCGTGGTGCGGCGGCCCTGATGCACGCCTCGAAGGCTTGGGCGTGGCTTGCGGGTCGCCAGTTCGTGACGCCCGACGAAGTAAAGGCCGTGGTGAAGCCGACCTTCCGGCATCGGGTGCAGATGCGCGCCGAACTCGACTTCGAAGGGGTAACCGCCGACGCGGTACTCGACGGCATTCTGGCCACGGTTCCCGCACCGACCTGATGTTTCCCATTCCCACCGCCCGACTCGGCATCGCCCTCGCGGCGGCCGGCGTGTTGTCGATGGTTCTGCCGTTCGCGCAGCCATTGACCACCTTTGTGTTGGGCGGGATCGTGTTGCTGGCCGGGCTGGCCGACTTCTTTTTGGCGGTCGACCCCGAACATCTCGACGTCGAGCGCGACATGTCGCCCTCGTTACCGCTGGGCGAAACCATGCCGATCCGCTGGCGGCTGCGGAACCCGACCAACCGGACGATGAAGGTGTCGGTGGCCGATGAGTTTGCTCCGTCGCTCAACGCCTCGAGCCGTCGGGCCGAGGTTGAAGTTCCGCCCAAGGGTGAGGTGACGGTCACCAACACGGTGACCCCGACCCGTCGCGGGCGGTTTCGAATCTCTCAAATGGCGGTGCGGATGCAAGGCCCGCTTGGGTTGGTCGAACGCCAACGTAACCGCGAGGTGCCACGTCTGCTGCGGGTGCTCCCACGATTCAAGTCCAAGAACGAAGCCGAGATTCGGGTCGCCAAAGCCAAGCAGCTCGAGATTGGGCTGCGGTCGGCCAAGGGGCGCGGCGGCGGCACCGAATTCGATCAACTTCGCGAGTACACCCCCGACGATGAGTTCCGACGGATCGATTGGGCGGCGACCGCCCGCACGGGCACGGCGATCGCCCGTACCTACCGGGCCGAACTCAACCAGACCGTCATCAACTTGCTCGACAACGGCCGAGTGATGGCCGGCAAGGTCGAGGGTGTTCCCCGGGTCGAGCATGCGATGGATGCGGTGATGGCGCTGACCACCGTGGCCACCGGGCTGGGCGACAAATGTGGGCTGATGGTGTTCGACCGCGACGTTCGTGCCGTGGTGCAACCAAACCGTGGTCGAGCACAGCTCGGGCGGGTGACCGAGGCGATGTACGACCTCGATCCGGCGTTGGTCGAGAGCGACTACCGCGGTGCGTTTGCCGCGGCCCTTGGGCAGTTTCGACGGCGCACGATGATCGTCGTGCACACCGAGTTGGTCGAGGCCGCAGCGGCCGAGTTCTTGTTGCCGGCCTTGCCGCTGATCTCGCGTAACCACCTGGTGATCATCGCCACGGTTCGTGATCCCGAGGTCGAAAAGTGGGCCGGTAAGCAAGCGGTTGAAACCCACGAGGTGTACCGGCAGGTGGCCGCGGTGAAGACCCTCGAGCAGCGCGATCGCACCATCGCGCTGCTCCGTGGCGTAGGGGCGACTGTGGTCGACGCCTCGCCGGGCGATCTGGCGCCCAAGCTCGCCGACACCTACATCCAGATAAAGGCGTCGGGCCGCCTGTAATCGCTAGCTTGCGCGTCGGGCGGCCAGCGTGTCGGCGTCAGGGATCTCTTCGCGCAACAGGCCGGTCAGCCCCATCCGCTCGCCCGTCATGCCCCGGGTGACGATGTAGGCCACAAACACCAGGAACACTGCAGCGCCGATGCCCACCCGCATGGCGGTCGGCAGGCTTGACGGGGTGACGAACCCTTCGATCAACCCGGCGACGATGAACGCCACCATCAGGCCCAGAACGATCACCGTCGAACGCGACCCTTCTTCGGTCACCGCCGCGCCGCGGGTTCGATCGCCAGGGGAGATGACCGACCAGCCGAGCCGCAACCCTGCGGCCCCGGCGATAATCACCGACGAAACCTCAAGCAACCCGTGGGGGAGTATGAGTCCCCAGAACTTTGATCCTTGGCCCACGGCATGGAACAGCCCGCCGGCCGCGCCGACGTTGGCGCCGTTAAACGCCAGTACGAACACCGTCGGGATACACAACAAGATGCCTGAGCTAAACGCCAAGAACGAGACGTAGATGTTGTTGACCAATACCCGGGTCGAGAAGGCGCCCGCTTCCTCGCTTGAGTAGTAGGCCTCAAACTCTTCGTCGACATAGGCGGCCCGGGCGGCTTCGGGGGCTGCGGCGTCGAGTGCTTCTTCGTCGTTGGCCAGCCAGGCACCCATGGCAACCGCCGGCAGGATGGTAACCAACGCGGCGATCACGATGCTCTTGCGGGCAAACCACACCGCGGTCGGGAACCGGATCGAGAAAAACTCGAACAACGAACGGGTTCCTCGGGCCTGGGTGCCGTAGATGACGCTGCGGGTCGAGGCGACCGCCATGGTGAGTCGGGCGTTGAGCGCAACATCTCGATACTCGCCACGGGCAAAGCTGAGTTGGCTCGACGTCTGCTGGTACAAGGCGAGCAATTCGTCGATTTCGGCGGCCGACATCTTCTTCATGTTGGTCCGCGCTTGGTGGGTGAGCTCGTTCAGCCTGATCCACGAAGGCTCGTTTGCCGTGATGTACCTGTCGATATCCATCGAGTCCTCCCGTTCGAGCGTAGCGAGCAGTAGCGTCGAGTGGTGGGAGGGAAGTCACCCATGGCAGCTAGCAACGACGGACGAGGTACGCGGGGCATCGTCACCCCCGAAGCCGTGCTGCTCGACTTCGACATTGCTGGACTCGGGTCACGGGTGGTCGCCCGACTGATCGACCTGATGGTCCTTGGCGCGGCGGCCTACGCCCTCACCATCGCTGGCGTGTTGTTCGCCACCATCAGCGAATGGGCCGGATTCGCCTTCGCTCTGGTGTCGGGGTTTTGTTTGGTGTTTGGGTATCCCGCAATCTCTGAAGCCCGAACCGGCCGAACCGTAGGCAAGGTGGCGGTCGGTCTTCGCGTCGTCACCCTCGACGGCGGGCCGGTTCGATTTGGCCAGGCGGCGGTGCGCAGTGTGTTGCAGATTCCCGACATCCTGGTTTCGCTGGGTGGCATCGGTATGTTGAGCGTGTTGCTCACCACGCGTGGGCAACGGCTCGGCGATCTGGCAGCCGGCACCTTTGTGATTCGAGACGCCAAGGCAATCCAAGTGGCGCCCGCGTACACGTACGCGGTTCGGGGGTACGGCTGGTATTCGTCACAGCTCGACGTGAGTTCGGTTACCCCCGACCAGTACCGGTTGATCCGGTCGTTTCTGACCCGGGTCACCGAACTACGGCCCGACGTGCGGGGCTCGATGGCCCAGCGGTTGGCGACCCCGATTAGCCAACGTATGGGGCATCAGATCCCGCCCAACGTTCACCCCGAACTGTTCCTGGCCTGTGTTGCCGACCGCTACCAGCAGCGCCATGTGCCACCCCCGCCGGTACCCGTAGGCCCCGCCTAGCGCTCTACGCTTGAGGGTATGACCGCTTACCTTGATCACGCTGCGAGCACGCCGATGCGCGCCTGTGCGATTGAGGCGATGGAACAACAGATGCGGGCCTCGGCCGCCAACCCGACCGGTGCTCACAAGCTGGCCCGCGACGCCCGCAAGGTGCTCGACCGCTCGCGCCAGATCGTGGCGGCCGAGTTCGGCACCGACCCCGGCAATGTCGTGTTCACCGGTAGCGGCACCGAAGCCGACAATTTGGCGATCTTCGGTCTCGCCGGACCCGGTGGCACCCACGGTGGCTTGCCCGTCTGTTCAGCGATCGAGCATCACGCGGTTCTTGGCCCGGTTGAGTTGTTGGGTGGCGGGGTCGTGGGCGTCGACGCCCGCGGCGTACTCGATCTCGACCATCTGGCCGCGGTGCTCACCGATCTGATGGCGACCGAGCACGGCGTGGCGGTGGTATCGGTGATGCTCGCCAACAACGAAAGCGGCGTCATCCAACCGCTCGACGCGGTAGCCAATGTGATGGCCGAGATCTGCCCCGACGCGTTGTTACACACCGATGCGGTCCAAGGCGTGAGCTGGCTCGACCCCAAGGTTCACGCCGCCAAAGCCGACCTGCTGTCGATCAGCGCCCACAAGTTTGGCGGCCCGCAAGGGGTAGGCGCGTTGGTGTTGCGAAGCGACATCGCCCTCAACCCGATTCTGGTCGGCGGAGGCCAAGAACGCGAGCGGCGCAGCGGCACCCAGAACGTGGCGGGGATCGCCTCGTTGGCCGCCGCGCTCGAACAGGCCGGCGCCGACCGCCCGGCGATGGTCGCCCGAGTTGGGGCATTGCGCGACCGGTTGGTCGACGGCCTGATGGCCGAACTCGACGGGGTGCACGAGTCGGGCGTGGTCGATGGCGACCGAAGCCACAAGGTTGCCGGCAGTGCCCATCTGTGTTTCGAAGGCATCGAATCTGAAGCGTTGCTCTTTCTCCTGGAACGCCACGGGGTGTTCGGATCCGCGGCGTCGTCGTGTGCCAGTGGCGCCCAAGAGCCTTCGCATGTGCTCGCCGCGATGGGAGTCGATCGGGCGCTCGCCGCTGGTTCGCTACGACTCTCGCTCGGCGCAGCCAGCACTGACACGGAAATCGATCACGTGCTTTCCGTGCTGCCCGATGCCGTACGCCAGCTGCGGCGAGGTAACCCATGACCCAGGTGATGATGGCGATGTCGGGCGGTGTCGACTCCTCGGTCGCGGCCGCCATGCTGGTCGAGCAAGGCCACGAAGTAGTCGGCGTCACCCTCAAACTCTGGGGCGGCGACAGCGATTCGGGTTGCTGCTCGGTGAGCGATGTGGACGACGCCCGGTGGGTGGCCGACCAACTCGGGATCGAACATCACGTGTTCAATATGGGTGCCGACTTCGACACCCATGTGGTCGACCCTTACGTCGAGAACCACGCCGCCGGCCTCACCCCCAACCCGTGTGTCGAGTGCAACCGCCATGTGAAGTTTGGGAAGTTGCACGACCGGGCCAAAGCTCTCGGGTTCGACGCCGTGGCCACCGGCCACCATGCCCGCCTCGAAACCCTGGCCGACGGGACCTTCCGACTCGGTCGGGGCGCCGATACGGCGAAGGATCAGTCTTACGTGCTGTACATGCTTGGCCAGGAGCAACTGGGCCGGCTGATGCTGCCGCTCGGCGGGATGACCAAAGATGAGGTCCGGGCCCAGGCGCACAACCTCACGATGCGAACCGCCGACAAACCCGACAGCCAAGATGTGTGTTTCATCACCAGCGTTGGCGGTCGGCAGAAGTTCATCGGCGAGCGGTTGCCGCTTACCCCCGGCATCGTGGTCGACACCGACGGCAACCAGGTCGGCGAGGTCGAGGCGGTCGAGTTGGTAACCATCGGCCAACGACGTGGCTTGGGGCTCGCTGGTGGGAGCGACCCGCGCTTTGTCACCGATGTCAACCCAACCGAAGCGCGGGTGACCATCGGCAAGCCCAAAGACCTGCTCGTCGAATCGACACCGCTCGGCCAGCTGGTCTGGGCCGACCAGCCAGTGGGGTCAGGCGCAGATGCGGGGACAGCGGTCATGGTTCAAGTGAGTGCCCACGGCACGCCGGCGGCCGCAACCTTTCACGTCGACGACCAGGGGTTGGGTCACGTCCGCTGGGCCGAACCACACCGGCGGGTAGCGCCGGGCCAATCGGTGGTGCTCTACGACGCCGAAACCGCCGACCTCGTCCAAGGCGGCGGCATAGTCGTACGCGACGCAGAGAAGTAGTCGTGCGCGGCAAATAGGAGTAGGGAAGTGGCGAAGTAGTCGTGCGCGACTAGACCAGCTTGCGTTCGGCGGCCCGGCGCATCACGGCTCCGGGGCGGGTCGGGGAGAAGAGCAGCGCGTGAAGCGGTTCAAGCTTGGCGGGTTCGCCCCGGGTGGCCTTGGCCACGTCGACCGGCGCATCGAGTTTGAGTTCGAGGGCCAGACCGAGTGCGCCGCTGGTGAGATCATCCGACGTTGAATCGGCGGGTGCCGGACCCAGGTAGTCGATGGTTCGGCGGCGAAACAGCATTGGTTCGGCCAACGCGAACCCGTCGTGCAGCACCAGTCCGGCCGGCACAAAAACTGCCCACCGCTGGGTCAGCACATGGATACCGCGCACCAGCACGGCGGCCAGGGCAATGCCAACCACCAGGGCAATTACGCCCAGGACCCACCGCTCGCGAAGCAGCAGCCACGGTCCGGTCGCCAGCCCGGCAACGATCGCGGCCCACGCCAACGGGAGCGGGCCGACCATAACGGGGCCGGGTGGTTTGAGCGGCGCCCGCCACTCGTCGCCGTAGGAGCTGCCGTTAATGAACACCTCGCCGATGGTGGCTTGCAGAACGAGCAACGCAGCGACGGCTGCGCAGGCGACGCCCGCAACGATTGTGCCGGCACCAAGATCGTGGTCGGCGGCGGCCCGAGCGGCGACCAGTGCGGCAGGTACCGCTGCCGGGACGGCGATTCGGATCCAGGTGAGGGTTTCTGCACGCGGCACCATCAGGGCGGCGAGCGTGAGTGCCCACACGATCCACAGCGCCAACGAGGCTCCGGATCGAAACGGGTTGTCGCTCTCGGACAACGCATCGCCAAAAAGCGGTCCGGCGACAAATGGCAGGGCAGCCCACACCACACGAAGGACCCAGGGAATTGCCTGGGAAGCTCGCGATAGCGGGGTCGTGGGGTCAGCCATTCCTCTAGTATCGGCCCTGATGACGAACCACGACGAGGCCGCCGAGCGCGTTCAGGTCCTGCGCGACGAGATCGCCCAGCACAACTACGCGTATCACGACGCCGACGCACCACTGATCCCCGATAGCGCCTACGACAAGCTGGTCCGCGAGCTCCAAGATCTCGAGGCCGAGCATCCCGACTTGGTCACCGCCGACTCGCCGACCCAACTGGTGGGCGCCACCCCGACCACCAGCTTTGCGCCGGTGACTCACCGCCAGCGAATGATGTCGCTCGACAATGCGTTCGACGCCGACGAACTGCGTGAATGGGCGGCCAAGCTGGCTCGGTCCCTCGACGGGCAAGCGGTCCCGGCGTACGTGTGCGAGCTCAAGTTCGACGGCTTGGCGGTGTCGATTCGGTACGAAAACGGCGAACTCGTGCAGGCGGCTACCCGGGGTAACGGCAAGGTGGGCGAAGACGTCACCCACAACGTCCGTACCATCGCCGACGTGCCGCAAACCCTCAAAGGCGACCCGCCGGCCGTGATCGAGGTGCGGGGCGAGGTGTATTTATCGCTGGCGAACTTCGAAGCCCTCAACGCCGCCCAGATCGAAGCAGGCGAGAAGACCTACGTCAACCCTCGTAACACCGCTGCCGGTGCGCTGCGCCAGAAGGACCCGACGGTCACCGCATCGCGCAACCTTTCCTTTTGGAGCTATCAGTTGGGCGAGGTCGAAGGCGGACCCGAACTCACGACCCACCACGAGACCTTCGAGTTGCTCAAGTCGTTGGGGCTGCCGGTCAACGACCACAGCCGGGTGGTGTCGACGGTCGACGAGGTGCTGGCCTTTATTGCCGAATACGAAACGGCGCGCCACGATCTGCCCTACGACATCGACGGCATCGTCACCAAGGTCGACTCGCTGGCGATGCAGAACAGTCTGGGGTTTACCGCCAAAGCTCCTCGGTGGGCCATCGCCTACAAATTGCCGCCCGAGGAACAGACCACCACGTTGCTCGACATCGAGGTGTCGGTCGGCGCG
The DNA here is from genome assembly GCA_938038815.1 of uncultured Acidimicrobiales bacterium. Classification (GTDB taxonomy): domain Bacteria; phylum Actinomycetota; class Acidimicrobiia; order Acidimicrobiales; family SHLQ01; genus CALLQB01. The sequence continues at coordinate 42,984 of CALHTF010000068.1, read as the reverse complement.
GGCGGTCAGGTAACCCCGTTCGCCCGGCTCGACCCGGTGTTTGTCGGTGGCTCGACCGTCGGAACCGCCACCCTGCACAACCAAGACCAGGTGAAGGCCAAAGATGTTCGGCCCGGCGACACCGTGATCGTTCGCAAGGCGGGCGATGTGATCCCCGAGGTAGTAGGGCCAGTGCTCTCCGAGCGACCCAAGGGTCTCAAACCGTGGGTCTTTCCGACCGAGTGTCCGGTGTGTTCAACCAAGCTCATTCGGCCCGAGGGCGAAGCCCGCAACCGATGCCCGAACTACCAGTGTCCCCAGCAGGTCCGCGGCCGGATCGAACACTTCGTCAGCCGAGGGGCAATGGATATCGAAGGGTTTGGCGAAAGCCGGGTCGACCTGTTCGTGTCCGAAGGCATGCTCGCCGATGTGGGCGATATTTACTCGCTCGACTTCGAGCGCATCGGCGCGATGGAAGGGTTTGGCCAAACCTCGGTCGACAACCTGGCCAGCGCCATCGAGATCTCCAAGGAGCGCCCGCTCGGCAACATGTTGTTCGGCCTGCGGATCCAGCACGTTGGCTCGACGGTGGGCGAAACCTTGGCCGCCGGCTTTGGAAACCTCGACAACCTGATGGCGGCCAGCGTCGAGCAGATCGCCGAAATCGAAGGCCTCGGTCCGATCATCGCCGAGAGCGTTCATCGATGGTTCGCCGAGCCCGCCAACGTTGCGGTCATCGACAAACTGCGAGCCGCCGGGCTGAACCTGGAAGGCCCCGAGGTCGAAGATGTGGCCCAAACCCTTGAAGGGTTGGTGGTGGTCGTGTCGGGCGGCTTGGAGGGTTTCAGTCGCGACGATGTGCAGACCGCCATCAAGTCGCGGGGCGGAAAGTCGCCGGGATCGGTGTCGAAAAAGACCACCGCATTGGTGGTGGGGGAGAACCCCGGTGCGTCGAAGCTGTCGAAGGCTGAGGAGCTGGGGATACCACAACTCGACGAAGCGCAATTCGTGGAATTGCTGGCATCTGGCAAACTGCCCGAGTGACCAAAATCAAAGCGATCATCTGGGATATCGGTGGCGTGTTGTCGCCCTCGCCGCACGCCGCGGTGGCGGCCTACGCCGCCGAGGTCGGAACCACCGATGCCATCTTCCGCCTCGCATTGTTCGGGCCGCGCGACCACGACACCGACCATCCGTGGCATCGCCTCGAGCGGGGCGAACTCGAGCTCAACGAGGCGCTTGCGCTGATCTCGACCGAGTTTGAGGCCCAAGGCATCGAGGCCGACCCGTTTGGTTGGTTGGCTCACGCTCGCGATCAGGAGTACGACACGGCGCCGTTGATCGAGCGCATCACCGAACTTCACGCCGCCGGGGTTCGCCATGCCGTGCTCACCAACAACCTTGCCGCGTTCAAAGACGGCTGGCGCAAGCTGGTGCCGATCGAGTTGTTTGAGCTGGTGGTCGACTCGCACGAGGTCGGGCTGCGTAAACCTGAAGCGGCGATCTACGAGTTCACGCTCGAGCGTCTCGGCCTCGAAGCCCACGAGACCATCTTCCTCGACGACACACCCGAGAACGTGACGGGCGCTCGCGACCTGGGAATCGTCGGGATCGATGTCGGCCCTAACCCCCTCGAAACGCTTGCTGCACTCAACGACGCCCTCGCCTAGCGAGTTACCGCCAATCCATCTTTCTGATCGCGTTTAACCCCCTCAGAGCAGGCCAAACGCGAAAATTTCGGGTTAGGTTGCGGTGAAGATCCAGTTGACGTCTCGGGCGTCGGATTCTCCGAAGACGATCTGCCAGTAGCGGGCGACCACTTCGTTGGTGCCGGGCTGAAGCTGGGCAAGGGCTTTGCCTTCACCGGGGGCAAAGGTCACGATCGAAAACGAGGGGTTAAAGATCTGCTGGCTCTTGGGGATTGGCGTGCCGTTGATGCTGATAATGCGGGCTTCCCAACCCTCGGCCACGTCGAGGCCCACATCGTCTTGCAGCTCGACCTGGTCGCCCCGCGCCGGGATAAATGCCTCCAGCGCCGGGTTGCCGTCGATCAAGATGTCGCTCGTGTCGTCTCCGCCGAACACAAACGCCAGCGAGAAGATGCCAAGACCCAAGATGAGTCCGGTAGCCACGACCAACTTCTGACGGAGCGTCATTGGTTCCATACCAAGAGTCTGCCCTGGATAGGGGGCCTTTGGGACACCAGACGGCGACCAGCGATGCGAAAGTTGTCACGAGGATTACCTACCGAGCTTCCCCGGTAGCATGGTCGGCGATGTCCATCGGTGATCTACACGACAACATTGGCCGCATCGTCGGTGGTCGATACAAGCTGATTCGCCCTATTGGCAGAGGCGCATCGGCCCAGGTCTACTTGGCAACCGACATCAAGCTCGATCGTCAGGTGGCGGTCAAGCTGCTGCACGAAAGCCTGGTGGGCGATCAACACTTCGCCAAGCGATTCCGGGTCGAGGCTCAACGGGTGGCCCAACTCGCCCACCAAAATATCGTCACCGTGTACGACTGGAACGACGAAGGCCGTCCGTACATCGTCACCGAGTACCTAGCGGGTGGCAGTCTGCGCGGCATGCTCGATGCTGGCAACCTGTTGACCCCAGCGCAGGCGTTGGTGGTTGGTTTGGGGGTTACCAAGGGGCTTGAGTACGCGGCCAAACGGGGCGTGGTGCATCGCGACATCAAGCCCGCCAACCTGTTGTTCGATCACGATGGTCAGGTGCGGATCGCCGACTTTGGTCTGGCGCTCGCGTTGGCCGACGCCGGGCTCACCCAACCCGATGGCGAGATGTCGGGCACGGTTCAGTACGCCTCGCCCGAGCAAGCTCAAGGGCAGATCCTCACCGAGAAGTCCGATATCTATTCGCTCGCCGTGACCCTGGTCGAGTCGGTAACCGGCGAGGTGCCCTTTAAGGCCGACACCCCGGTTGGCACCTTGATGGCGCGCACCGAATCTGACCTGCCCGTTCCCGAGGCGATGGGTCGGCTGCAACTCACGGTGGCCCGAGCTGGTTCGCTCCACCCCGAGGCCCGACCCGAGGGGGGCGAACTCAAGACGTTGTTGCTCGCCGCAGCCGAGTCGATGTCGGCTCCGGCCAAGCTGCCGTTGGTGGGTGCGAACGTTCCGCTCGTCGCGCCCACCGAAGAACTCGCCGCCACCAAGATCGGTACTCCGGCGCTCGTCGGGGGACCTGACTTTGACGAACCGGTGGCCAAAAAGCGCAAGTGGCCGTGGGTGATCTTTGCGATGCTGGTGCTTGGCGGGGCGATCGCCGGTGGCGTGTTTGCGTTCCTGAACAGCCAAGAGGTCGTGCACCGTGTTCCGAAGCTGGTCGAACTCACCGAGGAACAAGCGCTTGACCGGATCGCCGAATTTGGTTGGGACGTGCAACAGCCGGCGTTGCTCGACCGAAGCGAAACGGTCGAGAGAGGACGCATCATCTCCACCGTTCCCGCCGAGGGTGAGTTGATCGCCGAGGGCGAACCGTTTAGCTACACCGTTTCGTTGGGTCCGCCCACGGTTACCGTGTTGGGGGCCGATTTGATTGGCCAGCCCTTTGAAGTGGTTCGCGACGAGTTGGCGGCCAAGGATCTCGACGTTCGAGTCAACCGCGACGAATACGACGAAACCGTGCCGCTCGGCTCGGTGATCTCGGTCGAGGGCATCGATGGTGAGATCGAACAGGGCTCACCGGTCTTTGTGACCACCTCGAAAGGGCCGAAGCCGCGAATCATTCCCGAAGGCCTGGTCGGCCAAGACGTCAAAGATGTCGAGGAGATTCTGGAGGGCCTTCGACTCTCGGTGGTGGTCACACCGTTTAGCAACGAGGAGATCCCAAAGGGCCAGGTCATGGGCGTGAACCCGGCCGAGGGCAGCGAAGTTCTGGCCTTTAGCGAGGTTGCGGTCTGGGTGTCGAGTGGTCCTCGCCCCCGGGCGGTGCCACTGGTCATCGACAGCACGGTCGACGAAGCACGGGTGATTCTCGAAGCCGACGGGTTTTGTGTCGAGGAGATCGAAGGACCCGCCGACGGTGTGGTGGTAGGCCAGGACCCCATCGCTGGCGAGTTTGCCGAATTCGGTTCGTGCGTGAAGTTGTTCACCCGAGCGGCCGAGGAAGAGCCACCGACCACAACCGACCCGCCGACCTAGCCAGGGTCAATAGCGTCCCACGAGTTACCGGGTTACTCCGCCTCGTCGACGTCGGTGCGTTCGGTGATGGCGTCGATCTTCGCCGCGACTTCGCGAGCCCGCGGGTCGTCGGTTGCGCCGTCGGGTACCTGGAGTTGCAGCACCTTGGCGACATCGCCCTCGACCAAAATCCGACCACGCAGGAATGCTTCCATCGCCGCTTCGGGCTGCCGGGTCACAAACAGGTCGTAGGCGACCTCGTACGGGATCGTGATCGTGAGTTCGGGGTCGTCGAGTTCGCCCTCTTCGATCGACAGCGCACCGGCAGAGGTATCGACAAAGCCCGTGACCGGTTCGTCGCCGAACGGCGTGTCGGTCACCACGACGTTGGCGCGCATCTCGGTGGTCGGTTCTTCGACCTCATCGGCATACTCGTCGCGGATTTCTCGGGCGGCGGCGATCCACTCAGGGCTAAGAAATGGGAAGGGCATGACGAATACGGTACCGGTTGGAGGGCAGCGGGCGAATAAAGTGCAGAGATGTCTGAACAACCCACGGCGCTTCCTCTCGAAGTCGTCGAACATGTTGCCCACCTGGCACTGCTGAACCTGACCCCTGAAGAGACCGAACGATTCGCCGGCCAACTCGGCGCCGTAATCGACAGCGCCGCCGATATCGCAGCGCTCGATCTTGGTGATCTGTCGCCCACTCATCATCCCTTTGGACTCACCAACGTGACCCGACCCGATGTGGTCGTGCCCTCGCTCGACCGCGAGGTCGTGCTCGCCCAAGCTCCCGACACCGAAGACGGCCGGTTCAAGGTTCCGCCGGCATTGGGAGAGGAATCGTGACGGCGGTAGAACTCGCCGCTGCGGTTCGCTCCGGCGAACGCTCGGCGCTCGATATCGCCAACGAAGCGCTCGCTGCTATCGAGGCTCGCGAACCCGAACTCAACGCGTACAACGTCGTTCTCGCCGATCAGGCCCGAGCGGCGGCTGCAGCGGTCGACCAAAAGGTCGCGGCGGGCGAAACGGTTGGCCCCCTCGCTGGCGTACCGGTGGCCCTCAAAGACAACATGTGTACCAACGGCGTGGCGACCACGTGTTCATCGAAGATCCTCGAAGGCTGGATCCCGCCTTATGACGCAACGGTGGTGACCCGCATGGTCGACGCCGGCGCCGTGGTAGTCGGCAAGACCAACCTCGACGAGTTCGCCATGGGAAGCTCCACCGAGAACTCGGCCTTTGGCGCTACCCGCAACCCCCACGACATCACCAAGGTGCCCGGCGGCTCGAGCGGCGGAAGCGCCGCAACCGTCGGCGCAGGTGCCGTTCCGCTCTCGCTCGGTAGCGATACCGGTGGGTCTATCCGCCAACCGGCCTCGTTGTGTGGGGTGGTCGGCGTAAAGCCCACCTACGGTGCGGTTTCGCGTTACGGCCTCATCGCCTTTGCGTCATCGCTCGACCAGATTGGCCCGTTCACCTCCACGGTGGCCGACGCTGCGCTGGCGCTCGAGGTGATCGGCGGGCACGATCCGCTCGACTCGACCTCGATTCCTCAACCCATGGCCGACCTCACCGGCGTGCTCGACCGCGGCGTCGACGGCCTGCGCATCGGGATCATCACCGAACTCAGTGGCGATGAAGCGGCCGGCAGTGTTGCCGGCATCGCCGCCGATGTCGTCGCTCAAGTCACGAAGGCTGCCCAGGTACTCGAAACCGCCGGAGCGAAGGTGTCGACAACCTCGATCCCGTCGTCGGTTCACGGGCTTCCGGCCTACTACCTCATCGCACCCGCCGAAGCGTCGAGCAACCTCGCTCGTTACGACGGTGTCCGGTACGGTCACCGGGCCGACGGGGCCAATGCGTTGGCGATGAACGCGGCGAGTCGAACCGCGGGCTTCGGTGAAGAGGTGAAGCGCCGCATCATGCTCGGAACCTACGCCCTTTCGTCGGGGTACTACGACGCCTACTACGGCCAAGCCCAAAAGGTCCGAACCCTGATGATCAACGAGTTCAACGAGCGCTATCAAGACTTCGATCTGCTGTTGAGTCCGACCTCGCCCACCACGGCGTTTGAACTCGACGCCAAGACCGCCGACCCGATGACCATGTATGTCAACGACGTATGCACGATCCCGAGCAACCTCACTGGCCAGCCGGCCATGTCGGTGCCGTTTGGGGTGGGCGACGACGGTATGCCGATCGGTGTGCAACTGCTCGCCCCGATGTTGGGCGAACCCACGATGATGCAAGCGGCTGCAGTGCTTGAAAGCGCCGCCCGAGCAGGAGAGGCGAAGTAAATGTCTGCAACTACCTCCACCGACCTTGTACCCGAGGGCTGGGAGATCGTTATCGGTCTCGAAGTCCATGTCGAGCTCAATACCGCCACCAAACTGTTTTGCGGATGCCCGAACAGCTTCGGCGACGAGCCCAACACCAATGTGTGCCCGGTTTGCCTCGGCCTTCCCGGGTCGCTGCCGGTGCTCAACGCCCAGGTGGTCGAGTCGGCGATGAAGCTCGGTCGGGCGCTGCAATGCGAAGTTGGCTCATCGGTTTTCGCTCGCAAGAACTACTTCTATCCCGACCAACCTAAGGACTATCAGGTCAGCCAGTACGACCAGCCGACCAACCTCGAAGGCAAGGTCGACCTACCCGGTGGTGGGTCGGTCCGTATCGAGCGGGCCCACATTGAAGAAGATGCGGGCAAGCTCAACCACGGGGGCGGCGACGGTCGGATCCACGGGGCGTCGTACTCGATGGCCGACTACAACCGGGCCGGCGTTCCGCTGGTCGAAATCGTCAGTGGTCCCGACATCCGCTCGGCTGGCGAAGCAAAGGCCTATGTCGCCGAGCTTCGAAACATCGTGACCGCCATCGATGTGTCCGACGCCAAGATGGAGGAAGGTTCGATGCGCGTCGATGCCAACGTCTCGGTGCGTCCGGTAGGCGAAGACTTGCGGCCCCGCTGTGAGGTCAAGAACATCAACTCGTTGCGGTCGCTCGAGCGAGCGATCGAGTACGAGGCTCGTCGCCACGTCGACCTTTACCAAAGTGGTGAAACCCCAAAGCAGGAAACCCGGCACTGGGACGAAGAGGCCGGACGGTCGCGTTCGGGGCGCTCGAAAGAAGATGCCGAGGACTATCGCTACTTCCCCGAACCCGACCTGGTGCCCCTGGTAGTAACCGCCGACGACGTCGCGGCGATCGATGCGTCGCTTCCCTCGATGCCGTCGGCTCGCCGCCAACAGTTGGTCGAGCTAGCTGGCGCGTCCGACGACGAGGTCGGTTTGTTGGTCGAACGCGGCCAGGATGACTTTGCGATTTCGTCGATCGAGGCGGGCGCCAACCCCAAGCGGGTTGTGGTGCATCTGGTCAACAATCTGGCCAGTGGGCTCGGCGAACTTACCCCGGCGACCTTTGCGTCGCTTATCGCCATGGAGACCGACGGCGACCTCAGCGCCACCCAGGCCAAGGAGGTACTGGCCGAGCTGGTCGACAGTGGGGGAGACCCAGCGGCGATTGCGGCCGACAAGGGGTTTGAGGCCATGGATTCGTCGGAACTCGAAGGGATTCTCGATGGCCTGATCGCCGAAAGTCCCGACGCTTGGGAGCGCTTCTGCTCCGGAGACGACAAGGATCGCAAGAAGATGCAGGGCATGTTTACCGGCCAGATCATGAAGGCCACCAAAGGCCAAGCCGACGGTGCGGCGGTCGCCAAGCTGCTCAACCAAAAGGCAAACAGCTAACCCAGCTAACCCAGCTAACCCTCGGCGCCGAGCACGACCCACCGGTCGCCTCGGAAACGACGCAGCAACAACCCAAAGCGCATCACCATAAAGACGGCGATGGCCGCCCACAACCACCCAATGCCCAGATCCGCCGGCCCGATTACCAGTGCCAGCGGCAAGAACACGCCGAACGCAATCAGCATGGCGCGGGCGAGGAAGCCAAGGTCGTTGGCGCCGATCAGGATGCCATCGAGCGCAAACACCACCCCGTTCAGCGGTTGTTGGGCGGCGAGGTGCAGGAGCAAAAAGCCCGTCAGGGCCTGCACGGCCGGGTCGCCGGAGAAAACGCCGGGCAGTACGGGCCGAAGCACCAGCACCACCAAGGCCGACAAAACGCCGAGCAGAAATCCGAGCTGTAGGACCCGGTTGCCGACCTCGCGGGTCTTGAGCCGTTCGCCGGCCCCGAGCAGCCGTCCAACCATTGCTTGGGCGGCGATCGCGACGGCGTCTTGGGCGTAGGCGAAGAAACTCCACAACTCGAAGCTGATCTGATGGGCGGCGAGCTCGACCCCACCGAGCCGCGCCGCGACGCCGGTGGCGACCATAAACGCACCTCGCAGCGCCACGGTGCGGAAGAACAGGTCGCGGCCGGCGACCGCCAACTGGCCGATAATCGCCCAGTCGGGCACCAGGCTGACCCCCAACTCTCGAACCGCCTTGGCGACCCACCACAAGTAGAGTGCCCCCGAGAGCCACTGGGCGAGCACCGTCGAAAGGGCCGAGGCGCCGATGCCTTGGTCGAAACCAAAGATGAGCACGAGCTCGAGGACCAGGTTGAAGATGGCGGTCGCTCCGGCCACGTAGAACGGCCGTCGGGTGTCTTGGAGACCTCGCAAATAACCAACACCGGCCAAGCTCAGCAAGAGCGCCGGGAACCCGATCAAGCTGATGCGCAGGTAGATGAGGGCGTTTGTCCGAACCGGGCCAGCCTGTCCGAGTTCGCCGCCAAGCAGTCCAACGAGTGGCCCCGACAAAAGTGCGGCACCGATGGCAAACACCGTGCCGATCAGCGCGGCGAGCCACATGCTCTGTACCGCTTGGTGGGCGGCCCGGTTCGACTGGCCGGCACCGAGCAGGCGCGACACCGCCGCTGTGGTGCCGTACGCCAGGAACGTGAAGATCGAGTGGCCGATGAGCAGCACGAGGCTGGCGACGGCGAACCCATCGAGTTCCTCGGTGCCGAGGTGGCCGAGGACAGCGTTGTCGGCCAGCAGGTACAGCGGTTCGGCAATGAGCGCACCGAACGCCGGTATCGCCAGGCCGAGAATCTCGCGATCGTGCGGTGACCGAAGGCGCAGCGATCCCGACCCCATCGAACCCGAACCCGAACCCGTTCGCAAGGCCTAGTTGCCTTGCACCACGATGCGTTGGAGCGCCGGATCGTCCGATTCGATCGTGTCGACGATCGTAAACAATTCGATGGTGTTGGGGCCCCGCATGAATGCCGATGATGGCACAACGGTCCACCAGCTGGGCCCGGATTTTGTTTCGACGACTTCGGACCAACCAACCACGGTGTCGGCAATGACGATCGCCACGTTGGTGCCAGGCGGTTGATCGGTCGTGCCGTGCACATAGGCCGGTACCTCGGTACCGGTCGGATCAACTTCGAGATACCGGTCGGGTTCGGCTAGTTGTGCGGTGCCAAGCGGAGCGTTTTCGACCCGCAGCGCGTTGAGCGGGCGGCCCAGCAGGTCGCCGTACCGGCCAAACCGGTACAGCGACCACTCGTCGCCCGGGATCGTTGCGGGGAGTCCGCTCGCCGCGTCGAGGAGCCGTTCGTACTCGGGTGCTCCATCGATCTCGACCATGATGCCACTGGTGGGTTGGAGTGAGTTGAGCCGCCACTCGGCGAAGCGGCGATCGGTCGTGGGGCGTTCTGGGCCGAACATCGACACGCCGTCGACCTCCCACGGCAGCTCGAAGTCGAGCACGTCGGCGATCGTTGGGACGATGTCGATCGTCTCGACCGGCCGTTCGTCGAGAGCTGGGGTGGTTTGGTTCGGGGTCTTGACGAACATCGGAATCCACATGACCTCCGCCGCGTTGTCGAGACTGAGACCGCGAATGGGTTCGCCGACATCGAACGACACACCGTGATCGGCGGTAACGATCACCAACGACTCGTCGAACATGTCGTTTGCTTCGAGGTGGTCGAGGACCTTACCGAGTTGTTGGTCGGCGAATTGGAGTTGCAGAAGGTGTCGTGATCTGGCCGACTGGCGTACGAATTCGCCCGTCCAGGAATAGGTGGTCGGATCGAGCCCATTGGCCACCACCGGCGCCCCCCGGTCGGTTCGGCCGTACTGCTGTCCGCTCGGCAACCGCCACCACGGTTGGTGGGGCAGGATGGTGTGAATGGTGGCCAGCTGGGTGCGGTCGGTCGGGGTTACGGTGAGCAGCCACTTGTCGAGGTTGGCGTCGGCGCGGGGGTCAGATTGCGGGACCCGGAAGTCGACCGCTCCTTCGACCGGCCGGACCGGGTTCGTGCGTTGCCAAACCACGTCGGCCGCGTCGACAAACAACGATCCGAACGACGACATCGTGCCCGACGACGACGCCTCGCCGCACAGCGCCTCGGGGCAGATGCGGGTCACCGACTCGTGCACCCGCAGGTCGTGGCTGCCGGCCAGCATCGTAAACAAGTTCTGGGGGTGTTCGTCGACCACCGGCACGGCGGCGGCGTCGGTCGGATACCGGCCCGAGAGCAGCGCCGGCACGGCGGTCGGGGTGCTGGGGGCGACCGATGAGCTGTTGCGGAACCAGGTGCTGGTGTCGGCCAGTCGGGCGAAGTTCGGCCAACGCTCCGCGTCGACCTCACCGTCGGGATCGAGCAGCGACAACGTTGGAAGTTCGTCGAGCACCACCAGGACCACCGACGCAGGCGAGCTGGGGTCGACGGTGGCGGCGGTTGCTGTGCCGTCGTCGAACAGTACGTCGGCCACCGGCGACCCAAAGAGGAACAGCCCGAGCGCCAAGACACCCAGCAACGACACGGCGGCGAGCGCCAGGCTGGCGATCTCGGCCCGGAAACGGGCAAACCCGGCCGCGAGGCCGCCGAGCACCGCAATGACAACGATCGGCACGACCCCGAGGCTTGTTCCGCCTTTGAGGATCTGCGCCACAACAGCGGCGACGCCAACAACCACGATGGCGAGGTGAAGCGCGTCGCGAGCCGGTTCGCCGAGCACCTTGCCGACGAACTGGGTTACACCCCAGAACACCAACGCTGGACCGACCACGATGAGCAGGCCAAAGGCGACGATTCCCGCGGCGGAGATCCCCCGGAACACAAACTCTTCGGCACCGGTTCCAAAGGTGTCGAGGACGGGCTGGGTAACCGCCAACGCCGCTAGTCCGAGCAGTTCGAGCAGGCGTCGCAGTCCCGACCGGGGTTCAGCCATACTCTGCATCCGCCTCATCCTAGGCGCCGGAAGGTAATTCGACAGGGCGGGAGGCCCGGTCGCCCTCTAAGATCAGGCCATGCCTGAGTATCGTTCTCGAACCACGACCCACGGCCGGAATATGGCCGGTGCACGCGCCCTGTGGCGAGCCACCGGTATGACCGACGACGATTTCGACAAACCAATCATTGCGGTGGCGAACTCCTTCACCCAGTTCGTGCCCGGCCACGTACACCTCAAAGACATGGGCCAGCTGGTGGCGGGCGAGATCGAACAGAACGGCGGTGTGGCCAAAGAGTTCAACACCATTGCGGTCGACGATGGCATCGCTATGGGCCACGGCGGCATGCTGTACAGCCTCCCGAGCCGCGACCTGATCGCCGACTCGGTCGAGTACATGGTGCAGGCCCACCAGGCCGACGCGCTGGTATGCATCTCCAACTGCGACAAGATCACGCCAGGCATGTTGATGGCCGCGCTGCGGCTCAACATTCCGACCATCTTCGTCTCCGGTGGCCCGATGGAGGCCGGCAAGACCCGCTTGGCAGGCAACGAGGTAGAAGTAAAGGTCGATCTCATCTCGGCAATGATGAGTGCGGGCGACAAGAACGTCAGCGATGACGACGTCGCCCAAATCGAGCGTTCGGCGTGTCCAACATGTGGCTCGTGTTCGGGAATGTTCACGGCCAACTCGATGAACTGCCTTACCGAGGCACTCGGACTGTCGTTGCCCGGCAACGGAACCACCCTGGCTACCCATAGCGACCGCGAGCGCCTGTTCCGCGAAGCCGGCCAGCGGATCGTCGACTTGGCCAAGCTGTACTACGAGAAGGACGACGACTCGGTTCTGCCTCGCAACGTCGCCAACCGGGCGGCGTTTGAAAACGCGATGACGGTCGATATTGCGATGGGTGGCTCGACCAACACGGTTCTGCACCTACTCGCCGCTGCGCACGAGGGTGAGGTCGAGTTCTCGATGGCCGACATCGACGCGTTGTCGCGTCGGGTCCCCAACATCTGCAAGGTGGCGCCCTCGGTCGAGGAGTATCACGTTGAAGACGTACACCGGGCGGGCGGCATCATGGCGATCATCGGCGAACTAGCCAAGGGGGGCCTGATCGACACGTCGGTTCCCACGATCCACAGCGAGTCGATCCAAGCGGCCCTCGACCAGTGGGATATCGCCAACCCGACCGTGACCGCGGAGGCCAAGCAGTTCTTCCTCGCCGGTCCAGCCGGTATTCCCACCCAGGTTGCGTTTAGCCAGTCGACCCGCTGGCCGAGCCTCGATGAGGATCGCGAGAACGGGTGTATCCGCAGTGTCGAACACGCGTACACCGCCGATGGTGGCCTCGGGGTGCTCTACGGCAACCTGGCGCTCGACGGCTGCATCGTCAAGACCGCCGGCGTCGACGAAGAGAACTTTCACTTCGAAGGGATCGCTCGGGTCTATGAATCCCAAGACGCGGCCGTCGAGGGCATCCTCGGTGAACAAGTGCAGTCGGGCGATGTGGTCATCGTGCGCTACGAGGGGCCCAAGGGCGGTCCCGGCATGCAGGAGATGTTGTACCCGACCACCTATATCAAGTCGCGAGGGCTCGGCAAAGAGGTTGCCTTGCTCACCGATGGCCGCTTCTCGGGCGGAACCTCTGGTCTGTCGATTGGTCACGTGTCGCCTGAGGCGGCCCAGGGCGGAGCCATTGGGTTGGTCGAAACCGGCGACCCGATCGTTATCGATATCCCAAGCCGCCGTATCGAGCTGCAGATCTCCGACGACGAACTGGCGGCTCGCCGGGCCGCCATGGACGCCAAAGGTTCGGCCGGTTGGAAGCCCGAAGGTCGCGAGCGGGTAGTGAGTAAGGCATTGCTGGCCTATGCGGCGCTCACCACGTCGGCGGCCACCGGAGCGGTCCGCGACCTCGACCAGCTGGGCTAGCCAATCTCGTTTGACCTAGTCGGTCGGTTCGTCGCCCAACTCTTTGATATGGGTCAGCTTGTCGGCTGCCACCCAAGCGTTTCCGGCCGGGGTCTCGACGTTGCGCCAGCGTTGGCCGTTCGCCCGTCGGGTCTTCCCGGTGCTCCAGATGCCTTCGGCATCGGGGGCAAAGCGGAACACGATGTCCCCGTCGGCCGGTTGGGGTCGAGCGTCGAGGGTTGACTTGCGGTCAACATTGGTTACCGCCCACAACTGGGGGCGACGGGAGAAGACCGACAAGAAGCCAAAGAAGGTGATCGCCCACAACAGGCCGATGGCCAGCCACAAGTTGTTGAGCTGCAAGGCGCCGAGCTGACCGAACAGAGCGGCGACGAAGAGGCCCACGCCGTCCTCGGTGAGTGACGGACGCTCGTTGGGCTGTGACTCCGAAACCGGCGCATCGACCTCGAGGAGCGAGACGCCAACCTCTTCGGCCAGTTCGCGACCGCGTTCTTGGGCTTCGGCGAGAACCTCGACCCGCACGGAGGCGCTTCCGGTCCGGCCAAAGTCGTCGCTCACCGTGTAGGTGAATTCGGCGATGCCGACGAAACCAGGATCGGGGGTGAAGGCCAAGGTGTTGTCGTCGCGAAGTTCGACGAGTCCGTTTTCGGGCTGGTCGAAGTCGACGATTCGAAGCGACGCGCCTTCTTCGGCGATGTCGTTGGCCAGAACGGGGATGCCGATCGGGGTGTAGGTGTTGGTGGCGATGGCGTCGGAGGTGACGATTGGTGAGCCGAGCACGATCTTCACCGTGGCGGTGTCGGTTGCGCCGCCCGAAGACTCGACGATGTATGTGAAGCTGGTTTCGCCGTTCCAACCCGCCGGCGGCGTAAAGATGATGCGCCCATCGGCAGCGACATCGAGTGTTCCGATGGCTGGGGGAGTGGCCTGCTTGAGGGTGAGGACGTCGTATTGCTCGGCGATGTCGTTCTCGAGCACGTTGTAGCGGATGGGCTCGCCGGTGAACGAGGTGATGACATCGTCGACGGCGGTCACGGTGGATCCGAAGGCGAGTGGCGGAGCCGTAACGACGATGGTGCCGGTGGCTTTGGTGGTCGCTTCGCCGTCGCTTACCTCATAGGTGAACTGGTACGTGCCGGGCGTGGCTTCACCGGAGTCGTAGGAGAAGGCACCGTTGGCCTTGAGCTCAAGCTTGCCCTCGGCCGGTTCGGTGATCAGCTTGGCGGTGAGCGGGTCGTCGTCGCCGTCGGTGTCGTTCACCAACACACCCGGCTTCGACAAGGTCAAGGTCTCGCCGAGGGTGATTTCGTAGGAATCATCGCCGGCGGTAGGTGCGGTGTTGATCGGCAGCGTCGTCGTCGTGGACGTCGTCGTGGTCGGGGGAACCGTGGTGGTGGTCGTAGTCGGGCGGGGCGGACGGGTGGTGGTCGTGGCCGGCGGGATAACGATCGGCGCCCGAGTCGTGGTGGTGGTGGTCGTGCGCGGCGGGCGGGTGGTGGTTGTGGTTGTGGTTGTGGTGGTCGTGCGCGGCGGGCGGGTTGTGGTTGTGGTTGTGGTGGTGGTGGGCCGGGCCGTGGTGGGCGGGACCGTGGTGGTGGTTGTGGTCGTGTTCGGCCCGTTCGGGCGGATGTCCCAGTTCAGCTGGAGGGAGTCCGACAGCGAGGGAGCGCCGTCGTCGGTTACTTGCACGACAGACTGATGCTGGCCAACCGAAGCGCTGGTGAGGGCGTAGGTGATCTGGCCGGTCGCCGGGTTGATCGTGGCGCCAGCGGGCAACCCAACGGCGCTAAAGCTGAGCGTGTTCGCTGGTAGATCGGTGTCGGAACTTATGAACTGGAAAGATCCGGTTTCACCGTCGGTCAGTGTGAAGGTGGTCGGACCCGTAATCGATGGCGCCGTGTTGACCTCGTTTACCGCAACGGTGAGTCGGGCGGTGGTGGAGAGCCCAAAGGAGTCGGTAGCAACGACCCGTAGGTCAAGGTTTTGTCCACCGTCGGTTTCGTTCGTGGCCCACGACAACTGGCCATCGGGGGAGAGGGTGAGCCCGGCGGGCACGGGCGATGTGCCTCCGGCCAGCACCATGGATACTGGGCTCAGCGTCGTCGTGTCGTTGGCGATCACCACGTCGGTCAACGTGGCGCCTTCATCGACCGAAACGGCCTGCTCGGCCACGATCGGCGGTTCGTTCGCCCCGACAGCGGCAAGGGCACTGAACTCGGAGGTGCCACTGGTTGCATCGGTTGCGGTCGCCAAATTGTTGACCGGCATGCTCGCCAGTTGGCTCACCGGCCAGCGGTACTCGAATCGCGCGGCGCCCGACTCGGTGCTGGCATCAAGATCGCCCGCTGCTCCTTCGGTCTCTACGGCGAACCACGCGGCTCCCTGGGGAACGCTGAGTGTGGTTTCGTCGGCGGAGAAGAAATTCAGTTCCGCGCCGGCCGGGCTTGTTCCGACGATGACCAGGTCGCCGCCGGAAATGACAGCGGCTTCGATGACGGGTTTGTTCAGCAGGTCATTACCGCCCTGGTCGGCGTCACCGGTATCGTTTGGCGTTGGTCCGGCGTGGCTGCCGGCAGCACCAGTGAGGTCGATGCCGACCGTCTGGTTTCCAACAAAGTGCGAACGATGTACCCGAACGTCGGTTGCGAACTCGAGGACTCGAACGCCGATGTCGTTGTTGGAGAACAACGATTCGCCGATCAGCACGCCGCTGGCCGATGTGTCGAGGCCGGGTCCGGTTGTGCCGGCGACGGTCGTTTGGCTGATCGACGAACCGGTTGCTCCCGAGTTCAACCTGATTCCCGTAGCGGTAGCGTCACGAATATCGAGCCGCGAAAGGGTTACCGGAGCGTTGGAATCGACTGCGGTTACGGCACCGTCGAAGCGAGAGTTGCGGATGACCCAACCGCCGGAACCCTGGTCGATGCTGAGGCCCGGTCCTCCGGTGTCGCCGAACGTGGCCCAGTTGAGTTGTCCGCCCGTGCTGGTGACGATGCGAAGACCGGAGTCGGCTGTGGTACTCGAATCGCCGTCGGATGGTTGAGAAGCGATGTGGAGGCCCATGGCGTACACGTTGTCGCTGTTACGAATGATCAGCGCGGTACCCGACGAAGGATCGAAACCAATGTCGAGGAGCGCAGCGCCGTTTGCGCCGTCGAGTTCGAGTTTGCCGGCAACCATCACATCGCGGCCCCGGATGGTGTCGGTGATGTTGGCCGTGCCGATTGGGCCGAGGGGGATGATACCGAGGTTCGGGTCGGCCGCATCGCCAAGGACACCGGTTGGTGTGTGCAGTTGGCCATCGATGATTACCCCGGGTGCAGTAAGAACAGGCAAGGCGCTGTTTGTTTCGCTGACCACCCAGGAGTTGGCACCGTCCGAGCCAGCCAGCGTGGTCGGCAGGAAGAACACGGTTTCGTTGGCGAGCCCCGCGTTGGCGTTGATAATGAACTGGCGCAGGCTTCCCTGTTGGGTACGGACCGGCTCGACTCCACCGATGGCGAGGAACGGACCACCAGCGTCGGTGTACGCGGTGATTGCGTTGTAACTAAACCCGAAGTTGACGTCGGCAACCGTGTTGTTGCCGGAGGTAACCAACGCAAGATGCTCCGCGTTGGCGGCGCCAAGCGCTGCTTCTTGGTCGCTTATGCCCTCGCGAGCGCCGCCGACACATGGGCCAGCGGCTACGAGTGGGCCGCCGGACTCAAAGGCGCAGAGACTGCCGGCTGGGCCGTAGGTCTGTTCGGGCCATGCCACGGCCGAGATCGTCGTCGAATCGACCACGACCCAGTAGTCGCCAGGGGCGAGCGCTGCGAAGGCGAAGCCTGCCGCGTTGGCGGTCACCGAACCTGCCGGGGTGTCGATGGTCGGGCTTTCAGGAACCCCGTCGCCGTCATCGAGGTAGAGATGCACGGTCGCCGGAGCGCCTGGATTGTCGGTGTCGCCAGCAGTCCCGGTAGCGAGTGCGTCGGTGTCGTTGTCGATGAAGATTCGACCGCTGATACGTCCGCTGTCGGGCGGGGTGAACTCATTGACGGTCCATTCAATGGTGCCGGTGGCCGACCGGTTCGGGCTGCCGTCGTCAACGAGTTGAATGTTGGTAGTGGTAGAGCCCACCGCAGCGGGCGACACAACACCGCTGATGATGCCGGTGGAGGTGTCGAGCGCCAAGCCGACCGGCAATGCACTGACGCTGTAGTTCAAAGTGTTCGCCGGGAGGTCGGTATCGTTACCGGGTATCGCGAAGGAAACGGTGTCGCCCACCGTGACCACCTGTGGAGGAATCGGAGCGATAGTCGGGGCGGCATTTTCTTCGAGTACTTCGATCGACAATGGCACCGAGGCCTGCGCCTGGCCGTCGTCGACCACGATCACTACGTCGGTGATACTCGGGCCGTCGGCTTCGGTGGGCGAGGCAATGAGCTGCCCAGCGTCCGGGTCGAACGTCACCCAGGCCGGAGCTGGGGCTCCAGAGTCAAGCGTGACGGTGACGGTTACCGGATCCCCGTCGGGGTCACCGGCGGTGACGTCGATCGAGAAGTTCGTGTCTTCAAACCCGACCAGGGTCGTTGCGATGGTCGAAATGGTGGGAGCGGAGTTCGGAACCGGTGTGATGTTCCAGTCGATGGTGTACGAGTCGCTTAGCAGCGGGAGACCGTCGTCGGTGACGGTGATCAACGAAGCCGCGGCAACAGGTTCGGTGGGGGTGCCCGAAATATCACCGGTCGTGGGATCGATCGTGACGCCGAGCGGCAAGAACGACGCGGTATAGGTGAGTGTGTCGGGCTGGTTGGTCGCCGGGTCTGGGCCGAGGTCGGTATCGATGACGGGGTTCGCGATCCCGACCGGGAGTCCGACCTGGGCGTTCACACTGGTCGAGGGAAGCGTAAAGGTCGGCGCGGTGTTCACCTCGGCGACTTGCACGTTGAGGGGGGCGTCAAACACCAGGCTTGAGGTTGGATCGGTGACCGACACAATTACCTGGTACGACTCGCCACCGGCGGTCTCCGGCGGGTTGGCGGTGATGCCCCCAGCGCTGTCGATGGTCAACCACGCGGGCACTGTATCGAATGGGACGGGTTCGAGAGACCAGTTGTAGGTCACTCCGGGCGCCGGGTCCACGATGATGCCGCTGATGGCGGAGCTTTGCTCTTCGTCGACGAACAAGGTCGGAGCCAGCGAAAGCGACGGCACAGGAGCGGGTGTCTCAACGCCGACGTAGGAAAACTCGCTCGTGCCTTCAGCGGTGGTAGCGGTTGCCGTCAACAAGGTTGCGGACTGAGAAGAAGAAACCGGCAGCGTAAATGAGAACCGATTCTCGGCCGAGACTGTTCCCGACGAGTTGTTGTAGCCGCTGCTGGTGGCGTCGCCATCGTTCACCGAGCCCTCGATAACGGTGCCGAGGTAGGTCTCGCCCTGCCCGAATGTCGTTCCAACCGAATCAGCGAGGAAGAGTTCGATCTCCGAACCTGCCGGGGCCCAGCCGGTGATGGTGAGGTTCGCTCCGTCGTAGCTTGCTCCGTCAAAGACGGGTTTGTTCAAAAGGCCGTTGCCTCCAGTATCGGCGTCGCCATCGTCGTTTGCGGTTACATAGGGGCTCGTTCCAAAGTTGGCGGCATCGCTCGAACTCAACAGGTCGATACCGTTCGCTCCATTGCCAGCGAACGAGTTGACCGAGAAGGTGTTGCGGAGCGCCGACTCGGCGACCCGGATACCGGGTCCGGAATTGTCGAGGAAGACCGTCTGCTCGACCCGACCGTCGGTGCCGGTAACCAGTAATCCGGCGTCGGTGGCCGATGCTGAATCGCCATTGAAGTAGAAGGTGCTCTCGCTGATCAAGAAGTCGTTGGCCGATGCAATAACTCCGCCATCGCGGCTCGACGAGACTCGAGTCCGGTTCATCACAAACGGGGAGTCGATCAGTGCTCCTAGCTCGTTCATCAGCAGGACAGAATCTTCAAGGAGGAGTCCCGGCGAGCTTTGATCGACGACTAGCCCTCGCGCAGTAAACTCTCGAATCAACGAGTTGCTGATAACCACGTCGGGACTAGTGGCGATGGCAATGCCCCCGGTGCCAGGTGCGCCGAGCCCGCTGTTGTCGCCGAACACCGACTCGGAGATCGTGAGAGAACTGGCGTTGTTCACCGACAACGCCGTGCCCGACTCTTGGTGGACTTCGACCCGTTCTACACGGCTGTTGACCGTGCCAAAGATGCGGAGCAATCCGTTCGTGATTAGTAGCGGCGGTTTCTCCATCGCAGAGACCGCAGTGTTGTTCGTTCCAACATCGGGGATGATGAGTTCGGTGGTCGTCTGGGTCTCCGCAAGACCGGTCAGGTAGCTGAAACGTTGGCCGTCGAGGTGCATCTGCTCGGTAATCGAAGGCAGCGGACCGGTGGGAGCAATCTCCCATTGGTCCGTGCTGGATTCGCCAACGACAGGCACGAAACGCAAGGTTGAGGTGTCGGGCAACTCGTTTGCGTGAAGGAAGAACTGACGAAGCGAGCCCTGAGAAAACGCCGCCGTTGACCCATCTTCATCGATGTCGTCGGTGTGGGTTACGACATTGCGGCTAAAGCCAAAATCGAGATCGGTGGTCGGCGACGCCACCGTGACTAGCGCAACGTGTTCCGCGGTCGAGAGTCCATCAGATGCACGGTCACTTACACTGCTGGACTTTCCGCCGTAGCAAAATCCTGCGACAGAGCGGGTCGTTGTTCCCGCTGGCGATGCGCAGTGTGAGCCGGCGGGGCCATAGGTCTGTTCGTACCACTCACTGTTGGCGCCCGAACCCGTTAGATCAGAACGTACGACGACCCAGTAGTTGCCGTACGTGAAATTTGGGGCGGCGAATCCACCGGTGGTGGTGGAGGCCACGTCGCCTACGTAGAGGTCACCCGGGGTGCCAGGGACGCCATCGCCGTCGTCGGTATAGATACTCACGGTCGACTCGACAAGCGGGTTCTGGGTGTCGCCCACTACGCCGTCATCGAGTCCGTCGCCGACGATGTCGTCAAAGACTTGGCCGCTGATGGTTCCGACTGCGGTGATGACCGCCACGGTGTTGCCAAACTCGCTGGTTCCCGAAAGTGAAGCGTCTGTCAGGGCGGTTATCGACGTGGGAGGCGTTGTAACCGGAAACTCGAACCGGAACCCTTGAGCCGAACCATCGGCACCTGAAGCGTTGGTGTAGCCACCGGCTCCAGCGAAGCCGTCGTCAACGCTGCCTTCGGTAAAGGTCCCGAGGGCGCGTGTTCCTTCGCCAAAACCGGTCGGATCGTCGTCGGCTTCAAAGAACGTGACGTCGGTGTTTGCCCCCGTGTACCCCTCGACGATCAGTGTTGATCCGGCGAGTTGGGCGCTTGTAATCACCGGTGTGTTCAACAGGTCGTTGGCGCCGGTATCCGCGTCGGCGTCGTCGTTGGGGGTCAGATTCGCCCCGGTTGCAACCACTTCAAGCAGGTCGATACCGATGTTTCCGTTGTTGCCAAAGGTCGTGTTGCTCACGGTTACGTTGGTGGCGTTCGAACCAACCCGAAGACCGACGTCGCTGTTTCGTGTCAGTGTCGAATCGGTGAACGACACGTCGCTGGCCTGAACCGTGGCACCTGACCCCAGGTCCTGGCCATTGTTGGTCAGCGACGTCCGGTGAATTGTCGATCCGGTGGTATTGGGGCCGAGCACCAAACCATCGCCGAAGCTCCGACTGATGTGGACGTAGTCAAGTTGTACCGGAGCGTCGGACTGAAGGCCGGTCCCGCCGCCGCCCGTCTGTCCATTGTCGGCCAGTGATACGTCGGTGATCATCGTGGTGCCGCTCGCCGAGTCGATAGCGATGCCCGCCGTTTGGTTCGAGGAGATGTCGGACCGGGTGATCGAACCACTGCTGCCGACCGATTGCAGGCCGAAGTCGCCAGGAGTCGGCGATCCGAGACCGGTCGGGTTGCTCCCGAGCATCGAGTCTTGGACCCGGTAGTCGACTGAGTCGACGAACACGATCGAGACCGTGTCGCTGTGTATCGCTAGGTTCTCGACTCGAGCCTGGGGGGCAGACTCGAATCGGAGGCCACCATGTATCTCCAACAGCGGGCTCGGTATCGACGCGGTCGACAACCCCTCGACCTGCAGAGGACTGGCCGGGTTGGACAGCACCGTGCCCGCCGTATCGAACACCCGTCCATCTACAAAGGTGCCCGGTGCGGTGATCGCTGGGAGGCTGCTGGTAGTGGCGATCTCCCACCAGCTGACATCGTTTTGGGGGACCATCGGCACGAATCGCATCGTGGATGGAACGCCGAGGGCGTTCGCGTTGGTGATGTACTGGCGCAACGAACCTTGCGCCGAGCGATCCGGATCGCTCGGGAAATGGTCTTGGTCGAGGGTGTTGGTAACGACGTTGGGGCTAAAGCCAAAGTTTAGGGTTGCGCCCGCCGAGGTGTTGACGAGTCGGGCGACATGTTCGCTCGAACCGGCCGAGATAATGCCGCCGGCATTGTCGGAAACTTCAGCACGCCGCCCGCCGAAGCATGCGCCGGCGATAGTGCGTTCGAATTCGCCCGCCGGGTCGGTACACCTTGCTCCCGGCGGACCATAGGTCTGTTCGCTCAATTGACCAGGAGTGGTGGGGCTAACCGTCACCCAATAGGTCTGACCCGTCGGCAAGTCCAGCGACAAGGGTGCGGCGACCGGTTGGGTGGTGGCGGTAACAATCGTGTCGCCCCCGTTTGGCACGTTGTCACCATCATCGAGATAGACCACGGTCTCGAATGGCAAATACGTATTGCCAGCGAGACCAGGTGTACCGCCGCTGACCAGGGCGTCGCTGGCGTCGTTTTGAAACGCGGCAACCTCAACTGTTCCATCAGCGGAGGACTCGGGGTTCAACGCTGCAGCGATCCACCCGAAAGCATCGCCACCGCCGATTATTGAGTACGGCCCTGGATGAGGCGATGTTGCTTCGGTCGATGCGATCATGGTGCCGATCGTCGAGGTTTCGATGGCCTCTTTACGCAGCTGAGAAGGCGAGGCAATCGTGAAGTTTGCGCCGCCACCGTTGGTGACCAGCACCACCATCGAGTGTTCGCCGCTCGGCGAACTGGACGCGGGTGGCGTGATTGAAATTGACGCTCCAGATCCCGAGCCAGCCGTGCTGCCGAGCAGCGGCGCCGACGTATCGACCCCGGAGTACGACGTTGCAACCGTGACCATGGCCGAACCGCCACCGGACGGAGCGAATTGTTGCGGAGTTGGAAATCCGCCTGCTGGAACGAACGA
Organism: uncultured Acidimicrobiales bacterium; assembly: GCA_938038815.1. Taxonomy (GTDB): domain Bacteria; phylum Actinomycetota; class Acidimicrobiia; order Acidimicrobiales; family SHLQ01; genus CALLQB01. Next base: position 20,458 of record CALHTF010000068.1, on the reverse strand, counting down.
GTAGAACATCCAGACTTTCTGGCCCGCCGTTGAACCTCCCTGGCGGTAGTTTGTCCAGCCTGCAGGAGCACTGGGCAACTGGTTGTTCGCAGGTGCCGTGGCGACGATCACGAAGTCGCCAGGTTGAGCGCCCGCTGGAACGGGGTCGACCGATGCCGAGGAAAGATGGCTGCTGGTTCCGGTTAGGTCGATAACCGCAGACGCCTGGGCGCGAACAGCCCAGACTATGAGTGCGGCGCACACTAGGGCTCCCGCTGCGAAGACTACGAGCGCCTTACGCGGCGTGCTGGTCATGGCGTTGGGGCCAAGGAAGGGTTGGCGGTTGAAACGTTTTGTTTGCGGGCCGCGCGGGGCAGGGTGATTTCAAACTTTTGGTGTTCAGAACCTGGTTCGTACTTCAAGCGAGCCCCCATTCCCTCGAGCAAGGTACGGACCAGGACGAGTTGACGCTGAAGAGGCGAGGAAGCGGCCGTGAGTTCATTCGACTCCAACAACGCGTCGCGAATCGTCAGTGCTGGGATTGGTTCACCGTCGGATAGGACGTCGATCTTGCCTGCGGCCGGAGCGTTCCGTCCGTTGAGGTGCACGCGGTTTGCGTTCTGGTCGGTGGCGGTTTCAATGAGCGCATGGATGGCGATGTGGAGTGCCTTGACATCGATCAGCACCGGCACATGTTCTGAGGAGATCGACGGTTGTGTTTCTGGAGATGCGGCGGCGATAGCTTCGAGTTCGGTGGCCAGGTCGACTCGAGCGACGTCGTAGGTGTGCTGGCCGTACACCAGGGCGGTAGCGGCGGCGAACCGCTCGGCCTCCGCGACGATTCCGGACGCGTTTCCGGTCTCGATACGGTCGTTCAGTTCCGCAAGGCCAAGGTTCAAAGCGCTGGCTCGGTCGCGTCCGATTCGACGCTCGAGATCAAGTTCGTGCTCCAGTTCGACCTGGCGACGTGGCCGGCGGGCCAGTTGGCGATAGATGAAAATGGCTGAGGTCGGCAACAAGAAGGCAACCACGAAGCTGGCGAGGTTGCCGAGGGTTCCCATGCGGCGGTCGGCTCGCTCCACGTCGGCGAGTAGAGACTCACGCTCGGCCGTGATGCTTTTGATCAGCATCTGGTAGCTGTCGTCGAGGTCGCTGTCGATGGTTGCCCGTTCGGCTTCGGCGGTTGCGACGTCGAGCGAGGCAACGCTGGCGTTCGCCGAGGTTAGGAACGCGTCACCGTCGGAGCGAAGGTCGGTGTTATCCAGCAGATTTACCGAAGTGTTGAAGCTGTCGAGTGCCTGTTGGGCTTCGCCGACCGATGCCGACACCGCAGCCGACGAGTCGCTGCCCAGTTTGCTGTCGACCCGTGACCCATGCAGCGCGAGCGCGAGCTGGGCCCGGGCGGTCGTCGCGGCGCGCAGGGATTCATCGGCGATGTGGAGCTTCTCCGCGTCATTGCTCAACGTTCGAGTGGTCGAAGCGAGCGAGAAAACCGCCGTGGACAAAAGGACAAGCGTGAGGCCGGCGATTAGGGTCACGATCACTGCGGTACGCATGTTCTGGACGCGGGTTTGGGCGTCGGGTGTGTGGACCTTACGGGGCATAGATCAAGTAACGACAGATTCTTTGCGCTGGTTAAGCCCGAATTTGAACAACGGCGGGTCTGATCGAGGCCGCGTTTGCGACTGCGGTGCACCGACAGGATCGCGGACCACGTCGTCTCGAAACCTGGTCGAATACCCCAATTTCGGTTTGTGCCGCGAAATTGCTCAACACGTGCCTCGGAACTGCCGTTGATGGAGCTACATGTTGAAGTCCATCCATTCTGCAGCCGCGAATCGCAGCGACGCCGCCGATGGCGCCGAAGGTGATGTGACACGCGCCCGGACGGGTATGGCCTCCGAGACCATCATCGAACAGGCGCTCACTGCGGTACGGCTGCTGCTGCTTGCGGTCTTTGTGGGTTCGCTTTTCGTGGGCCAGCGCACCATCACCGAAGCGTCTTCCACATCGGTCGCGCTGGGCGGAATCCTGCTCGGTTCTATTGTTGCGGTCGGCCTAGCAAACTGGTGGTCGCGAGGCAAGATGGACCACCTGCGGGGCCTGCTGGGAATCTTGCAGATCGGGGCCGACGTGGTTTTGGCGCTGATGGTGATGTTCTCCCTCGATGCCGAAACAACCCCGCTGGCCTGGGTGGCATTGATGCTGCCCGTATCGGCCGGCTGGAACCGGTTCTCGGCCAAAGGTGCGGGCGCCGCGTGGCTGGCCGCCAGTATCTGCTACGTCGCCGTTGGTCTAAAGTTCGGCGTGGCTCCGGCCGCCGATACCTCCAACACCTTGTATCTCGCCTACCAACAGCTGTTCGCGGTGTTGTTGATCGCCGTGCCAGCGCTCTACCTCGGTTCGCACTTCCGTAGCGAGATCGAAGCGGCGGTTTCTGCTCACCGGGTCGCTGAGCAACGGGCGGAGCAACTGCACATGGTTACCGTCGCTGCTCGATCGATGAGTAGTGAAGATGAAGCATCGGTGTTGGTCAGTTTGTTCAGCGCCACCCAGCGAGTTGGATTCGCTGGTGCCGATGTGGTTCGCCTCAACGACCAAACCGGCCGTTGGGAAACCGTCAGTGCGATGGTGGGAACGAACCAGATGGCTCAACCCCAACACATGTCGCCTGAAGCCTTCGAAACCGGCGACACGATCGTCTTCGACCAGGCGGATCCGCCGGTTGTTCGCCAAGCGCTGCACGACTTTGGCTACGGCTCCGCCGCCGCAATCACCCTTGGTAAACAAACCGGGTCGGTGCTACGGGTGTGGTCCGAAGCTCCGTTGTTGCGCGGTAAAGAAGAGGTCGCCGTGCTCGAGGCCTTGGCTGCCCAGGCGGGCGTTTCGCTGCTTGCTGCTGGCGTGTTCCAGGAAGTGACCGAGCGTTCAGAGGCGCTGGCGTACCAGGCGAACCACGACGTGCTCACCGGTCTGCCGAACCGCCTCAACGTTCTCGATCAGCTTGATTCGTGGCTCCACCGCTTCGACCCATTGACCGAAACCATTGCCTTGTTGTTCCTCGACCTCGACGGCTTTAAGGCCGCCAACGACAACCTGGGTCACGAAGCGGGCGATGAGGTGCTGCGGGTGGTGGCCCAACGCATGAAGTCGATCACGCCTCGAAGCGGCATTGTCGCCCGCCTGGGTGGTGACGAGTTTGTTGTGCTGGTCGAAGGTCCTCCAGGCGCCGGCGCACCGACCAACCTGGGTCAATCGATCTGCGACCGCATCAAAGAACCGATCGCGGTGCACAACGGCATCGCCAACATTCGGGCCAGTGTCGGAATCTCGGTTGCCGAACCCGGTATTTCCCGAGACGTGTTGGTCGACCGGGCCGATACGTGCATGTACCTCGCAAAGCGGGCCGGCGGCGACCGGTACGAAGTGTGGAACGGAAGCCAGTCGCTCGACCGGTCCGAGCCAGTTTCAGCCGAGCTTCGCTAAATACGCCTCATAGCGCTGCGGGTCGGTCCAGGCGCCCGTTGCCTCATCGAACGCTTGCGCCTCGGGGGTCATGATCTCATGGTTGCCGTCGCGCGCTAGTGAAGATGAAACGCCATCGATCATCTGCTCGGTGGGGGAGTCGAGGTTGAGTAGTTGGGCCCCCGGACGGCCGACGTGAGTGGGTGGGCGCGGTACCAGCGCCACGTCGGGCAGTCGGGCGATCGCGTCGTCGCGCCGGATCGGGTCGCCGTCGTAAAACACCACATCGTGGATTTGTTCCCACTTGTCCGCGCCCATGATCAACACGTCGAAGCCGTCGGCAATATCGACCAGGAGCTGGTGATCGGTGACCATCACCTCGACGGTCACCTCGGCGGTGTTGAGATGAGCGACGCTTTGGCGAACGACCGAAACCCGGTGGTCGAGCACGGGGCGTTCGACCGATTCTTTCGCCAACGCGACCCGCGATAGCGCAAAGGTAACGCTGGTCAGCCGCAGTTGGGCTATAGCCAGTTCGGCGATCGCCAGATGGGCCTTGGTGGGTGGATTAAACGAACCGGGGTATACGGCTCGTCGGGGCGTGGTCATCTTGGCTATAGTCGTTTGCAATGAGTGGAAAACAGCAGTTTGACGTACTTGTGGTGGTAGTTACCTAGCACGCGTTCGTCCCCGATCGTGTGCCAAAGCCTCCCAGATGGGAGGCTCTTGTAGTTTTCGGGGGCTGTTTTGAAAACCTTTCCCTGTCCTCAACCGAAATTTCAGAGAGATTGCAATGACACGGCAGCAAACCAATGGTGGTGAAGCACTAATCAAATCGCTCGAGCTCGAGGGCGTCGAGGTGGTGTTCGGACTCCCTGGCGGTGCGATTCTTCCGGTCTATGACCCGATTATCGACTCGTCGATCCGCCACGTTTTGGTTCGGCACGAACAAGGCGCCGGCCACATGGCCCAGGGGTACGCCCAAGCCACCGGCAAACCGGGCGTCGCCATGGTCACGAGCGGGCCGGCCGCAACCAACATGGTCACGCCGTTGCTCGATGCTTACATGGACTCGGTTCCGATGGTGTGCATTACCGGTCAGGTCGCCTACTCGGCGATCGGCACCGACGCGTTCCAAGAGGCCGACACAACCGGCATCACCATGTCGGCCACCAAGCACAACTTCTTGGTAACCGACGCGGCCGACATCCCTCAGACCATTCATGAGGCATTCCATATCGCGACCACCGGTCGCCCCGGCCCGGTTTTGGTCGACCTGCCAAAGAACATCGTCAACCCGGCCGACCCGAGCTCGCATTTCGAGTGGGTCGAGCCCGTGGCCCCGAACCTTCCTGGGTATAACCCCCAACTCGAGCCCGACCCCGAGTTGTTGGCCCAAGCCGCTGAACTGATCTGCGCCGCTGAGCGCCCCGTGCTGTACATCGGTGGCGGCATCCTCAAGGCCCGGGCCGCCGAGATCTTGCGCACGTTGGCCGAGCTGGTCGACATCCCAGTCGTCACTACCTTGATGGCTCGCGGCGCCTTCCCCGATAGCCACCCGCTCAACCTCGGTATGCCCGGCATGCACGGCAACTACACCGCCGTCATGTCGATGCAGCAATCCGATCTACTCATCGCGCTCGGCAGCCGGTTCGACGACCGGGTCACCGGCCGGCTCGACGGCTTTGCCCCCGACGCCAAGGTAATCCATGTCGATATCGATCCGGCCGAAATCGGCAAGGTTCGTCGCCCCGACGTAGGAATCCAAGCCGACTGCAAGCTGGCGATCGAGGGCCTTGTCGAAGCGATAACCAAACTGGGCGGCAACAACGCCCAGCCCGACCGGCGAGCCTGGCGTTCGCAGCTCTCGGGCTGGCAAGAGAAGTACCCGCTGGTCTACGAAGACTCCGCCGCGGGCGAGGCGCTCAAGCCCCAATATGTACTCGAACAGCTCCGAGACCACAGCCCCGCGGACACCATCGTCACCTCGGGCGTCGGCCAGCACCAGATGTGGGCCAGCCAGCTCTGGCAGTTCGACCACCCCTACACGTGGATCAACTCCGGTGGTCTCGGAACGATGGGCTTTTCGATTCCCGCCGCCGTGGGCGCCAAGGCCGGAATGCCCGACCGCACCGTGTGGGCCGTCGACGGCGATGGCTGCTTCCAGATGACCGCCCAAGAGTTGGTAACCGCAGCCGTCGAGCGCATTCCGATCAAGGTTGCCCTCATCAACAACGGCTACCTCGGTATGGTCCGCCAGTGGCAAGAGATGTTCTACGACGAGCGGTACTCCGAGGTCTACCTCTCGCCCGACGTTCCCGACTACAAGATGTGGGCCGAAGCAATGGGTTGCGTTGGTATCCGAGTCGATTCGCCCGAAGAGGTGCAACCGGCAATCGAGAAGGCCAACGAGATCAATGACCGTCCAGTCGTGGTCGAATTCCGCACCGACCCACGCGAGAAGGTATTCCCTATGGTTCCCGCCGGTGCGACCAACAGCGAACTCATGGTCGACCCATCCCAGACCGAGACCGAGGGGCAGTAACGATGGCGAACACTCAGGACACCGATCGCTTTCACACGGTGGTCGTCAAGGTCGAGAACAAGGCTGGCGTGCTCGCCCGAGTCGCTGGGCTTTTCGCCCGCCGAGGCTTCAACATCGACTCGCTGGCCGTGGCGCCCGCCTACGACGAAAACTTTAGCCACATCACCTTTGTGGTCGATGCTGAGTCGGCGCCTCTCGAACAAGTGGTGAAGCAACTCGACAAGCTCATCAACGTGGTCGAGATCCACCAGGTCGACCCGGCCACGTCGGTCCAACGCGAACTCATGATCGTCACCATCTCGACGGTCGACGGCGATCGCGACCAGGTGGTTGCGCTCGGCGAAAAGTTCGACGCTGACGTGCTGGCCGATAGCGGAGAGGCCATCATGCTCACGTTGTCGGACACGCCGTCGCGCGTCGATGATTTCGAAGAGCAACTAGGTCCGTTCGGAATTCTTGAAGTGCACCGGACCGGACCAGTCGCTCTCAACGCCCTCGCCGGCGCGTCCTAACCCGAACTCTACCCATCAACGAATTTCAGCAAGGAAACAGTCATGGCAGTGAACATTTACTACGAAGCCGATGTCGATCGGTCAAAGATCGAGGGACGCAAAGTAGCGATTTTGGGCTACGGCTCGCAGGGTCACGCCCACGCGCTGAACCTGAAAGAGTCGGGCGTCGACGTGGTGGTTGGACTTCGCGAAGGTTCGGGCTCCAAGGCCAAGGCCGAAGCCGAGGGCCTCACCGTGATGGGCCTCAGCGAAGCTTCTGCTCACGCCGACATGATCATGATCTTGCTCCCCGATACCGAGCAGGCGGCGATCTATGAAGAACACATCGCGCCGAACCTGAACGACAACGACATGTTGTTGTTTGCCCACGGTTTCAACATTCGTTTCGACCTGATCAAGCCGCCGGCCAACGTCGACGTTGCCATGGTTGCTCCGAAGGGCCCGGGTCACCTTGTGCGCCGCACCTACACCGAAGGCGGCGGCGTACCCGCCCTCATCGCTATTGAGCAGGACGCTTCGGGTAACGCCAAGGCCGTTGGCCTCGCCTATGCCGACGCTATCGGTGGCGCACGCGCCGGTGTGATCGAAACCACCTTCACCGAAGAGACCGAAACCGACCTGTTCGGCGAGCAGGTTGTGCTCTGTGGCGGAACCTCCGAACTCGTTCGCAGTGGCTTCCAGACCCTCGTTGACGCCGGCTACCAACCCGAGATTGCGTACTTCGAGTGCCTGCACGAGCTCAAGCTCATCGTCGACCTCATGTACGAACAAGGCATCAGTGGCATGCGCTACTCGATCTCTGACACCGCCGAGTACGGCGACATGTCGCGAGGTAGCCGGATCATCAACGACGACACCCGCGCCGAAATGAAGAAGATCCTGGGCGAGATCCAGAGCGGTCAGTTCGCCGAGGAATGGGTCGCCGAAGCTCACGGCGGACGCACCAACTTCCTCGCCATGGAAAAGGCTGGCCAGGACCACCTCATCGAAGAGGTCGGCTCTAAGCTCCGGGCCATGATGCCCTGGATCAGCGCCGGCAAGCAGTCGGTCCAAGAAGCCTCCGGCGGCCAAGGCTGACTTTCTGGTCGGTCACTCGCAAGCTCGCTCCCTCTGCGCTTCGCTACGGCCGTCCATCTGCGCCCCTCGCCCTCCGCGAGCTCCGGGCTCCTTAGCCCCAGTCCCTGAAATTTTCGCGGTTAGCCCGCTCTGAGCGGGTAAAGCGCGATGAGAAATTTGAAAAGGGTCGAGCGTCTCCGGGTGCTCGGCTCTTTTCGTTTTTGGGTCCTGTACCTGGCGGCGCTTGGTCGGTACTTCGGACAGATCTCTGTTGCTGCTCGACACGGCTTGGGCTGAGCTGGCACTTCGCGGACGCGCCCGCCCTCGGCTCCGAACCTCGACAGTCCGGGACATCGATTACTGCACTCCGTGCAGGCCGTTCCGGAGGCACGGAGCCTCTTGCACTCTTTGGTCCGAGTGCCGGTAGAGGTGCGAGTGGATATTCCTCTTCACTTGTACCGAAGACGGCGCCGATCGGGCGGTAGCGCCAGTCCGCGTGCCGCTTGGGGTGTGGCCGGACGCTCAGAAGTCAGTTGCCTTCTAATAACCGACTTGATTGGTCGGGTTTGCCTGCCTAAGGTCGAAGTTCATCAATTTAACAGGGCAGGGGAACGTATTTATGAGCGCTGACTGGGGTTTTGAGACCAAGCAGATTCACTCGGGGCAGGTGCCTGACTCCGATACGGGGGCTCGAACCGTCCCGATCTACCAAACATCGTCGTTTGTCTTCAAGGACAGCAACCATGCGGCCAACCTGTTCGCGCTGGCCGAGATGGGCAACATTTACACCCGCATCATGAACCCGACCCAGGGTGTGCTTGAGGCTCGTTTGCAAGCCCTTGAAGGCGGCACCGACACAGCGGTAGGAATCCCCGGCGCCCTGGCGGTCAGCTCGGGCCAGGCGGCCGAAACCCTCGCCATCCTCACGCTATGCGAAGCGGGCGACCATATCGTGTCCTCGACCTCGCTGTACGGCGGAACCTTCAACCTGTTTCACTACACGCTGCCCAAGATGGGCATCGAGGTCAGCTTTGTCGACGACCCCGACAACCTCGACCAATGGCGCTCGGCCGCCCAGGACAACACCAAGGCGTTCTACGGCGAAACGTTGGGCAACCCAAAGAACGACTGCCTCGACATCGAAGGGGTCGCTGGCGTTGCCCACGAGGTCGGCGTACCCCTCATCGTCGACAACACCGTCGCCAGCCCGTATCTGATCAACCCGCTCAAGTGGGGAGCCGACATCGTCGTGCACTCAATGACCAAGTTCATTGGCGGTCACGGCAACTCGATCGGCGGGGTAATCATCGACGGAGGCAGCTTCGACTTTGGCGCCAACGACCGGTTTGCGAACTTCACCGAGCCCGACCCGAGCTATCACGGCCTGGCGTACTGGCCGGCGCTTGGCCACGGTGCGTTCATCATCAAGGCCCGGGTGCAAATGTTGCGCGACCTCGGGTCGGCACTGTCGCCCCAAAACGCGTTCTACTTCCTGCAAGGTCTCGAAACGTTGAGCCTGCGGATGGAGCGGCACTTCGAGAACGCGCAGAAGGTCGCCGAGTTCCTCGAGGGCCATGACCAAGTCGAGAGTGTGCAGTACACGGGTCTCGACAGCAGCCCGCACAAAGAACGGGTTACCAAGTACGGCGAAGGTCGGGGCTACGGATCGGTTCCGGCGTTTGTCATTGCGGGCGGCAAAGAAGCCGGCCAAGCCTTTGTTGAGGGCCTCGAACTGCATAGCCATGTGGCCAACATTGGCGATGTACGCAGCCTGGCCATTCACCCCGGATCGACCACCCACTCCCAGCTCACCGAAGAAGAACAGGCCAGCGCTGGTGTGCACCCCGGCTTGGTTCGGCTCTCGGTCGGCATCGAATCGATCGACGACATTATCGCCGACCTTGAAGCGGGATTTCGCGCCGCCAAGGGCTAAATCCCCGACACTGGTGGCCCCAATCTAGGGGTGCGGTTCGTGCTTAAGGCCTCCTGCGAAGCGGCCGACACTATGACTACAGAAGAGTTCGTATCTTGCGGACCCTCGATGCCGTAGTGCCGAAAGTTTCGTATGGGCCTTCCCGCCGAGAACGACACAAAACCAGGAACGACCAAGGTCGAGCTTTACCCGCGCACGGACGTCTTTGCGTCCGAGCCCGTCCCAAGCGAAGCCATGAGCGGTGGCACCAACCGGAAACTGGTTCTGCTGGTCACCGACGTCATCGCCGTTATGGTCGGCCTCTGGCTTTCGGTGGTGCTGAACGGGGCATTGAACACCACCGACCCAACGAGCTCCGCGACATATATCGCCATGGTCGGCGCAACCCTTTTGGTGTGGCCAGTCGCCTTCACCCATCAGGCCTTGTACAAGGCCCGGTTCATCACCCGAGGTGTCGACGAGGGGTGGCGAGCCATCAAAGCAATCGTCGCCAGCGTCGTGGCCATCGGTATTGCCAGTATTGCCTTTGATGTCGAGATCGCTCGCTCGTGGTACGCCATTGCTATCCCGACCCTGATCTTGGTGGTCGGTATCGAGCGCCTTGTCGCCCGTCTGCTGTTCAAGCGGGCCCGCAGCAACGGCCATATGCTTCGCCGCGTTCTTATCGTGGGCCGCAACTCTGAGGGTTATCTCATGAAAGAGATGCTCGATAAGGACGCCAGCCTTGGATACGAGGTCGTTGGGTTTGTCGAAGACCACCTCGAAGTATCGGGCGACGCCACCGACATCTCCGAGTCGCACCTGCTGCGCGACGTCGGGCACACCTTGCAAGCAGTGCAGAAGGCCGATTGTGGTGGCGTGATCATCGCGGCGACCGCTATCGATGTGGGTACCTCCAACCGGCTGATCCGTACCCTCACCGAGAACGGTGTGCACGTCGAACTCTCGTCGACCCTGTGTGACATTGCTTCGGACCGACTCACCATCCGACCGCTCGGACGTTTCCCGATGGTGTACATCGAGCCGGTACAGCGCAATGGTTGGCGAGCGGTGGCAAAACGGTCGTTCGACATCGTCACCGCCGCATTACTGTGCCTCATTCTGGCCCCGATTGCGGCCGTTGGCGCTCTTGCGGTTCGCCTCACCAGCCCGGGCCCGATCCTGTTTGCCCAAGAGCGAGTTGGCCGCGACGGCGAACTGTTCAAAGTGCTCAAGTTCCGCACCATGGTGGTCAACGCCGAAGAACTGCTCGAAAATGTTCGCCACCTCAACGAGGCCACCGGGCCGCTCTTTAAGATCAAGGACGATCCTCGCATCACCAAAGCGGGCAAGATCCTTCGCAAGACCTCGATCGACGAGCTCCCTCAGCTCATCAACGTCCTCAAAGGCGAGATGAGCCTGGTCGGGCCTCGTCCGGCACTCGCCAGCGAACGAGACCAGTGGGACCCTAGCCTGCACAACCGCCTCCGGGTCCAGCCCGGAATCACCGGTATGTGGCAGGTCGGCGGCCGCAGCGACGCCGAAGACGGCGACTACGGACAGCTCGACCTCTACTACGTCGACAACTGGACCCTCTTCACCGACATCTTGATCCTCATCAGGACCGTCCCCGCAGTCCTCATGCAAAAGGGCGCGCATTAACTTTGGTCGCAGCGGCTCCGCCGCTGCTCTGCGCTCCGCTATGTCCGGCTACCGGGCGCCCCTATCCCTCTACGGGGATCCAAACTAGGGCGATTTGGTCTACCGAGATATCGGTCTTTTCTAGTGAGACGTTCATGTCCTCGATCGCCTCGGCCTTTTCGTCCCACGCATCTTGGATCTCATAAAGCGAGTCGGTGATCTCTAGCTCGAGAGCCTCAAGGTCATCGGCCTTCTCATCGACCCGGTTGCGAGCGGTCTCCAAGCGTTCCTTGGCACTGTTGGTCATACGAGACTTTGACGATGCGCGGCGCACACCACCGAGGATGCCTCGGGTGCTGCTACGTCCGCCGAGCAGGCCACCGAGCACCGAACCAGCGACATCGATTGCGCCGCTTAGCTTGGCGTCGCGAGAACGAGCCTCGACATCTTCGTCGAGTTCGCGCACTCGGTCTTCGGCTTTATCGAGCGCACTCTGCAACCGGTCGCGCTGCTTCTCGAGCGATTCGCGCACCTTGGTTGCTTCCTCATCCGCGCCGTCGTCGGCCACCTTGTTGCAGCGGGCCTCAAATTCCTCGCGGGTTTCGCCGACCCGGCTCACAATCTTGAGCTCGGGGTTACGCATCAGCTCAAGGGTCTCGTTGCGGTACAGGTGGTCCTTCAGCTCGGACTGGGCTTTGGAGAAGTAGGTCTTGTTCTGGATCTTGGCGTCGGGCAGCACATACCGCGCTCCGTCGGGCACTTCGGTGCGTAGGTCGCGGTCGTCGTAGTCGACCGTCACCGCCGTATCGGCGTCGAGTGATTGACCAGTGAGTGGAAAGAACACCGCTTCGTACTCTTCTTGGTGGCGAAGGTCGCCCTTGGTCTCGTCGAACAACATGTTCACCCGAGCGACAACCGCCGCCTCGAGTCGAGTTCCGCCGGTGACCGCACCAACGTCGCGAGCCCACGGTGCTGCGGCATCGAGATAGAACACGTCGATTCCGTCGGCAACCTTGGGGGCCATGGTGGTCTCGTCGTCGGCCAGTGCCGGGGCAGCTGCCGCCGCGGCGGCCGGCGCAGCAGCGGCTGGTTGGCCCGCCGGCGCAGCAGCAGCCGGTTCGGGGGCTGCGGCCCGCTTGGGGCTGTCGGCCATCAGGGTTTCGATCTGGTCGCGGGTAATCGGCCCGGGAAGGTACGACATTGCCCACCGGGTACCGAACACCTGTGGGCCATCGCCGCGGGTCGAGTGCAACACGAACTGGCGCTTGTCGAGCCCAGAAATCGTTTCGCCCACCGCGCCAATATCGAGATCGCCGCCCGAGTTCATGCCCTCGAGCAGACGAGCCTTATCGCGTTCGGTCTGTAGTCGACCGATCATCCACGTGCCGGCGTTCGAGATTGCCTTGTAGTCGATGTCGACCGGGTTCTGGGTCGACAACACCATGCCGACACCGAACGCCCGGGCTTGTTTGAGAATGGTGAGGATGGGCTTCTTCGATGGGGGAGCAGCGGTTGGAGGAACAAAGCCGAATACTTCGTCCATGTAGACCAAGGCCCGCAGGTCGGGGGTGCCGGACAAGCCACGCATCCAGGTGACAACCTTTGACAACACCAGCGTCACCACGAACATGCGCTCTTCGTCGGACAGGTGGGCCAGCGAAATGATGGCTGCGTTTGGCTTGCCGCCGCCATTGAGCATCGTTTCGATATCGAGGGCCGCGCCCTGGGTCCAGCTCGCGAACGAAGGCGATGCCATGAGGCCGTTAAGCTTCATCGCCAACGCCGTGCGGTCCTTGGGCGGGAAGAACGTGTCGAGTTCGAGTACGCCGAGCTTGCGCATTGGCGGATTCTGGACCTGGGTGAGCAGTGCACCAAGGTCGAGGTCCTGGCCCTGGTTCCAGGCGTTGGAAATGATGTTCGACAACAAGATGTGTTCGCGTCCCGAGATCGGGTCGCTTTCTACCCCGACCAGCCCGAGCAGGCTCGAAGCAAAGCCTTCGATCTCGTCTTGCATGGTCTCGGCGTTGGTCCCCGCCGGTGGTGCCTTGAGGTCGCCGATGATGTTGAGCGGAACCCCCGAGGTCGAACCGGGGGTGTAGATCGTAAAGTCGGCCTTGTTGCGCAGCTCGGCGATCCGGCCGGGTTCGATGCCCCAGCTGTCGAGGCCGTTGCGCCACATGTCGGCGGTGTTCGATGCGTGCTCGCCAACCGAGACTCCCTCGCGTTCAGCGTCGCCGGGGTTTACCCACGGTTCGAAGTCGTCAGCGCCGAGGTCGGGGAACGACAGCAACAGGTTGCCCATGTCGCCCTTGGGGTCGAGGATGAGCGTCGGGATGCCTTGCATGAGCGCTTCCTCGAGCATGACCACCGAAAGACCGGTTTTACCCGAGCCGGTCATACCTACGATCACGCCATGGGTCGTGAGGTCAGATGCCTCGAGCATCACCGGGTTTTCAGGCGCTGCCTTCCCGTCGTCGCCTCGGATCCCGCCAAGGAAAAAGTGACCATTAGGAACATCGACCATGAAGAACGAACCTTTCTGTTTCGTGGCCCGAGTCTAGAGGCGGGCGACCTTTCGCGCGTGCGACACTGCCGTATGGTTAGAGCGTGGTGGCGCCTGGGCAATACGAACAACAACCGCACGACGGCGTGGTCGAGATTTCGCTCGGCGAAGACCAGATTTCCGAAGAGGGGTCGGTGGTCTCCACGACGTCACGATCGTGGTCAAAAACCCTGAGCCTGCTCGTGCTGGGCGCCCTTCTCGTTGCCATGGCCGGGCTGCTGGTGGTGCCTGGGCTGACCGGTTCGGGTTCGGCCAGCGCCGATGACGCCGAGTCGGATACGTCCGACGACGATGCTCCCACTGGCGATACCGCGACGAGCGATTCCCCGACGGACGATTCAAGGGAGTCCGGTGCGTCTGATTCACCATCGCCCGACAGCAGGTCTGAGGCGGCGGTGCTGGTGCCCGAGCCCGGCGATAGTTTTCCGATCTTCGAGGAGTCTCCGGGCCTCACCATGGTGGTACGGACCAACGACGGGCTGGCACTGGTGAACACTGACGACGGTTCGCGGCGCGTACTGCCCGTCGCCGATTACCCCGACGAGGGCAGCGAAGTCTTTGGCCACCGCTTCGACCCGGCCTTGCAGTTTGAATCGTCGCTCGTGATCCGAAACGGATCGGGAATCGAGGCGTATTCGCTGACCGACGACCGGGTGGTCGACTACGGGGTGGGCGGAACATTCTGGTTATCGCGCAGCGGCGATCAACTCCACATCTTGCGCGGTGACTTGTGGTCAGACTCGTTCAAACCCGGCGACCGGGTGATCGATACCTTTGGCATCGATCACCGCCCGCTTGGCGACTCGGTGGAGATCCCCGACAAGGCGGGGGCCTACATATTCCCGATGGGCGACGGACTCTTCACCAGCGGCGGCAACGGGGTGTACGAGTTCCGAGACGGTTCCTTCGAGCGAATCACCCGTGGGTCGCCGTGGGCGGTTGGGCGCGGCCACGTCGCGGTGCACGACTGTGACGACACGCTCGAGTGCGCCATGTTCGTGGTCGATCGAGCGACGGCCGAGACCGCGTCGCTCGACCTTGGTTCGGTCGATCAGGTTTTCCCGCTCGAGTCGGTCCGGATCTCGCCCAATGGGCAGCACGTGCTGTTCGGCGACGAGGACGCACAGCAGATCAAGATGCTCGGACCCGATGGGGTATCGGCTTGGGGCCTTGACTCGAACTTCGATTTGTACGGCGATGGCTTCCAGGCGTTGTGGACCCCGGACTCGAAGTACCTCGTCGTGCGGAACGGGCAGGCACTGCGGGTGGTCGATGTCGCCGGCCAAACCATCGCCGAACACCGGTTGGAAGATCTCGTTCTCGAGCAAGTGCGCGCCGTGGTTGGCGTCCTCGAATTGGGCGAATCCGCCAGTTGATCCTTCATCGGTGAGTCATCGGCTCTACCCTGAGCCGAAGTGGAAACGGTGAACGAAGAGGTCGTCGAGGTTGTCCTAGGTGTCGACCGAACCGACACCGAAACGGTCGACCAGGCGCTTGTCGAAACCAATCCACGATCGTTCACCACGCTGCTGAGCGCCCTCGGGCTCGTTGGGCTACTCGTTGGGTTGGGCGTGATCTTGGTGCCCCTTTTGACCGGCGCTGATTCGGCCATTCCCGAGCCGACGAGCGAACCGGCGGCGGTGAGCGACCCGGACGACTCGTCGGTTGACGAGCCGGCACCAGATGGTGAGGCACCCTCTCCAAGCGAGCCAGCCGCCGAACCTCAACGGCGGCGCCTGCCGGGCCCGACGGCGGTGGTTGCCGGTTCTGGACTGTCGTCGCTTGAGGTCTTTCCGTTGCTGCCGGAGTCACGTGGCCTGTCGCTGGTGATCAAGTCCGAGGTCGGACTCAGCGTGCTCAACGCCGACGATGGCTCGCGCCGAATGCTCGGATTCGAACCGTTTAACCAAAGCTCGGAGATCGCATCGGTTGTCTTTGGCTCATCGATCGTCGTGCACGACGGCGCCGACGCCGTTGGGTATCCGCTCGCTGGCGGGCCGGTGGTCGAGTACGGCCGAGCACAGGACTTTTGGGTGTCGCCGGACGGCTCGGAGCTACACCTGACCCGCCATATCTCCAATTCGACGGCCGACCGGTTTGGCCCGCCGCTCGAAGTTCTGCGGTTCGGGCTCGATAGCCGCGTTATCGGTGAGCCGGTGGAGGTTCCGAGGAGCGGATTCACCATCGTCTTTCCAATCGGCTTCGGACAGTTCTCGCTATGGGGCGGCGACGTGTACGAATTCGTTGGCGATGGCTTTGAACGGATTTACGACGCGAATGTGATTGCGGTGGGGGTGAATCACCTCATCATTCAAGACTGCGACGACCAGCTGCGGTGTGCGAGTCGCTTGTTCGATCACCGCACCCGCGAGCCTGGCCGCGAAGTCGAGTTAGGCGACCTGAACCTTCTCCAAATTTCCGGCGAGTTGTCTGTCTCGCCGACCGGCGACCACGTCACCATGCAAGGCCTATCTCCATCTGGAGAAGAGACCATCTCGATCGTCGACACTCGTACCGGCGATCGCTGGGACCTACCGGTCGTCGTGCCCGCCTCGTATGACTTTCTCGGCGGCGTGATCTGGAGCCCCGATGGCCGCTACGTCTTGTCGGTGGGCACCGAGCGAATTCACGTTCTTGATGTGCAAGCCAAAGACATCGTTGGCTACGACATCGACGCCCTCGAGCTCGGCAAGATCCGTTCAGCCACCACCGTTGTCGATCTGAACGAGTAACGAACCCGGCCGAAAAACGCCGAGGGCGTGGGGCCGAAACCCCACGCCCTCGGCGTAACTTCAGAGCGCCTAGTTCATGCGCTGGACGACCATGGCCATACCCATGCCGCCACCGACGCACATCGACTCAACGCCCCACTCTTTGTCCTTGTTTTCCAGACCATTGAGCAGGGTGGTCATGATGCGAGCGCCGGTCATACCGAAGGGGTGACCAAGGGCGATCGAACCGCCGTGCACGTTGAGCTTGTCCATCGGAATGCCGAGTTCGTCGGCCGAACCGAGCACCTGAACGGCGAACGCTTCGTTGATCTCGAACAGGTCGATATCGTCGACCGTCTTGCCAGCCCGGCCAAGCGCCTGGCGGATCGCTTCGATCGGGCCGAGGCCCATGATCTCAGGGTTGAGTTGGCTTACACCGCTCGACACGATTCGAGCGAGGGGCTTGAGGCCCAACTCTTTTGCCCGGGTATCGCTCATCACGATGGTGGCCGCGGCGCCGTCGTTGAGCGGGCAGGCGTTACCAGCGGTAATGGTTCCGTCGGGACGGAACACCGGCTTGAGGGTGCTGACCTTCTCCAGGGTGGTGCCGGCCCGGATGCCGTCGTCGGCGCTGATGACCGATCCGTCGGGGAGGGTGTAGGGCGTAATCTCACGCTCGAAGAAACCGTTGTTGAGTGACTCTTCGGCCAGGTTCTGCGACCGAACACCGAACTCGTCTTGGCGCTCCCGGGAGATGCCGGTCATCTGCGCGACGTTTTCGGCGGTTTGGCCCATCGCGATGTAGATGTCGGCGAGACCGTCGGGAGCTTGCCAGGTAGCGGCTCCGCCCTCGGTCCGCTTGGCCGTGTTGGCCTCGGCCTCGGCAAACTTCTCGTTGTGCGAGCCAGTGTCGGCTGCACCGTGCATGTAGCGGCTGACGGTTTCGACACCACCGGCGATGAAGCAGTCGCCTTCGCCGGCCTTGATGGCGTGGGCGGCCATGCGGATGGTCTGCAGCGACGACGAACAGTAACGGTTGACGGTTACGCCCGGCGCTTCCACACCCGCCATAAGCGCGGCGAGGCGAGCGAGGTTGTAGCCGCCTTCGCCTGCGGGCTGGCCGATTCCCCACATAACATCTTCGACCTGGTCGCGTGGCAGGTCCGGGACCTTGCCGAGGACGTCGTCGATGATGAACGCCGACATGTCGTCGGTGCGGGCCTCGACGAGGCTGCCTTTGGCGGCCCGACCAATCGGGGTCCGGGCGGTTGCGACAATTACTGGTTCGGCCATTGGAGGCTCCTGTTTCGAGGTTGGGAAACCATGGCCAAAACCACAGTTCATTACTGGTTGGTAACACTACTGAAGGTAGCGAAATTTCCCTAGTTCACGCCCCAAACGGGGCGATCCGGGAAATTCTTTTCGTCTTTGTGCATCGATTTGCATCCAGATCAGACGACCCGACGTAGCTAGTCACATACCCCGGACATGGTGTCTGGACTTCTAAGCAAAACCCCTACCACGTTCCTCGAAAGGTTCTACAAAAAATGCGCCGTATTCTGTTCCTTGTAACCAGTGTTCTGATGGTCTTTAGCCTCGGAGCAACCGCTCTTGCCTCAACCGGTAAGAAGGGTCCCGACCGCACCATTGCCGACATCGTCGTCGCATCCGGTGGCGAGTTCGACGACAACCACCGCGACTTCGACATCTTGCTCAACGCAGTCATTACCGCCGACCTGGCCGAAACCCTCGCCAGCCCCGACATCGACTTCACCGTCTTTGCGCCCACCGACCTGGCGTTCGTTCGCCTCGCAACCGACCTCGGCTTCACCGGTGAAGGCGAAGCTGCAGCCTGGGAGTTCCTCGTAGGCGCCTTGACCACCCTCGGCGACGGCGACCCAATCCCAGTCCTGACCAGCGTCTTGCTTTACCACGTTGCTCCCGAGCGGCTCACCATGGACGACCTGCTGTTTGACATCGATACGGTCGACACCGCACTCGAAGGCGCAAGCTTCGACATCAACCGTCGCACCCTCGTCGACAACGACCCCGACGTAAAGGACCCGAAGATCTCGTTCCGCAAGTCGAACAAGCGGGCAACCAACGGCATCGTGCACACCATCTCCCGGGTACTCATCCCGCTCGACCTCTAAACCTTCCCACCATGTGAGCTCCCTGGTTCACGCAATTGGAAATACAGAGAACCCTCGCTCGGACTTCCGGGCGAGGGTTCTTCGCTTTTGTGGGTTCAACATTTCTGTGTCGCGCTGGTACGTTTCCTGCAGATCGCGACACACACATACACAAACATGTTCCGTAGTGGGGGAGAAGCAGCGTGACTATCGACGTCGACAAGGTATGGAAGCTCTATATCAACGGTGAATGGGTCGAAACCGACTCGACCTACGACATCATCGACCCGGCGACCACCAAGGTGGTTGGACGAGCGCCCGAGGCAACCGTGCAGCACGCTCTCGACTCCGCCGCGGCAGCCAAGGACGCGCTGGCCGGATGGAAGCGGCTGTCGACCGCCGAACGCGGCGCCTACATCGCCAAGCTGGCCGATGTACTCGAAGAGGTGACCCCCGACTGGGTCGAGCTCGTACAGGCCGAAACCGGAGCGACGATGAAGATCGCCAAGACCCTCCAGGTTTCGGGCCAGATGATCGAGCGGTTCCGCTACTACGTCAACCCGCCCGACCTTCGCGAGTCGCTGTTGCCTCAACCCGCCGAAGCCAACGCGCTCGGCCCGGCCGGACTCATCAGTGCCACCGTCACCCGCCAACCCGTAGGCGTGGTTGCGGCGATCACCCCGTACAACTTTCCGCTCACCAACGTGGCCGGCAAGATCGCACCCGCACTGGCCATGGGAAACACCTGCATCATCAAGCCAGCACCGCAAGATCCGCTCGGCATCTTGTTGTTGGCCGAAGCGGTCGACCGGGCCGGCTTCCCGCCCGGGGTCATCAACGTCATCACCGGTTCGGGCCCTGAGGCACCGGCCGCACTGGTCGATTCGCCCAACGTCAACATGATCAGCTTCACCGGTAGCTCGCCCGTCGGCGCGAAGATCTTCGAAAACGGCGGCAAAACGATGAAGCGGCTCCTGATGGAGCTCGGGGGCAAGGGGGCGCTCATCATGGCTGACGACGCCGACGTTGGCGCCGCCGTGAGCGCAATCGCCACGGTCTGGGGCTTCCACTCCGGCCAGATCTGCACCGCCCCGACCCGGGTCATTTGCCACCGCAGCAAGTACGACGAGACCGTGGAGTCGCTCAAGGGCATCTCCGGGTTCCTCAAGGTTGGCGACCCAACCCTCGACGACACCCTCGTTGGACCAGTCATCACCGAGACCCATCGCGACCGGGTCGAAGAGTTCATCCAGTCGGGCGTCGACGCTGGTGCAACGATGGTGGTGGGTGGCGAGCGCCCCGACCTTCCCGGCTACTTCGTAGCCCCCACGCTGCTCGCTGACTGCACCCCCGATATGCACGTGGTGCAAGAAGAGGCGTTTGGTCCGGTGGTCGTGGTGTTGCCCCACGACGGCGACGACGAAGCAATCGAGCTCGCCAACAACTCTGACTACGGCCTCTTTAGCTACGTCTTCTCCGCCGACCAGACCCGGGCCTACCGAATCGCCAACCAGCTCGAGTCCGGCAACGTGGCGCTCAACTGCGTGCAGCCTCACATGCGTGCCCCCTTCGGTGGCTACAAGATGTCGGGCATCGGCCGAGACCGGGGCCGGTGGGGCCTCGAGGCCTACAGCGAAATCCAAGCCATCAACTGGATGTAACAGCGTTTCTGGTCAGTCGCTCGCAAGCTCGCTCCCTCTGCGCTTCGCTCTGTCCCACAATCTGCGCCCCTCGCCCTCCGCGAGCTCCGGGCTCTTTGGCCGCTCTCCCGAAATTTTCGCGCATAGCACGCTCTGAGCGGTGTGGTGTCGCGGGGCATGTCGGACACATGTCGCGGGGCATATCGGACACTTTGTCATTTGGGGTCCTGGGTGGGGCGGCCGCGTTGGTTGTGGAGCGGGTAGCTGCGGCGTTGTGATGTGAGGGTGAGTTGTCGGGCGAG
>CALHTF010000067.1 GCA_938038815.1 uncultured Acidimicrobiales bacterium | reverse complement strand
CCGCTACCCGGATTGGCGATCCGCACCAACGAGGGAACGTGAACAACTTCAAATTACTGCGGCGGCAACGGTACGCCGCGGTGACTGCGCTTGCGGTTCTTGCGCTCATCGCGAGCGCCTGTGAGTACGACCCGACTGCGGCCACCACCCCAGAAGCATCGATGTGCGGCGACGTAGCGGCGACCCATGGGTTTGGCTACAGCCCCGACCTCGACCCGGTCGAAGGATCGACCCACTTCGGCACCGAAGGTGACGACGTCATCATCGTTACCAACGGTCCAGTCACCGTTCATGCGTTGGGCGGCGACGACCTGATCTGCGTCAACGATGTTCTCCCGACCGCCGAAGGCGCCGTGGTAGTGATCGAAGGCGGCAATGGGGTCGACACCGTTATCGCAAGCGCCGCAACCAGCGAGCTCTGCACCGCCGAGAACACCACCAACTGTGACAATCCGCCGCTCGATCCCTGCGACCCGTTTTGTGGGTTGGCTCTCGGCAGCACCGATCGCCGCACCGACGGACTCGACCTGTACCTGCAAGAGGCAGCGATCGGTCGACAGCTCGACTTTGTGCGGCTGTACGAACGCGACCCCGACGCCAACTTCTTCACCAGCAACGACCAAGCGCTGGCCGACGAAGGCCGCACGCTCGTGTATTCGTGGAAGGTCAGCCGCGACACCGCCAACGGCGACACGTGGGCCAAGGTCGCCAGCGGCGAGTACGACGCCGACCTCATGCGGGTTGCCCAGCAGATCGTCGACAGCGGCCACACCATCTTCTTCGCCCTGCACCACGAACCTGAAGACAACGTCGGCACCGTGCCTGGCAAGTACGGCACCGAGGCCGACTACGTAGCGATGTACCAACACGTGCACTCGGTGATGGACCCGATCGCCGGCGACCAGATGATTTGGTTCATCAACTACATGGGCCACTCGTTCGGCCCCTTCGACCAAGTTGAGGCCATGTACCCCGGCGACGAAATCATCGATTGGCTCTCGTGGAACCCGTACAACTGGTACGGCTGCCATGTGAACGGCCCGTGGAAGAGCTTCGCCCCCCAAGCCGCGCCGTTCTATGACTGGGCGACCGCCAACCATCCCGACAAGCCGCTGATGATCGGCGAAACGGCATCGAACGAACTCGAGGGCGACCCCGACGCCAAGGCAAACTGGATTGCCGACATGGGGGCAGCACTGCAAAACGACTTCCCCCGAATCCGGGCCCTGATGTGGTTCAACCAGAGCACCAACACCGGGTTCTGCGAACGACGGATCGACTCGTCGCAGGAATCGATCGACTCGCTGACCGCGGTAGGCGCCGACCCGTACTTCAACCCCGACATCGTCGTCGGGTAGTGCGCGAGCAACGCCCTAGCCTGAAGCCATGGACAAATTCTGCGCGGCGTGCGGTGAGCGAGTCGACCGCACTCCCCCGTACCAGTGCCCCTCGTGCGACGAACGGTTTTGGGCGAATCCAAAACCGTGTGCGGGTGCACTCGTCGAACACCGCGGCGAGGTGTTGTTGATCCGCCGAGCCTTCGACCCGTGGGACGGGCATTGGGACATCCCGGGCGGGTTCGTGGAGTTTGGCGAACACCCCGAAGATGCCGCCCAGCGTGAACTTCTGGAAGAGACCGGGCTCACGGCGCCGATCACCGGCCTCATCGGCATGTGGATGGACGACTACGACATGGGCGACCTTGACGACCCAAGCGACGCCCTCTCGTTGTGCAACATCTATTACGTCGCCGTTATCCCCGACGACGCCGAACGACCAACACCAGCCCTCGACCCCAAAGAGGCCAGCGAATACGCCTGGTTCGGTCCCCACAACCTGCCGTCGCCGATCGGCTTCCCGTCGCACCAGCCCGACGTGATCTACGAATGGGCGGCCAAGCGAACCGCTGGCACGCCATTTCATCCACTACCCGCCCGCCACGGACGGTTTAGCTAACTTGGCTACTCGCCGCCTCGTCCCGTAGGTCGAGCAACATCGGCAAAGGGGCTAGATGGTCGTCAACCACGAGTCGACCCGCAATATCGGCGGTACCCCGTTCGATCTCGGCGAAGTCTTGGTCGATTCGAATAGTGGCAACCAGGTCTGGCCGCACCGCAGCTACCAGCATCAGTTCGAGCACCAATCGAGCCATCGTCGTTACCGGCGAAACGCCATCTTGAAACCCGCTTTCGTGCAGCGCCGCAGTTACCGCCGAGGAAACCGCACCATCAGGGTCGGCCTGAATCATTTGGTGCATCGCTGCTGACCGACGATGATCGTGCGACCAATCTTCCAACACGTAGAGCCCACCGGGCCGCAGTCGCGGAAACAGCGAAGAGAACGAGGCTTTCGACTCGGCGTACAGATGCGACGCGTCGTCGATCACCAAGTCAAGCGGCTCGGGGCCCATTTGCGCTTCGAGGGTCGCCTCAAGGGTGTCGACATCGGCCTGGTCGTGGCCAAAGTTGGCGAACACTCGGCCGCCGAGGCCGTTGATAGCGATAAACCTGGTCAGCTCGGGCACATCGTCTTTGATGTCGAACGACGCCAGTCGCTGCGGCTCGAACAGCTTGGCGAGCAGCGCCGTGCTGCCACCGTCGTAGATCCCGAGCTCAACCAGGCGACCGCCGCGAAATCGCTCGGCCCAGGCTCGATACTGGGCGATCATCTCGGCCGACTTGAAGACGAACATCGACTGGTCGCCGGGTTCGGGATCGATCCGCGTCATCCCGGGCGGCGTGTACCGGAACTCCTGGCCGCCCACTTCGAATCTGCGTTGCATCGATGGTCACGCTACACGGACCGACCATCTGGTCAGTGCCAAAATGCGAAATGCCACACCGTGAGGTGTGGCACTTGCAAGCTCCGGGGGTGGGGCTCGAACCCACGACAATTCGATTAACAGTCGAACGCTCTGCCAGCTGAGCTACCCCGGAATATCAAGTGAGAACGATAGCAGCGGTTCGCCCCATCAACGCACTTGGCGGATGGTTCTCCGACACAGGTTTTCGGCCCGGCGAACCGCCCCGTTACGCGCCGTCGAGGTAGTCGCGCAGCTTCTCACTTCGCAACGGGTGGCGTAGCTTCGCCAAAGTTTTGGACTCGATCTGGCGAATTCGCTCCCGAGTTACCCCGAACTGGCGACCCACCTCTTCCAGCGTGCGAGGTCGGCCATCGTCGAGGCCAAAGCGCAGGCGCACGACCTCTTTTTCACGGTCGTTTAAGTCGTCGAGTGCTTCGAGTACCGCCTCGCCCAACATTTGCCGGGTTGCCGCGTCGGCGGGCCGAACCGCCCGCTCGTCTTCGATGAAGTCGGCAAGGTAAGTGTCATTTTCATCGCCCACCGGCGAATCGAGCGACAACAGGTCGAGCGAGATGCGCTTGATCTCGCGAATCCGGTCGACGGGCAAATCGCAGCGCTCGGCAAGTTCCTCGTTGGTGGGCTCTCGTTCGAGTTCAGACAGCATTTGGCGCTGCATCCGCTTCACCCGGTTGATCGACTCGACCATGTGCACCGGAATGCGGATGGTGCGGGCCTGGTCGGCGATGGCCCGGGTGATGGCTTGGCGAATCCACCAGGTGGCGTAGGTCGAGAACTTGAAGCCCTTCTTGTAATCGAACTTCTCGACCGCCCGCATCAGGCCTAGGTTGCCTTCTTGAATCAGATCGAGCAGCAACAAACCACGGCCCACATACCGCTTGGCGATCGATACCACGAGGCGCAGGTTGGCTTGGGTGAGCTCTTCCCGGGCCTTCTCGCCGTCGCGTTGGCGGCGCCGCAAGCGAGCCCGGTCGACCGGGTCCATCTCGCGCAGCTTCTCCGACGCCGCCAGGTCGGCGAGCTCGTGTTCAGCTTCGAGACCCTTTTCGATCCGCTCGGCGAGGGCGACCTCTTCGGGGCCGGTAAGCAGATCGACTCGGCCGATCTCTTTGAGGTACCGCCGAACTGGGTCGGCGCCTCCCCCGCTGTCGACCGGCGCCGCTTTGGAGCCGGCTTTGCGACGCGGAACCGGAGTCGGAAGAAAGAACGGTTCGTCGTCGATGACTTCGTCGAGACGAATGCCTTCGGCTTCGAGTCGAGCGTGGATCGACTTCACCAACGGTGGGGTCAGCTCGACGTCTTTGAGCAGGTCGACCACTTGGTCGGTGGTTACCGCTCCGTCGCGTTTGCCCTTGCGAAATAGCTTGGTGAGGTCGGACTCAGAAATTTGGCCCGAAGCAGCCAACGAGTCGAGGGTCTCCGACACCGCAGGTTCGCTCACTGGCGCCCAGCCCCATGTTCGATAAGCCACGGCAAGAGTTGTTCGATGGCGGCCGACGCCGTCTCGAAGTCGCGCAGTTCTTCAATCCGAGGCTTGAGCCAGGCAATGGTGGCACCGTAGGACGCCGGGTCCGACGACTGGCGAGCCTCGACCTGCATAACCTTTAGCACCCGCCCCGCGGCGCGGTCGACGAGCCGGGCGACCAGGTCTTCGGCGTTCTCGTTGATCTCACCAACCGCCAGCGTACCGATCAGATCGACCAGGTCCGGGTCACCTTGGGCACCTTGGTCCAAAGCTTCGTGAACCGTGGTGGTTTCGGAGATGGCGGCCAGGGCGTCGCGATGCAGCGACGACTCGAACAACACCGGGTCGAGGTACTTGATGATGGCGTCGCGGTCGTGCAGCAAGAGGCAAAGCGCTTGGTCTTCGGTGCTTCCGTTGCGGCTGACCGCAGCCCGGGTTACGGGCGCTTGACGGACCGTCGCTTGAATGCGGCGGTTTCGAAGCTGTTCGACATCGATCCGGCAGCGGTCGGCGATGGCCATGAGGTATTGGTCGCGAACCAAGGTGCTCGGGTGCTGTTGCACCAAACCAACTGCGGTCTCGGCGGCTCGAGCGCGACCCTCGGGCGACGACAGGTCGGCTCGGTCGAGCACTCGATCGACGCGGAATCCAAGAAACGGTTTGGCTTCTTCGACAGCGGCCCGAAGCGCCTCAGGGTCCGAGCGGGCGAGGTCGGCCGGGTCGACGCCGGGCGGCAATGCTGCGACCGCAACATCGACCTCGTACGCCTTTTCCCACTCGTAGAACCGCTCGGCAGCGTTCTGGCCGGCATCGTCGGCGTCGAACGCCAGTACAACCCGTTTGGCGAACCGTTTGAGGGTCTTGAAGTGTTCTTCGGTTAGTGCGGTACCGCACGTGGCTACCGCCCGTGGCATACCGGCCTCGGCAAAGCCGATCACGTCGGTGTACCCCTCGCATACGATCGCCTCGTCGGCCGACACGATGCCCGACTTCGATTTGTTGAGCCCGTACAGGACCTTGCTCTTGCTGTAGAGCACACACTCGTCGGAGGTATTGCGGTACTTCGGGCCTTCGGCGTCGGGCAGTTTGCGGCCACCGAACGCAATCGGGTCGCCGTTGACATCGAAGATCGGGAACAACAGCCGGGCTCGGAAGAAGTCCTGCTGCCGGTTGCGCTTGTTGACGAAGCCGAGCCCGGACTCACGGAGATCGTCGGGCTTGAGCTTGAGCTCGCGACAAAGGGTGTCCCAGTCGTCGGGCGCCCAGCCAAGTTTGTACTCCCGCACCATCTCGCCGTTGAAGCCGCGCGACTTCAGGTAGGCGCGGGCGGGGCCGGCGTCGGGCGCCGATAGCAGCCGCTGGTGGTAGAACTCGACCGCTTGTTCGACCGACTTCACCAACCGGTTTCGGCGCTTGCGGCTCTCGCCTTCGTTCTTGTCGGTGTAGTTGAGGGTTACCCCGGCTTTTTGGGCCAGAAATTCGACGGCGCCGACAAAGTCGAGACCGTCGAGTTCGCGGACGAAGGTGATGGCATCGCCCGAAGCTCGGCAACCAAAGCAGTAGTAGAAACCCTCTTCGGAGTTGACCGAGAACGACGGGCTTTTCTCGTTGTGGAACGGGCACAGGCCTGACCAGCGGCGGCCGACGCGCTTGAGCGCCACCCGCTGCGATATGAGTGCCACGATGTCGGTTGTATCCCGAACTCGGGCAATGTCTTCGTCCACGATGCCCACGCCATGAAACTACCAGTGTGGTGAGACGCGCACCGCACAGAAAGACCCGAACGTTCGGATTACTCGGCGAGCACCGCTTGGGCGGCGGCCAACCGGGCGGCCGGCACCCGGTAGGGCGAACACGACACGTAGCTCAGTCCGGCTCGGTGAAAGAACCCGATCGAGTCGGGGTCGCCGCCGTGTTCGCCGCACACCCCGATCGAAACGTCAGGGGCAGCGGCCCGGGCGGCGGCAACGGCGCCGGTGACGAGCGCACCAACGCCATCGGTGTCGAGCGACGCGAACGGGCTCACGGCCAGATGCCCAGCGGTCACATACGGCTGGATGACCCGGGCCTCGAGATCGTCGCGGGAGAACCCAAAGGTCAGCTGGGTGAGGTCGTTGGTACCGAAGGAGAAGAAGTCGGTGTGGGCCACCAGCTCACCGGCGGTTAGCGCGGCTCGAGGCGTTTCGACCATGGTGCCGACCCGGGGTTGGTCGTCGGGCAATTCGCTGTTCCAGGCGGTAAGCACCGTTGCTCGGGCGGCTTCGAGCTCGGCGGCGGCAGCTACCAACGGGATCATGATTTCGGGCTGCGGGTTGCCACCTGCCGCACGACGATCCTTTACCGCCGCGGCCAGTGCTCGAGCTTGCGATGCATACACCGCCGGGCGCAGCAGCCCGACCCGCACACCACGGAACCCAAGCATCGGGTTGGCCTCGTGCCATTCGCCCGGCGGGTCCTCGCCCAGGAATTCGTGCAACGGCGCATCGAGCAACCGCACCGTGACCGGCAGGCCATCCATCGCGTCGAGAACCGACCCGAAGTCGGCCCGCTGCAGTTCGAAGAGATGGTCGAGCAACCCGTCGTCGCCCTGGCCGGTGATGAGGTTGGCGATGAGCGACGCTCGCTCGCCCAAGAACTGATGCTCGGTACGGCAAAGGCCAATACCTTGGGCGCCGAACTGGCGGGCCACGGCTGCGTCGTCGCCGCTATCGGCGTTGGCTCGCACCCGAAGTGCCCCGGCGTCGGCGCAGACCTGGTCGGCCCAGCCCAGCAGGGTTGCAACTTCTTCGCTTAGCCCGCCCGCGCTCTCGGTAACGGTTGCTTCGCCCACGAACACTTCGCCGCTCGCCCCGTCGAGGGTCACGTGGGTTCCGGGCGTGACGCTCACACCGGTTACCGAACAGGCGGCAACCTGGCGGCCAACATCGATAGTTTCGGCGCCGCAGACCGCCGGGATGCCCCAACCACGGGCCATCACCGCGGCGTGGCTCGCCAAACCGCCTCGGGCGGTGACGATACCTTCGGCAATACGCATGACCGGCTCGTCGGCCGGGGTGGTTTCGGTGCACACCAGCACCACGTTCTCGCCGCGATTGAAGCCCTCCATCGCATCGTCGGCGGTGAAGTAGGCCTGCCCGGAGGCGGCGCCCGGCGACGCGGCGATTCCCGTGGTGAAGAGGTTTTGGGTAGCTGTGCCCGAGTCGAGCGAGCCGTGTAACGCCGACTCGATATCGGCACACGCAGCTGAGCGGACCGCGTCGGCTCGAGCCTGGTCAGAATCGGCCGCGAGCGCAGCTTCGACAAGACTCGAAATGGTCGACCCGGTCACCGCCGCTACTCCGGCAGCCGCTCGGCCAGGTAACCAACCAGCTGGTCGATCGCCACCCGGTCCTGAGCCATGGTGTCGCGATCGCGTACGGTAACGGCCCGGTCTTCGATGGTGTCGAAGTCGACCGTTACGCACAACGGCGTACCGATTTCGTCCTGGCGGCGATAGCGCTTGCCGATCGCCTGGGTTTCGTCGTAGTCGGTCATGTGGAGCGGCGAAACAATGTCGAATACTTCACGGGCCGTCGGGGTGAGGGCCTCTTTCTTCGACAGGGGCAGTACCGCAACCTTGAACGGTGCCAAACGGTGGTCGAGGTGCAGGACGGTTCGGGTGTCGTCGTTGACCTCTTCTTCGGCGTAGGCGTCCATAAGGAAGGCCATGGTGGTTCGGGTTGCGCCCGCTGCGGGTTCGATCACGTGCGGCACGTACCGCGAGCCGTCGCTTGAATCGACGTACTCGATGCGCTCGCCCGAGTGCTTGGCGTGCTGGGTCAGGTCGAAGTCGCCACGGTTGGCGATGCCCTCGAGTTCGTCCCAGCCCCACGGGAACATGAATTCCACGTCAGCGGTCTCGGACGAATAGTGCGATAGCTCGTCGGACTCATGGTCGCGCAAGCGCAAGTTCTCGGCGGTCATACCCAGGTTGAGGTACCAGTTGAGCCGTTCGTTGCGCCAGTACTCGTACCACTGGCTCACCTCGTCGGGCGGCACGAAGAACTCCATCTCCATCTGCTCGAACTCGCGGGTGCGGAACACAAAGTTACCGGGGGTGATCTCGTTACGGAACGACTTGCCGATCTGGGCGATACCAAACGGCGGGCGTTTGCGGCTCGTGTTGAGCACGTTCATGAAGTTGGTGAAAATGCCCTGGGCGGTTTCGGGCCGCAGGTACACTTCGTGGCCCGAGCCCTCTCCCGGACCGGCGTGGGTCTTGAACATCAGGTTGAACGAACGCGCTTCGGTGAAGCTGTCGGTCGACGAGCAGTTCGGGCAGGTGTTGGGGTCTTCAAGCTTGTCTTCGCGGAACCGCTCGTTGCATTCGCGACAATCGACCAATGGATCGGTGAAGTTCGCCAGGTGACCCGATGCTTCCCAGACCGCCGGCGGTGACAACACCGCGGCGTCGAGGCCAACGACGTCGTGGCGCAGCTGCACCATCGAACGCCACCACTGGTCCTTTACATTGCGCAGCAACAAAACACCGAGGGGCCCGTAGTCGTAGGTGGAGCGGAATCCGCCGTAGATGTCGGCCGACTGAAAAACGAAGCCGCGCCGCTTCGACAGGTTGACGATTTTGTCAAAGAGTGCTGGGTCTGGGGTTTGAGCCATAGCCCGTCAGACTATCGGCGCCAACGCCAGAGCGAACAGCCGGTTTTTGGGTAATCTGGCCTGTAAGTACCCTCAGCATGCGTGTCCAGGGACGGTTCGCGCACCACGAAATCGCGGGTTAACTGGACTTTCCGCGGTAATCGCGCCTCTCGGCGGGAATCTGGATAACAATGGAAGTCTTATGAGTGAAGTTCAGTCTGTAACTGACCCTACTGCCGTCGTCCCCCGCCGCATTGTCGCTTGGCTTATCGATACCCTCATCGTCGCCGCCTTTGCCTACGCCATGTGGAAGCAAAACGTCGATGTGGTCGAGACCGCGTCGCTCCCGATCGCTGGCACCGATGAGGTCATTGGCCAGAGCATCGACGTGTGCACGGGCAATGAAGAGGTCAAAGGCATTTGTTACATGAGTGCCGACAATACCCAGACCACCTTCGCCGACCGCTCGAACCTGGCGGCCGCTTTGGGTCTGCCGGCTCTGGTTTGGTTCTTGATGCACGTGGTGCTTCAGGGGCTCACCGGCGCCACCCCAGGCAAGGCGCTTATGGGCCTGCGCACCGTCAACTCCTCGAACTACAGCATCGCTGGCATCGCCCGGATGATTCCCCGAGCCATCCCGTTGGTTCTGCTCGGTCTGGTTGCGGCCGTCATTGCGTTCTACACCCGTGACAAGGCACTCACCACCGATGCCCTGTACCGCATGCTCAGCATCCCGTTGCTGGCGATGGGCGTCGGTTCGGTCCTGAGCCTGATGCTTGCACTGATTGGCAAGAACCATGCCGGCATCACCGACCAAATCGCCAAGACCTCGGTGGTGGGCAACCAGGCGGTTGGCCGGGCGGTTGCTCCGGTGGCGACCGTCACCGAAGACGTACCCGACGACTTTGGCGTTCCGGTCGAACCCGAACTCGGCGAGTTCGCGACCCCGGCAGCGAGCGGCTTTGGTGTCGCTGCTGCGCCGACTGCTCAGGCCAGCCCGTGGGAAACGGTTGAGGCCGCGGCCGCCCCTCCCAGCGCACCGGTGGCCGATGTTCCGGCGCCCGCTGGTTTCGAGACGCCACCTCCCCCAAGCTTCGACACCCCTGCCGCACCCACCGGGTTCGACTCGGCGCCGGCTCCCGACATTGCGCCGCCGACCGCCGAAGTACCTCCGGTTTCGCCCAGCGGCTTGTTCAGCAATGCGGCACCGGGCGACGTTCCTGCGCCGCCGCAGGTTGAAGGATTCCCGACCGCCCGCGAAACCGACGTGTTCTCCGAAGACGGGTTCGATGCTTCTCCCCCCGACCAATCGTTCGACCCGACCGCTCCCGGCTTTGGCGACTCGTCGTTCGACACCCCAGCGGCCGCCAACCCGGTCGCCGATTTCGATCCGACCCAACCCGAGGTCCCGGCGTTCGACCCCACCGCATCCGACGACCCGTTCGGCCAGATCCTCGACAACCGCTCCCCGGCCGAACAGGCCGCTGAGGTCGCCGCGGTTCCGGTTGCGCCAACCCCCGAACCGGTGCCCGAGCCCGAGGCGTTCGACATGAACGTCGACCCGTTTGGCAACGCGGTGACTCCAGAGGTGCCCGAGGTACCAGCGATGCCCGATGTGCCGCCCGTCCCCGAAGCCCCGGCCGTGCTCGACGTGCCACCGGCACCGGCTGCGCCGCTCGCTTCGAGCGATCCGTTCGCCGACGCTGCTCCTTCCGACGATCCGTTCGGCTCCGCCGACACCTCGACCGACCCGTTTGGTTCGGCCGCTACCCCACCGGCTCCCGATCCCTTCGACGGCATCGACACCTCCAACCCGGCGGCCGATCCGTTTGTCGCGTCGGACTCGAGCCAGGGACTGTTCAGTACCCCGGTTACCGACCCGCCAGAGGTGCCCGATGTGCCCAGCGTCGCCGATGCCGCCGAGGGATCCGGCAATGCCGAGGTTGCCGCAGCCGGCGCGGCCGCCGCACTTGGCGGGGCATCGATGTTTAACGCCGACAGCCCTGGCCAAGCCGAACTCGACGCCGAGCGAGCCCGCCAAGCGGCTGAGGCCCAGGCACGAGCCGAAGCTGAAGCCGCCCAGGCCGAAGCCGACGCCGCGCTCGAAGCAGCCCGGGCCGAACAGGCCGCCGCCGAAGCACAGGCCCAACGCGAGCACGATGAAATGATCCGAGCGCAAGAGCAAGAGGCAGCCCGAGCGGCCGCCGAAGCCGAAGCAGCCGCCGAAGCCCAACGCCAGGCCGAAGCCGAAGCCGCAGCTCAAGCCCAACGCGAGGCCGAGGCGCAAGCTGCTGTCGAAGCCGAAGCGCAAGCCCAACGCGAGGCCGCTGCCCAGGCCGAAGCCGAACGCCAGGCCCAAGCTCAAGCAGCGGCTGCCGCCCAGGCCCAGCAGTCGGCGCCCGCCGCCGAGGCCCAGCCTGCGCAACCAGCCGAACCCGCCCAGCCGGCCCAAGCCGCCCAGCCGGCCGCCGCTGGTGGCCCGCAGTGGGACGAAGCGCGCGATACCTACATCCAATACGACCCGGTGCTTCAAGCCTGGATGCAGTGGGACCAGGCCGCAGGCCGCTGGATCCCAATCCGCACCTGATCCGCAGCTAGGTCTGACCTAACACCACGAGCGACTTGAGCCGTCGCTCGATGTGATACTCGACCATCTGCACCGCAAGGTGATCGACTTCGTTGGTGGCCGGCGACTGCGGTAGGGCAAGCGCCCGGCCGAGGTGGCCGCCGAGCATCATCTGCAACACGGCGAGCCCGTCGGGGGTTATCGTGGCGCCGCGCCCGCGGCGGCACTCGGTGCACAGCACTCCCCCGTCGCCGATCGAGAACGCCATCCCGGCCACCAGGTTGGTGGTCTCGAAGCATTCGGCGCACGCTTCGGTGATTGGCTCGAGGCCTTCGTGAGCCAGCAGCTTCACGAGGAACCCGGCCATCACCATAGGGCTTTGTTCTTCGGGCCGATCCGACAGCGTGCCGAGGGCCCGAACCAACAAGGTGAACAACTCGGGATCGTTCTCGCGTTCGCGCATGGTCTGCTCGACCGTTTCGAGCATCGCCATACACCGCACGAGCTTGTTGAAGTTGTCGCGGATCCCGTCGTATCGTTCGATGGTCTCGACTTGGGTAACGATGTCGAGATCGCCACGGGTTTCATACAGCTGAAGCGCCACATGGGCCGGCGGATCGAGTTTGCCCGCCAGCTTGGCCTTGGTTTTGCGTACCCCGCGGGCCACGGCGCGGATCTGGCCGTGTTCGGGCGACGCGAAGACGATGATCCGGTCGGCCTCGCCGAGCTTCCAGCGCCGCAGCACCACACCTTCGGCGCGGTAGAGCGCCACTAGCTAGTCATCCTCAAGCCCACCGAAGCGGCGTTCGCGTTCTTGGAACTCTTGAATCGCCGCCGCGAGGTGTTCGCGCCGGAAGTCGGGCCACAGCACATCGGTGAAAACCAGTTCGCTGTAGGCAAGCTCCCACAACAAGAAGTTGGAGATCCGGAACTCGCCCGAGGTCCGAACCATTAGATCGGGGTCGGGCATGTCGGGGTAGTACAGGTGCTTGGCGATGGTCTTTTCGGTGATCTTCTCGGGCGCAATGTCGCTGGCCGCAATCTGTCGCACCGCGTCGACGATTTCGGCTCGTCCGCCGTAGTTGAAGGCGATGGTGAGGGTGAGCTTGCGGTTGTTCTTGGTGAGCTCAGTCGACTCGTCGATGTGGCGTTGCAGTCGCTTGGGTACCCGCCAGCCTCGTCGACCCGAGAACCGGATCCGGACGCCCTTTTCGTTGAGTTCGTCGCGGCGGTTCACCAGGATCGACTCGTTAAACCACATGAGGAACTTGACCTCGTCGGCCGGGCGTTTCCAGTTCTCGGTGGAGAAGGCGTACACCGTGAGCCATTCGACACCGAGTTCGAGGGCCCCCTCAACGGCGTCGAAAAGTGCTTCTTCGCCCGCGGCGTGGCCTTCGGTTCGCTTCAGACCGCGGCGGGTTGCCCAGCGGCCGTTGCCGTCCATCACGCAGGCCACGTGGGTCGGAATCCGTTTGGGGTCGAGCGAATCGAGCAAAGAACTTGTCACCCCTGCAAACTACCGCTTCGCAGCGCCGGTTCGGACCACCGAACCACAAGTTACGCGATGTCTGTACACAACCCACATCTTCTTGCTGGTTCTGGGCCAAACTAGAGCCGTGCAAGACAGCGAGCATTCAGCCAGCGAGGATCAGCCGGGCGCCGAGCAAGCCGCCACCGACTGGAATGAGCTGCACCGCCAGAACTACATGCGGCGGGGCCGCAAGATGGGTGTGGTGCTGGCCGCGGTTGGGATCGCGATCTTTGCCCTCGTGGCGGTTGTCATCTTGTTGGCCGCCTGAGGTTTTTGCTTTAGCCGCACAGCGAGACCGGTTGTCCGATCTAAGGTGGCCAACCCATGTCTCTCGCCGAATCGACCGAACGCGCCCTGGGCGCCGTAACCCAGGAACTTCCGGGCGGCGGCGAAACGCGCGACGGCCAGATCGAAATGGCTCGGGCGGTCACCCAGTCGATCCTGGCCGATCAGCACCTGCTGGCCCAGGCCGGTACCGGTACCGGTAAGTCGCTCGCCTATCTGGTGCCCATCATTTTGAGCAACAAGCGGACCGTGATCGCCACCGCCACCAAGGCGCTCCAGGATCAGCTGGCCGAGAAGGACCTTCCCTTTCTTTCCGAGCACCTCGGCCACCCGTTTGAGTGGGCGGTACTCAAGGGTCGCTCGAACTATGTCTGTAAGCAACGACTCGACGAGCTCGATACCGGCAACGATCAACTCGCCCTCGATGGGTTGACCGAAGGCGCCGACAACGACGAGATCGACGCCATTCGGGAGTGGGCCGAAACTTCGGGCACTGGCGACCGCGCCACCCTCGACTTCGAACCCAAAGGTCGCACCTGGGCGGCGGTGAGCGTTGGGCCTCGCGAGTGCCCGGGCCGCAACCGATGCCCCCAAGGCGACCACTGCTTCGCCGAACGGGCCCGCGACGAGGCGGCGGCGGCCGACGTTCTGGTGGTCAACACGCACCTGTACGGGATCGACCTGGCATCGGAGGGCGCAATCTTGGGCGACCACGAAGTGGTGGTCCTCGATGAGGCCCACCAGATCGAGGACATCATGTCGTCGACCTTTAGCTGGGAGATCAGCGGCGGACGCTTCGTGAACCTGGCCCGCAACTGCTCGGCGGTGCTCGCCGACGACGACTTGCTCACCAGCATGTACGGAGCGGGCGAGGAACTCACGGCCGAACTCGAACCGATCGTGGGTGAACGACTCGCCGAAGGCCTGCCCGACGATCTGCTCACCGTGCTCGACGACGGGCGGCGCTACGCCGAGAAGGCTATGAACGCCCTGCGAGGGGTCGATGGCGAAAAGCTCACCGGCAAAACCAAACTCGAGGTCGAGGCTCGCAAACAGCGGGCGATGCAGGCCGCGACCGCGCTCATCGAAGACATCGACCTGATCATGACCGACCCGGGCAGTTCGAGCGGACTCGTCGCCTGGGTCGATGGCCCGCCCACCTCCCCCGCCCTCAAGGTCACGCCGGTCGATATTGGCAAGCTGTTGACCGAATCGTTGTGGGCCGAGCGCATCGCCATTCTCACCAGTGCGACATTGCCCGACGGGTTGGCCGAACGGATTGGGCTCACGGCCGCCAATCACGAGTCGCTCGATGTCGGCAGCCCGTTCGGCTACGAGGAACAAGCGGTTCTGTACTGCCCAACCTCGTTGCCCGAACCGCGCGACCCGGCATATCGAGAGGCGATGCTGGTCGAACTCGAAGCGCTGATGCTGGCCGCTGGCGGTCGAACCCTTGCGTTGTTCACCAGCTACCGGGCAATGAACGAGGCCGCCGAATTTCTCGAAGGCCAAATGCCGTTTGCGGTGTTCACCCAGGGCGACCTGCCAAAGCCGGCACTGCTCGAGAAGTTCGCCGAGGACGAAGAGTCGTGCCTGCTCGCCACGATGAGTTTTTGGCAAGGTATCGATGTGCCGGGCCGGTCGTTGTCGCTGGTCGTCATCGACAAACTGCCGTTCCCTCGCCCCGACGACCCGGTGCTGCAGGCCCGGCGCGACCTCGCCGGCCCTAACGCCTTCCGCCTTATCGACCTGCCACGCGCCACCACGCTGTTGGCGCAGGGGGCCGGTCGGCTCATCCGGTCGAGCACCGATATCGGGGTAGTAGCCGTGCTCGACCAGCGTTTGGCAACCAAGCGGGCGTACCGGTGGGAAATGATCAATGCACTGCCCCCGATGCGCCGTACCAAGGATCAGGCCGAAGTTGTGTCGCTTTTGAACAAAATCCGAGACCAGTAGAACCCCAAAATTGGTACTTACCCACACAACTCCCGCGCCGATAACTAAGAAATAGAGCAACCACTTGGCGGGGAAATGCGGGAAGACAATGGATAGTCGCCTCGGCGTAGTCGCTACGTCGCAGACTGCCAAAATCCACAGGCCGGTTCCGGCGACGTGGCCGACGACGTGGAACTCGACCGACAGCTTCGCCGGCTTATTCCGTTCGCTGGTCGAGCATCAGAGCGACCTGGTCTGTTTGTTCGAGCCCGACGGTCTACTTCGCTATGTGAACCAGTCCTATGCGGCTTTCCACAGTCGCATCGCTGAGGATTTGATGGGCACGAACTTCCTCGAACTAGCGCCCGATGGCATGAAAGCAATCGCTACCGCTGAGCTCGCAAAAACGGTCGCTCAAATCAGCACGACCGCCGAACCGCTCATGGTGGTGATCCCCATGATCGACGCCGACGGCGAGGAGCGATGGTTCGACTGGCTCACTCAGCCGGTCTTCGACGACACCGGAAAGCTCTCGGTAGTCGCCTCGGTCGGACGCGACGTCACCGTGCACCACCGCAACCGGGCCAAGCTTCAGGAGATGAACTTCCGGCTCTCGGAAAGCAACCGTGACCTCCAAGACTTTGCCTACGTCGCTTCGCACGACCTGCAAGAGCCGTTGCGCAAGATCACTGCGTTCAGCGGCCGCCTCGAATCGAAGTTGGGCCCCACGCTCGACGACAAGAACCGCGACTACCTCAACCGCATCACCGGAGCGGCTTTTCGGATGCAAACCCTCATCACCGACCTTCTGGCGGTGTCGCGCGTAGCTACCACCGGCAAGGCGCTCGAGCCCACCATGCTGAGCGAAGTACTGGTCGATGTTCTGTCCGACCTGGAGGTGGCGATCGAGAAGGCCGGCGCCACGATCGACGTGTCGATGCTGCCGCCGGTTGCTGCCGACGCTACCCAGATGCGCCAGCTCTTCCAGAACCTCGTCGGCAATGCCCTGAAGTTCGTCGACCCCGAAACCAAACCCCACATCAAGATCTCGGCCCGGGCGGCGCACAGCTCCGAACTTCCGAGGATCTTGTCCGGCTCGACCGACCAGACCTTTGCGCTGATTTCGGTGAGCGACAACGGCATCGGTATCGACGACGAGCACGCCGAGAAGATCTTCACCGCG
Organism: uncultured Acidimicrobiales bacterium; assembly: GCA_938038815.1. GTDB lineage: Bacteria > Actinomycetota > Acidimicrobiia > Acidimicrobiales > SHLQ01 > CALLQB01. The sequence goes on along the minus strand of CALHTF010000067.1, from coordinate 35,062 downwards.
TTCCAGCGGCTGCACGGCCGCGACGAGTACGACGGTTCGGGCATTGGACTTGCAGTGTGTAAACGAATCGTCGACCGCCACGGTGGCGCGATCGAACTCGCCCCGTCGGACACCGACTCGACCGGAGCGACGTTTCGGTTGTTCTTGCCGTGCGCCAAGGACGAACTCGAGCGGGCGGCGAAGAACCTATAGATCGAGGCGTTCGAGCGCCTCGGGGGTGCTCTGCCAGTTCTTGTCGACGTTTACGACCAGTTCGAGAAACACGCCGTCGACCAACTGTTTGCGCACTGCCGTGCCGACCTCTTTGAGGATCGACCCGCCCTTGCCGATAACCATGCCCTTTTGGCTGTCGCGTTCGACCAGGATCTCGACCCGAATCCGGGGCCACTCCCATTCGGTGACCCGGGTGGCGATCGAGTGCGGCAGCTCTTCGCGCATGCGATGGTTGAGCTGCTCGCGCACCAGTTCGGCAACCCACAGAGCGTCGGGCAGGTCGCTGATCATGTCGTCGGGGTAGAACTGCGGCCCTTCCGGCATCAGCGACAGCAGGTGATCGACCAACACGTCGACCCCCTCCCCCGTTCGAGCCGAAACCGGGAAGTACTCGCTAAAGCCGAGTTCGCTCGCCGCTTGTAGCTGCGAGAGGATCTGCTTTGGTTTGGCCCAGTCGCACTTGTTGAGCACGACGATGGCGTCTTTGGGGGCCTTTTCGGCGATGAACTTGTCGCCGGGGCCGATCGATGCGTTGGCTTCGAGCACCAGGCACACCACATCGACATCGCCGATCGAGTTCGAGGCCGTGGTGTTGAGCCGTTCGCCGAGGGTGCTCTTGGGTTTGTGGATGCCGGGTGTGTCGATAAACACCAGCTGGGTGTCGTCTTTGTTGAACACGCCACGAATCTGGCGGCGGGTCGTTTGGGGCTTGTCGGACACGATCGAGATCTTCGAGCCGACGATCCGGTTCACCAACGTGGACTTGCCGACGTTGGGCCGACCGATCAACGTCACAAATCCTGAACGGGTAATACTCATTCGGCCCTCTCGCCCTTGTCGGCCAGATCGGCCTTTTCTGCCTCGAGGTCGAGACGTTTTCCACTGAGCTCGCGAATGCGAACACTGGTGATACGTCGGTCGCTCACCGCTTCGACCACCAGGTGGAGGCCCGAGACCTCCAGGGACTCACCGACCGAGGGTACGTGGCCGAGCGAGTTAAAGATCAGTCCGCCGACGGTGTCCCAGTCGCCCACCGGCAGCTCTCCTTCGATGAGATCGTTGAGTTCGTCGACCGGCATCCGGCCGTGCACCCGCACCCCGCCGCGGAACGTTTCGAACAGAGGCGCCTCAACGTCGAATTCGTCGACGATTTCGCCCACCAGTTCTTCCAGCAAATCCTCGAGGGTGATGAGTCCGGCGGTGCCGCCGTACTCGTCGACCACGATCGCCAGCAGCACCCGGTTGCGGCGCATCTCGCGCAACAACACGTCGGCCTGTTTGGTTTCGGGAACAAAGTGCGGCGCGCTCAGGTGCTCGCCAACCGGCGCCGCGCCGTCGCCAGCCCGCTCAATACGGACCAGCGACTTCACGTGCACCGTGCCGACGATGTCGTCGACCCCTTCGCCGCAGATCGGCACCCGGCTAAAGCCGTTGTTGATCGCTACGCCGATGGCCTCGCTGACCGAAGTATCGGCGCTGACGGTCACCATGTCGGGGCGGGGCACCATAACTTCGCGGGCCAGCGTGTCGCCCAGGTCGATGACCGATTCGATGAGCCGATGCTCGGACGCGTCGATCACGTCGGATTCAACCGCTGCGTTGGCGAAGGCCAGCAGTTCGTCGTCGCTGGCCACCACCGAAGCCCGACCAGTCTGCTTCGGCAGCAACAACGCGGCGATGGCAAGCAAGGCACTGGTGATCCACCGCAGCGGCGGGAACCGCAATAGCGCACTCACCAGCGGCGCAATCGCCAGGGCGGCTCGGCTCGAGTTCTGCAACGCCCACGCTTTGGGGACCGCTTCGGCCAGCACAAAAAAGGCGATGATCTCGACGGCGAGGGCGAGCGGGATCCAGTTCGACCCCCACCAGGTTTGCACCAAACCGCCGATGATCGTGGCGGCACCGAGCTGGAACGCCAGCACCAGTAGCAGCACCGGCGACAACACTCGTTCGCGGTTGGTGAGCAACGACTCGAGGGTTTCGGCCCCTTTGCGCTCCTCTTCTCGAAGGGCCGAGGCTCGGGCTCGGGTGACGCTGGTCAGGCTGGTTTCGGCGGCCGCCAGAACAGCGGCGGCGAGGAAGAACACCACGACCGCCACGATGCCGATCATCTGGAAGCTACTCACGCCGCCCCCGCATGAAACTTGGCGAGCAGGTCCTGTTCGGCCGCCTTCATCTCGGCGGCTTCGTCGGGTTCGGCGTGATCCATGCCGAGTATGTGCAGCACCCCGTGCACGACGAGCAGCGCGAGTTCATCGTCGAACGCCACCCCGTTCTCGGCGGCTTGACGTTCGGCGTACCGAGGGCAGATCACCACGTCGCCGAGGAGCGTCTCGCCGAACTGGCCGCCGCCCAGCGGGTCGTCGAGGTCGTCGGCGTCGATCGGAAACGACAACACGTCGGTTGGCTCGTGGCCGCCCATGTGTTGGTCGTGCAGGTCAGCCATTTCGGCTTCGTCGACAAACAACACGTTGAGTTCGCCGCCGGCGACACCCTGGTCGCCAAGCGATGCTTCGGCGAGGGCCGCCCACCGGGCATGGTCGATGTCGATCGCGTCCGAGGGGGTCTGCTCGTCGTTCACAACGACAGTAATTTTCTGGGGCGCCGCTCCACCACGGGTCGTCGCACGGGTGGGCCTCATAAAAAGGTGGGCCTCATGACCGCGGTTTGGGCGGCTTCGCCGGCCCTTCAGATTTTTCGTAGGCGTCGACGATGTCTTGCACGATCCGGTGCCGCACAACGTCGCGGCTGCTCAGGCGAACGAACGAGAGTCCGTCGATGCCGCCGAGCACCTTGTCGAGCCCCGCGAGTCCGCTCTTGGAGCCCTTTACGTCGACCTGGCTAGCGTCGCCGTTGATAACCGCCTTAGAGCCAAACCCGATACGGGTAAGGAACATCTTCATCTGTTGCGGGGTCGTGTTCTGCGCCTCGTCGAGAATGATGAAGCTGTTGTTGAGCGTGCGGCCTCGCATAAAGGCCAGCGGCGCTACCTCGACCTGGCCGCGGTCGAGCATGCGCTGACCGCCTTCCATCTCGACCATGTCGTACAACGCGTCGTAGAGCGGCCGCAGGTACGGGTCGACCTTGGCCAACATGTCGCCGGGCAAGAAGCCCAGGCTCTCGCCGGCCTCGACCGCTGGGCGGGTGAGGATGATGCGCTCGACCTGTTTGGCGTTGAGGGCCTGCACCCCCATGGCGACGGCCAACCAGCTCTTGCCGGTACCGGCGGGGCCGATGCCAAAGGTGATCACGTTGTTGGCGATGGCCTCCACATAATCTTTCTGGCCCTTGGACTTTGGGCGGATGACTTTGCGCCCGACCCGAAGCACCTCGGTGGTGAGCACTTCGCTGGGCCGTTCGTTCTGGCGCACCATATCGATGGTGCGGGTGACGGTGCGACCGTCGAGGCGTTGGCCTTCTTGGAGAATCACCACCAACTCTTCAAACAGATGACCAACGACAGGGCCATCGGTGCCGCCTACCGAAATCTCGTTCCCGCGGACATGAATGTCGGCGTTCGGGAATGCGTCTTCGATCTGACGTAGGTACTCGTCGCGTTCGCCGAGTAGCAGCGTGACCAAGTGATCGCCAGGCACATGAATTTTGATTTTGGTATCGGTCAACGAGGACCACTTTCTGGATGGGGATTCTAAAGAGAACCGTACGACAACGGTAGCAAGGGCGCCTGCTGAATAGAAGCACGGGCTCTATCGCTGACTGCATCGTCGGCTGTATGGTCGAAGAGCGTGACCTTTGGTACCGATGAACCCGGCGACCCGACCTTCGAGAGCGCGGTGGCCCGATGGCTCGGCGAGGGCCAGGTGGACGACGCGGCGGCCGAACGAGCCCGCCAACACTGGTTAACCCAGCAACTCGACGAACAAACCACGTTGCACGGCACGCTCATCAACGTTGCCGAGGCTGGCCACGACGTTGTAGTGGTGCTTCCGCAACGATCGGTACGCACCACGCTGGTGGCGGTGGGCACCGACTTTGTGTTGACCGCCGACCAGCAACTCGTGGCGATCGATGCCATCGACCGCATCGAAACCGAAGGCCGACTCGGCGACCCGGCTCCGACGGGGTCTGGCACGCATCAGGGCCTGGCGATGTGGATGCTGCTGGCGATGTTGGCCCAAGACCGGCCACTGGTTGTGGTGCATCATCGCAGCGGCGCGACGTCATCGGGCACGCTGGAACGGGCCAACTCGGACCATCTCGTTTACACCGAGAGGGTCGGCGCATCCGCAGTCGTTCCGCTACAGAGCGTGGCCATCGTGGGGCAGATGTAGCGACGAAGCGCGAGAGGTAGCGGTTCACCAGGGCGAATCACAGCTACCCAGCGTGAAACTTTTCGTTCGCTATGTGGTCGGCGAAGAAGACGCTCGTCAAACCACCCTCTACTGCTCAGCTGCGCGTCAGGCGCAGCCCAGATCAGTCGGAGGCGGGAGCGGCGTCGGGGTACAGGTGCTCGAGCGTTCCGGGTTGGATCTTGCAAGTCTCAATGAACGAATCAACTTCGGTCTGCTTGAGACGGATCACGCGTCCGAAACGGTAAGCGGGCAACTGGCCCTCATCAATGAAGCGGTAAAGGGTGCGCGGTGTGATTCCGAGGCGCTTCGCGGCGTCTGCGGTGCTCATCCACTGCACGTCATCTATTCCCATACGTAAGTTCTACATCACCCATCGCTCAAGGTGGTGCATTTCGATATTACATGAAATGACATTAAACCAATAATAAAAGGCTTGAAAATACCCAAATTGGCGAAAAAGTCAAAGAGGAGTGCCCGCCACGCCCATCTGACCCAAACCCACGTCGGGTGCACCAACGATCAAACCAACAAGTGTGTTTCCCAGGTGAACACCACAAGATTACTGAAACAGATTGTTGCACATTGAAATAGCATGAAGTATCTCTAGTTGCGTGTCTTTGTCTTCAAACGACGTGCAAGCATCGAGGGGAACGGCGGATCAGGTTACCGAACCACGGCCGTCGAAACCCGACCCCGACCGGCGCAGGATTTCAGCGTATCGGCCCCTGCCTTCGGGGCGGGCGGTGATGGGCGGACTGCTCGTAACCTTGGCGGCGGTCGGCACCTTTGTCGTGGCTGGCCGAGGCGGCGAAGACCCTCGGCGCCCCCAGGTGGTCGCCGCGGCAGCGCTTGCACCGGGCCATGTTCTTGAAGCCACTGATCTCACAACGATTCTGGTCGACCTGCCACCGGCGCTCGCTGACGCCAGCTTCACGAGCCCAGATCCACTCATCGGAGCGACCGTGCTCGGACCGGTGGGTGCGGGCGAACTCTTGCAGACCGCCGCCATCACCCCTGCTGGCGAGGCCGACGCCCGAACGATCGAGTTTTCGTTCGCCGTGCCCAACCATCTCGCTCCTCGGTCGCTTCGACCCGGCGAGCACATTGCCCTTCTGTCGACAACCGGACGCGACGCCGACGCGGTGACCGTTGTGGTGGTTCCCGATGCCGTGGTGACCGACGTTGAGGTCGACGATCAGAACTTCGCAAGCAACGGCGACGTCATCGTCACGGTCGCAATAGCCGAACCCGCCGAGGTGCTCGCGGCGGCCAACGCCACCCAAGCGACCGACATAACCGTGCTCCGCTTACCAGCCGACGGCTCGGTGACATTCCCCACCGAGCCGACCGTCGAGGCGATCGAAGCGGTGGGCGATGACGACTGAGCGATTCGTTGTTATCGGCGTCGCCACGGCCCGGTCGGATTGGTTCCGAGCGACCGGGCAATGGGCGAGCTCGGCCGCGCTGCCCATCGAGTTCATCCGGTGCATTTCGGTAGAAGAGTGTCGAGCTCGGCTCCAGAGTGCTCGACCGCACTCGGCGTTGGTGATCGACGAAGCGATTCATGGTCTCGACCGTGACCTCATCGCCTCAGCCAAAGATTCCGGTTGTGCGGTCATCGTCGTCACCGCCAGCACCTCGCCCGACCGCTGGCGCGACCTCGGGGCCGACAACGCCATCGCCGAATCCGATTTTGACCGCACGGTCTTTCTCGACGCACTGCGCCAGGTAGCGCAGCCAGTAACCAACGTGACTCCGAAACGGGCCGAACAGCTCCGCCCCAAAGATTCGGAGTCCTCAGCCGCATGGAGCGGCGAATTCGTGGCGGTCGTGGGTGCCGGAGGGACAGGCACCTCGACCGCTGCGATGTCGCTCGCCCAAGGGCTCGGCTCGGACCCTCGCCAAGACGGTTTGGTTTGTCTGGCCGACCTACAACTCGATGCCGACCTTGCCATGCTGCACGATGCCCAAGACGTCGTGCCGGGTCTACAAGAGATGCTCGACCTGCATCGCAAGGCCGTACCGTCGCGGGCAAAGATCCAGGCCGGCTGTTTTGCCGTCGAAGACCGGCACTACGACCTTCTTCTTGGCCTCCGCCAGCATCGTGACTGGACCCTGCTGCGCCGTCGGACCACCGAAGCGACGCTGGCGAGTCTGACTCGGGCGTACCGGTATGTGGTGGCCGACGTGAGCTGCGATCTCGAAGGCGTCGACGAAACCGGTTCTCACGATATCGAGGACCGCAACTTGCTGAGCCGCTCGGCCATCGCTCAGGCGTCGTGTGTCGTGGTGGTTGGCGATTCGACCATGCACGGAACCTTCGCCATGCACCGAGTGATCCGGCGACTACTGGCGTTCGGTGTTCCAGCCGACCGGGTTTTGCCAGTGCTGAACAACGCGCCGCGTCGGGTCGCCAAACGAACCGAGCTGATCGCCGGGTTCATCGCCCTCGTCAACCCCGAGCCAAATGGAGCCGACGAAACGATCCCGCTGGTCCCTTCCCCGCTGCTGCTTCGCCGGCACCGAGCGCTCGAGGAACTGGCGCGCGCCGCCGCCCCAATGCCATCGAGTTTGGTGAAGCCACTAACGACCGCCGTGATCGCCCGTCTGGGAGCGGCTGCCCCCAACGTTCGCCCGACCAGTGAACCCGAGCCGGTAAAGGTCGGCTCGCTCGGGAGCCTTGCCCCATGACACTGCTCGAACCCGAACTCTCCCCGCTCGCCGCGATCGAAGTGGCGGTGCAACGGTCGGCCAAGGACCTCAGCCTCGATCTCGGCGAGGTCGGCGCCGACCGAACCTTGCAAAGCCTGATCGGCGATGAGATCGATAGGTGGGCGGCCGACTTTCGACGAGGCCTTCGACCATTCGACCTCGCCGACCCCGAAGTGGTCGCCGAGCGAGCCTTTCGCAACCTGGCCGGATACGGCCCACTCGCTCCCCTGCTCGCCGACGATGACGTATGGGAAATAATGGTCAACGGCCCCGATTCGATCTTTGTAAAGCGGCACCGAGGACCAAGCGGGTATCACCATGAGTCGTTCCACGACGACGCGCACATCGAGCGGACCCTCACCAAGATCCTCGACGACGCGTCGAGCGCCCACCGCAAACTCGACCCCTCGACCGGCCTGCAAGATGCCCAACTCGACAATGGCGCCCGCATGCACATCGTGCACGGCGACATCGCCCGCGGGGGCCACATCATGGTCAACATCCGCAAATTCACCGGCGTCGCCTACCGACGACTCGAACAGCTCGTCGACTCCGGATCGCTCACTCCCGCCGCGGCGGAGTTCCTCACCGCGTGTGTGCGAGCAAACCAGACCATCGTCTTCGCCGGTGCGCCAGGAAGCGGCAAGACCACCCTGCTCAGCTGTTGCGCAGCCGAACTTGATCCCACGCTGCGCGTGGTCATCGCTGAGGAGGTTTTCGAGGCCGACATACCACTGCCCAACGTCGCAAGCATGCAGACTCGAGCCCCTCGAGCGGACCGGCCAGGGGTCGACTTGCGGAAGCTGGTCGCCGGCTTTCTACGGATGGCCCCCGATGTCGCAATCGTGGGCGAGGTACGCGACCAAGAAGCGTTGCCGCTACTACTCACCCTTTCGAGCGGGGTGAAGGGCTTCACCACGATCCACGCTGGTTCGGCCCGCCAAGCGCTCTCGCGGCTTCGGTTCATCAGCCAACTCGCCGAGACCGGCAACGAAATCCCGATGTCGGCGCTCAATAGTCTGGTCAGCGAAGCGATCGACGTGGTCGTGCATTGCGTACGGACACCGGACGGACCAGTCGTCAGCGAAATCGTCTGCGTCGAAGAACATGCCGCCGGTCCCGACGCGACGAACTTCACCGTCACCGATGTGTTTGACCGATCGAACGCCGACCAGTCGCTCGAATGGACCGGGCAAACACCGTTGCGGTCCGGCCACGCCATTAGCGACGCTGGCATCGACATACAGCAACTGCTCGGTGACGCCTCGGGTCGGACCGCGTCATGACTCGGCTCGCGATATCGGTGATCGCCGCAACCGGGGTGTTCTATCTCTACACGGCGTTCGCCTATCGATGGACCTCCCTTTCGATCGCCCCATCGGTAAACCCAACCCAAAGCCGGGCCGCGAAAGTGTCGGTCGAGCAGTGGCTCAGCCAGGCCGGACTACAAGACGTCAACCGTAAGGAGTTTGTTGCGGTGGTTACCGCACTGGCTGTGGCCGGCGCCACGATCGCCTACGCGTTGTTCGGTGGCGTGCTGCCGGCGTTCGTGGTTGCGGTCTTCGCCGCCACCTTCCCTGTTGCGTCGTATCGCAAACAACGCGCATCCCGACGTGACCGGGCACGAGAAGCCTGGCCGCGGATGCTCGAAGAGATCCGACTCCTCACGACCTCGGTCGGCCGATCGGTACCTCAGGCCCTCTTTGAGGTGGGCGAGCGAGCACCCGACGAAATGCGGCCGGCCTTTGAGCACGCCCATCGAGAGTGGGCCCTATCGACCGACTTTGAACGTACGATTGCGGTGCTCAAGTCACGGCTCGGCGACGCAACCGCCGACATCACGTGCGAAACCCTGCTTACCGCGCACGAACTCGGCGGCGGCGACCTTGCCAAGCGACTCGACGCGCTCATCGAGGACCGCACGACCGACACCCAAGGCCGTAAGGACGCGACAAGCCGCCAGGCGGGCGCCCGCTTCGCTCGGTTCTTTGTGCTCGTTGTGCCGATCGGTATGGCGCTTGCCGGCATGTCGATTGGCAATGGCCGCTCGGCGTATCAGACCCCGACCGGCCAGGCGGTGGTGGTGGCCGCTCTACTGGTGATCGTCGTCTGCTGGTTTTGGGCGGGCCGGATCATGGCGTTGCCCGAAGAACGACGGGTGTTCGGGTCGTGAGTATGCGCTTGATTATCTTGTTCGCCGGGCTGTTCTGGGTTGGGTCGATCTTGCTCCTCGCCGAGCTGCGGTTGTTCAACCGTCGCCCGCTCGCCGACCGGCTAATGCCTTACACCCCCGGCGGCATGGGCAAGCGAGCAACAGCTGGTCTGCTGTCGGTTGGGTCGTTCCGCGACGTCGTCGCGCCACTTTCGAGCCGCATTGGTGAGCGTCTTTCACAGCTGGCAGGAGTATCAGAGGAACTCGCTGTTCGTCTCGAACGCATCCACTCTCCGCTAACCGCATCGGAGTACCGGGTTCGCCAGGTCGGGTGGAGCGTTGCGTTGTTGGGCGCCAGTATCTCGGTGTCGATTGCTCTAACCCCACCGCCGGGTGTCATTGCGTTGGCGCTGATCGGCAGCCCGGCCCTTTCGTTTCTGATCGGCGAACACCTGATCGCTAAGGACTCACAGAAATGGCAACGCCGAGTCTTTCTCGAACTCCCCGTCGTCGCCGAACAGCTCGCCATGTTGCTCGGCTCGGGCTACTCGCTTGGCGGTGCGCTCAGCCGACTCGCTGACCGAGGCGACGGGTCGGTCGCTCAAGATCTACGCCGGGTGCGGCGCCGAACCCGCCAAGGACTCACCGACGTCCAGGCGCTACGTGAATGGTCGCGACTGGTCAACGTGCCCGCAGTCGACCGCCTCGTAAGCGTGTTAGCGCTCAACAGCGACGCCACCGACCTCGGCCGACTCGTGAGCGACGAGGCCCGGTCGATCCGCCGAGACGTGCAACGAGAGCTCATCGAGACCATCGAACGTCGAACCCAACAGGTCTGGATTCCGGTAACGGTCGCCACGCTCATCCCCGGCGTCATGTTGATGCTGGTCCCGTTCGTCGATGCGTTGTCGGTGTTCTCCGGTAGCTAGCCGAGATCCCCCTCCTCTCTCTTCCCCCTGATCAATCACCCGAACCAAACAGTTAGGCAAAAAACCATGACAGCTATCCAAACCCGCACCTTGCAGCAACGGGCGCTTCGACTCTGCGTCGCAGCACTCCACACCCGCGATGATCTGATCGAACGGTCGGCCGACGACCGAGGCGAAGGCGTCATCTCGATGGCACTCGCCATATTGATCGTTGCCTTCTTGGGCGTCGCAGCGTGGCTGGCCTTTAAGGGCATCCTCGACGACTCGGCCAACGACGTAAAGACCCAAGTCGACCAGATTGGCGGTTAGTCGCCGGATCGGCGGTGACCGCGGGAGCGGCCTGTTCAGCATGGTTTTCGGCATGGGGATGTTTCTCATCTTCATGCTGTTCGCCACCCAGGTCGTGTTCTCGCTTTACGCCCGGTCGGTGGTGACCAGCGTGAGCTACGAAGGCGCACGGTCGGTCGCCGGCTTCGACGCGTCCGAGCGCCGTGGCGCAGCGACCGGAGTGGTTACCTCCGAGATGCGCAGCCGACTCGGCCAATTCGGTCAAGAGCGGCTGAACGTCGAGTGGAACCTGGGCGACCCCGATCTGGTAGTGCTGCGGGTCACCGCCGATGTCCCGACGATCGTGCCACTGTTTGGCGACTCCAAGCTCGGCCGAATCGACCGGACGATCGAGGTTCGCACCGAGGAGTTCCAGTGAGGGTTCTGCGCCGCCTTCGGGCGATCGATTGGCGAAGCGAGCGAGGCTTCGTCGGCGGGTTCGAGGCGATCCCGTTCGGTGTACTCATCTTTGTCGTGGGCACCCTCGTCGTGGTGAATGCTTGGGCCGTTCTCGACGCCAAGATGGCGGTGAACGCTGCATCGCGGGAAGGCGTGCGGGTATTCGTCGAAAGTGACCAAGACGTTGCCGCCGGGATGGCCTCGTCGCGAGCCGCTGGTGCGCTTGCCGCCTTTGGACGGGGCGACGGACGCGGCGCGATCGGGCCGGTTACCGCTGCCACATCGTTTACCCGCTGCGGCCGGGTGCAGATGGAAGTCAGCTATCAGGTTCCGGCGATCTCGCTGCCGTGGATCGGTGGATTCGGTGACGGCGTGACCGTCCGCTCGGTTCATTCGGAGATCATCGATCCATACCGCGACGGCGTGCCCGAAGGTGGATGTTGATGCGTGGCCCACGATTCGAGAGCGACCAAGGTTCGGCCCTCGTCTTCGCCCCGGCGGCGGTGTTGGTCCTCATCGTCCTTGGGGCGATCGCCGTGGACTTTGCGGCGGTCCATTTGCGCCAACGTGAATTGGAGAACATCGCCGATGCAGCGGCCAACGACGCTGCGGCCGCCGCCGTCGATCAACTCGAGTTGCGCACATCGGGCGAACCGGTGATCGACCCGGGCCTCGCCCAGTCGGTGATCGCCGCCTCGGTTGGTTCGCGCAACATCGATGGCGTAGCAATCACCAGCGCCAGTGTCGACGACAACCAGATCACGGTCGGCCTCGCCCTCGAGGTCGACTACATCTTCGGTAAAGCGGTCGGGCTTTCGAGCACCCAGCTGACCGCAACCGGCTCCGCCTCCCTCGAATAACCCCGAAACTTTGGCAGCTGAGCCGCCCTGCGCGGACGAACTGCAAAAAGAACGGGGCTAAGGGCTGGGGAACTTCCTGCCGATGGGAAGCGTCGTATGGCTATGCACACGCTCCCCCAGCAATCCCTCCAGCAATCCCCTCAGCCATCCCCCACGTCGTCCCGGCGCCTTTGGGCCGCCGCGATCCTGGCCCTATTCGCCTTAGTTGGTGCCGCCTGCTCTGGTGGGCAATCGGTCGAAACCGGCAACGGTAACGCCGTACTGGTCGATGAAACCGATGCCGACGAGGTTCCCGACGATGTTCCCGACGAGGTCGGAGTTCCCGACACGGTCGAGGACGATGACCGGGTTGGCGATGGCGAACTGATCACCGACGAAGGCGAAGTCACCGACGACGAGGTCGCCGAAGATCAGGCCGAACCCGAAGACGCACCCGTTCCCGAATCGGAGTCGGTTGTCGACCCCGAACCAATCGACGACCCGCAGCCAATCCCCGAGCCCGAGCCACAACAGGACGGCCTGACCGTTCAAGAAACCGCATACTGCGCCGCCTACGACATCACCGATGAAGCCGGCCAGAACAACCCCGAAACCGCCGAAGAAGCCGAGCAGATGCTCAACACCATGATCGAACAGATGACCATCGTGGTCGAGACTGCGCCCGACGACATCGCCGAAGCCGCCAACGAAGCCCACCGTTTCATCAAGGCGGTCGCCAAAGAGGCGATCAGCCGTGACTGGGACCCGGCCTACTTCGAGGAACTCTCCGATACCGACTTCGAAACCACAGGGTTCGACGAGGAACTCATCATCTCGTTCTTCGTCGAGAGCGAACAGCTGTGCGACTCGAACTTCACCGAGCCCCTCGAACAAAACCAAGGCCTACCCACCCCGGTCGAAGGCGAGTAACTACTCGGCGCACTCCGCTTCGGCGGTGGCGAATTTGAGCTCGATCTCAGCCAGCCGGGCGATGTCGTCTTCGGTCGATTCGGTCGACTTGAGCGCGATCAGATAGCCGTCGGCCAAGTCGTCCTCGGACAACTGGTCGATGGCGCACTGAGCTTCGGGGGTGAGGTCTGCGTCGCGGGTGAAGAGGTCGCGCACGTCGATGCACTCGCTGAACGCCTCGCCAAAGCTGTCGAGAAAGGCGGCTTGATTCTCGCGGGTGATTGCGGTCGCGCTGGCGCCGTCACGCACAACGAAGCCCATCTCGTTGAGCCTTCCAGCACCCAAGTCGCTCACCATGTCTTCTGCCACACAACCTCGCTCGGCGTCGCTCATCGGCGGCCGGCCAAAGGCTTCGAGGTCGGTGGCTAGCACGCCGGCGAGCTCTTGCTCATCGGCCGAAAGTCCGCCACCACAGGCGGCACTCAAGACCACCAAGGCGAGCGGCACGACAAGCCGCCGGATCACGGCGAGCACGGTTACCCCTTGACCTGGGCCGCGTCCTTCATGGCGTCCTCGCCCTTCTTCCACAGGTTGCCCTGCCACAGCTCCTCGAGTCCGGTCTCGCCCGAGGCACCTTCGGTGGTGAGGTAGTCGAGGTACGAGGTCGGCTTGTGGCCGGTCAGGTTGTAGAAGTCGGGACTGCACCGGGTGTAAAAACCGTTGACCAGATACTCGAAGAACTCGGCGCGGGTGGCGCCAAAGTCGTTCTCGAAATCGGTCATGTTCTGCGGGCGGTATTCGAGCTCTTTGCCCATCGCCTGGCCGAGGTCAGCGGCGATCTCGAACATGTTCTGGGGCTGCGGACCCGTGATGTCGTAGAACTTATCGCCGTGCTTCTCGGGACCTTCGGTGAGCACCACGGCCGCCGCTTCGGCGATATCGCGGGTGGCCACAAACGAGTTGCGGGCCGACCCGAGCGGGTTACTGAACCAACCCTCGGAGTCGATGGTTTCGCAGTCGGTCTTCAACAGGTGGTTCATGAAGAAGTTGTTGCGGAGCACGGTGACGTTGAGGCCTTCGTCGATCAGTGCCTTCTCGCCCCACCAGTAGTGCTGCAACATCAGCGGGATCCCGGCACCTTCTCGAGACGAATGCTGATCGGGGTCGTACGACGCCGTGTTGGTGTCGGCGCCCATGCAGCTCACCCGCACCACATGGTTGATCTGGTCCTTGCGTCGGCCGAGCTCTTTGGCGAACGCCAAGTGACCTTCGAGCATCGGGTCAAGCGACGCCGAGTACACGGCGCTCACCCCTTCCAGCGCTTCTTCCCACGTTGCCGGATCGTTCAGGTCGAACTTGACCACGTCGTCGGTGCCGAGCGAAATCAGGTCGTCTTCTTTGCCCTCGGAGAACGAACAGGCGTTGATGACAAAGTCACCCTCGGCGGCGAGCCGGGCGACCAGCTCGCGGCCGATCCGACCGGCGGCCGAGGTAATAAGAACAACAGGCTTAGACAAAACAAACTCCGAAAGTGCAGAACGAGCGGGTCCAAACCCTACCCGCCCACCCAGAAATTTTTGCGCGAGACCCGCTCGGAGCGGGTTAACCGCGATCAGAAGTGGTTTCTGGGCCCTCACCTGCGCCGGTGAGCTTGGAGACCAGCGACGACAACAGGAACAACGAGCCGTAGATCACCAGCCACGTCAGCGGGTTCCTGGCGTATCGCAGCGCCACCTCGGCGGCGCCTTCGGTAGCCGGAATACGAGCGCCGATCGACGTGAGCGCTCCGACGACCAGGATGATGACGCCCACCCCGGCAACCGCCAACGCCACCGCTTCGGCGAGCATCCGGCGCCGAACCCGAAGGCCGGGCCGGCCGGTCGCAAACACGTCGACCAAGCACAACACCGAGGCACCCGATGCGTAGGCGATAAGAAACTTGGTCCCGAACGAGAGCTCGTCGAAGGGCTTGATCCAGCCCTGCCGCGCCACAAACCTTGAGATGCGTTCGGTGATCCCCGGCACCAGCCGAAGGCCACCAAGAACAACGAGTCCGTCGACGGTTTGGGTTATGCCCCAGAAGGCCATACCGGCGCCCATGCCCGACAGGGTTGCCAGTACCGCCGACAACCAGGTGGCGCCGTCGTCGACCGCCTCGAACGCTCGGGCCACGATGGGCGGCAACAAGATGTCGTTGCCCCACCCCCACTGAAACGCCATCCAGGCGAGCACCAGCGCAACACCGACCACCTTGGCGCCACCACTACCGGCGAAGTCGCCCTTCACGGTTGCCCAAAGCGACTCCTGCGGTTCGCTTTCCACCTCGCTCGCCATATGCCTTTCTAGCTGAACCGGTAGGCCACCCGGCCCATTGCAAAGCTTGGGGAACTTTTCTCGGTCGGTGAACCGTCGAAAGGACACCAACCACTTAGCTCTTGGAGCCGAAACCGTGACTAGCCAACGAACCCTTCTCACCCGCCTGATCGCCACGCTCGCCATCTTGGCGATGTTCGCCACCGGATGTGGCTCATCGTCAGATGACGCTGCCGAGGTCGTCGACGAGGTCAGCGAGCCAGTGGCCGGGAGCGAGAAAGACAGCGACGACAGCACCGATAGTGACGACTCGGCCGACATGCCCGACGCTCCGACGGAAGCTCCCGAAGAAGCGATGCTCGACGACAGCAGCGGCGCGGTCGAGAGTTTCAGCGAAGAAAGCGAACCGGAGGCCGGCGCAGTCGCCGAGGACCGAATTGCTGCCGGCGATGAGGCCACCGATGAGTACATCGAACCCGGCGAACCAGGCGCTCCACTACCGTCGCCAGAACCTGAGCCTCGCCCCCAGGCTGGCCTGCTCACCGCCGCCGAGGTCAACGACAACCTCAACTACGACTTCTTCCTCGGCTACCTCGACCGCACGGCGACCAACTTTGGCCAACTGCTGCCCTACCCCGACCTCACCCAGCGGATCTCGCTCGAGGTCGTCGACAGCAACGGGGTCGGCATCGCCAACACACCGGTCCGGGTCTCGACCGACGGTGGCCCAGAGTTCATCGTGCACACCAACAGTGCCGGCACCGCCCGGTTCTTCCCCAACTACTCCGCCACAGGATGGACAACCTTCGACGTCGAGGTTGCCGGGACCACCACCACCGTGAGCACCGAAGACGCCAACCAAGGCGCCGTCACCATCACGGCCGAAGACGGCACCCTGGGAGGCGCACCTCAGGCCCTCGACATCGCCTTCGTACTCGATGTCACCGGAAGCATGAGCGACGAGCTGAACTACCTGACCGTCGAGTTCGAATCGATTATCGAACGACTTCGCCAGACCTACCCCGACGCCGACCTTCGCTTCGGCATGGTCAGCTACCGCGACATCGGCGACGACTTTGTTACCCAGGTGTACGACTTCACGAACAGCGTGTCGGAGATGCGCACCAACCTTGCCGATCAACGCGCCGAAGGCGGCGGCGACTACCCAGAAGCAATGGACGCTGCCCTCCTCGACGCCAACGACCTCAGCTGGCGAGATGGCGACGTGGCCCGGGTGATGATCCTTAACGCCGACGCCCCTCCGCACGACGACGACCTCCAAGCCACCCTCGATGCCGCCGACACCGCAGCGAGCAAGGGCATTCGGATCTACCCGCTGGCCGCCAGCGGCGTGGCCGACACCGCCGAATACATGATGCGGGTAATGGCGCTCACCACCGGCGGAAGCCACCTGTTCCTCACCGCCGACTCGGGCATCGGTGGCGAGAAGCAAGAACCGAAGACCCAGTGCTACCAGGTCACCAACCTCGACTCGCTGCTACTGCGAGTGTTGGAATCCGAACTCGCCGGCGAGAAGATCGAGCCGAACGAGTCCGAGATCATCCGCCAGGTCGGCAACTACGACCGCGGCGTGTGCTCAGAACAGTAAAACCGACCGGCTAGGCGGTAACCGCCGGCCCCTCCAACCCAAGCTCCGCGGTCGCCAGATCGCGGAGCTTGTACTTTTGAATCTTGCCGGTCACCGTCATCGGGAACTCGTCGATCACCAGCACATACGCCGGGATCTTGAAGTGGGCGATCTTGCCGTCGCAGAACGCCCGCACACCCGCGGCATCGAGCGGTGATCCGTCGAGACTGCTCGACTGGGGCTTGGTCTGCACGAAGGCACACACCGCCTCGCCAAACTTCGGGTCGGGTACACCGACCACCTGTACGTCGACGATGTCGGGATGGGTGTACAAAAACTCTTCGACCTCGAGCGGTGCGATGTTCTCGCCGCCTCGGATGATGAGGTCTTTGATTCGCCCGGTGATGTTTACATACCCGTCCTCGGCCATCACGGCGAGGTCGCCGGTATGCATCCAACCTTCGGCGTCGATTGCGCCCGCCGTCTTTTCCGGCTCGTCCCAGTACCCCTTCATTACCGAGTACCCCCGGGTCTGAAACTCGCCCGACGTACCGCGAGGAACCGTCTCGCCGGTTTCGGGGTCGGCGACGCGAATCTCCACGTGCGGATGTACCCGGCCCACGCTCGATACCCGCTTGTCGATCGCGTCGTCGGCGCCGGTCTGGGTCGACACCGGCGAGGTTTCGGTCATGCCGTAACAGATGGTCACCTGGTCCATGTGCATGCGCTCGATCACCTGTTTCATGATCTCGACCGGGCACGGCGACCCCGCCATGATGCCGGTGCGCAACGATGAGAGGTCGTAGTCCTCAAAGTTAGCTAGGCCGAGCTCGCCGATGAACATCGTGGGCACGCCGTACAGACTCGTGCACTTTTCGTCCTGCACCGTTTCGAGCACCGCGGTTGGGTCGAACGCGTCGTTCGGGATGACCATCGTGGCGCCATGCGACGTTGAGCCCAGATTGCCCATCACCATTCCAAAGCAGTGGTAGAAGGGCACCGGGATACACACCCGATCCTCGTGGGTGTACCCGCAGCCTTCGCCAACGAAGAATCCGTTGTTCAAAATGTTCCGGTGGGTCAGCGTGGCGCCCTTCGGCAGCCCGGTGGTTCCCGAGGTGTATTGGATGTTGATCGGGTCGGTGTTCGACAACGAGGCGGCTCGGTCGGCCGCCTGTTCGGAGGTGACCTCGTCGGCTCGGGCCAGCAGGTCGTCCCAGGTGTCCTCACCGAAGAACACCGCGTGTTCAACCGTTGGGCATTCAGACTCGACCTCGGCGTACATCGCCGTGTAGTTGCTGGTGAGGTACGTGGGTGCCGCCATCAGCAACCGGGTGCCCGACTGGCTGAGGGCGTACTGGAGTTCGGTCGTGCGGTAGGCCGGGTTGAGGCACACCATGATCGCGCCGATACGAGCGGTCGCGTACTGGGTCAGCACCCACTCGTAGCGGTTTGGCGCCCACAGACCCACCCGGTCGCCGACCTCGAGCCCAAAGGCCATCAACGCCCGCGCGAGCTCATCGACTCGGGCATCGAACTCGGCGTAGGTCCACCGAATGTTCTGGTGACGCACCACCAACGCTTCGCGGTCGCCGTAGCTGGCGACCGCTCGCCGGAAATTGGCGTCGATGGTCTCTTCCAACAACGCAACGGTCGTTGCGCCTTGGGCGTAGGACTCCCCTGTACCGACCATGGTTTCCCCCTTGATCTGTCTGGTCCAGACACTACCGACCCGAACGAGACAATTCGAACGACCGCCCGACACACGGCCCTACACTCAATGGGTTCCCCACCCGTCTACGATCGATGTTTCGTGTACGCGCCAATCTTCGCCAGCTTCCTCGACAGCATCCTCGAACCGCTGCAGGAGCTGTCGAGCAGCCCGTGGTTCTACCTGGTCATCTTCTCGATCGCCTTCTTTGACTCGGTTGTGCCGATCGTGCCCAGCGAAACCACCGTCATCCTCGGAGGCATCGCCGCCGGCCAAGGCGAGCTGTTGATCGCCCTGGTAATTCTGGCCGGCGCGCTCGGTGCGTTCGCCGGCGACAACATGGCGTACCAGCTCGGATACCGAGCCAAGGACTGGCTCACGGCCCGGCTGTTCTCGAGCGGAAAGGGCGCCGAACGGCTCGACTGGGCAACCACCCAGATCGAAAAGCGAGGCGGGCCGTTACTGATCACCGCTCGCTTCATCCCGGGCGGGCGCACTGCGCTCACCAGCGCCAGCGGCATCACGGCCCAACCCCTCGACTGGTTCATGAAATGGGACGCCATCGCGGCGATCATTTGGGCCAGTTATGCCGGCGGGCTCGGTTTTGTGGCCGGCGACCGCTTCAAAGACGACCACACCACCGCCTTCTTGGTGGCGTTCGGTACCGCAATCGGCATCACGGCGCTCATTGAGGTCGTGCGATGGGCCAAAGAAAAGCGCCACGAATCGGCCGCATAGCGCCCACGTCGGATTCTGATTGCAGCTGAGCCGCCCTACGCGGTTCAACGGCAAAAGTTTCGGGAGGGGGTGGGGTTAGGTGCGGGGTGGGAGGCCGTGCACCATGATGAGGGTGGTGTTGGTGGTTCCGGCCCAGCGGTGTTCGGCGATGGCCTGGTAGTCGGGATCGTTGTACCAGGCCTTGGCCTTTTCCTCCGAGGGGAACTGGAACACCACGGTGCGGCCAACCGCCGGATCGCCTTCGAATACATGCACGTTGTCGTCGAAGGTGTGGAACTGGCCGTCGTACCGCTTGAGGATCGGGAAGAACCCCTTCTCGTACTGGCGATACGTATCAGCGTCGGTCACCTCGAACCGGGCGATCATAAAAACGGGCACGTCTGGGGTCTCGGCTGCTTCGCTCATAGCCTTCTTCTAGCAGCTGCCATCGCCTCGGTTCCAGACGGTACGTTGGTCAGCGATCGCCATGATGACTCCCGGAACCAAAGCTCTCGACGCCGCAGGGGTTGCGTACCGGGTGGTCTCCTACGACCACGACCCAAACGCCGAGTCCTACGGCCAAGAGGCCGCCGATGTACTCGGTATCGACCCCGCGTCGGTATTCAAGACGCTGCTCGCCACCCTCGACACCGGCGAACTCGTGGTGGCGATCGTGCCGGTCGGTGGGCAGCTCAGCCTCAAAGCGCTCGCCCGGACCGCCGGCGCAAAGAAGGCCACGATGGCCAAGGTGGTAGCCGCCGAGCGGTCGACCGGCTACGTGGCCGGAGGCATCAGCCCGTTCGGTCAACGCAAAGCGCTCCGCACCTTCGTCGACCACAGCTGCGAGGATCTCCCCGAAATGTTCGTGAGCGGCGGAAAGCGCGGGCTCGAGGTTGTACTCGCACCAGCCGACCTGGTGGCGGTTCTCAATGCCACCACCGCACCCATCGGCCACGCGAGCTAACCCTCGCAGCGCTCGACGCCGATATGAACACCAACGATCGACACGAAAGCGCAACACACCACACGGAACCAACCGGCGGAAGGCATCGTCACAGATAACGATGGGACGAACGAGCGACAACCAGACCAACCGGCCAAGGGTGAGCCTCGGTTGGCTCGCCGCGTGCGTCGTCGTCGTTCTGGCGCTGCTCGCTGGAGCGTGTTCGAACAGTCCGCTCGATGTCACCGGTCCTTCCACCACCGCACCCGAACCAGCCCCCACCACCACCACCGGGCTCCCGCCAACCTCCGGCCCGAGCACCACGACCCAAGCGCCACCCACCACAACCGAAGCGCCCGACCCCGGAGCCGTCGAACGACTCGTTACCCAGGTCGAATCGGTCGACCAGTTCTTCAAAATCGCCCGAACCGGCCCAACCGGAACATCGACGCTCAAGTTTGTGATGCCCGACTTCACCGCAAGCGACGAAGTGCAGTGGCTCAACGCAAACTTCTACGAACTGCACGACGAGTGGTACTGGTTTCAGGTCCTCAATGGCATAAAGCCACCGGGCGCGACGGCGCGACCGCTTCGCGGCGAGTCCTTCGCCACGATCGCCGAGGCGAAGCAGTGGGCCAGCGCCAACCCCGACAAGCTGCCCGAAGACGTCAGCATTATCAACAGCCGGGTAACCGGCAATCGGGTGTACTCCACGAACTTCTACGCGTTGGCGAACGACACCGAACCACGGCAATACGGCGTCGGCGGCATCGTCTACTTCCCGGCCAACGAGGTAACCGACGAACGATGGCTGCTCGAGCTGGGCTTTGGCGACGACATCACCGACGACGAACTCGAAGTGTTCTTCGATCGCCTCACCGCCTCGTTGCCGAACGACATCGCCGACCGGCTCGAATGGGTGGTGCGGTCGCCCGCCCAGGCCCAAACCGCCGAGGTGATGACCGCCGCCGACCACCCGCTCAGCAGTCGCATCGTCCACTACCGCGACCTGGTACCCGAAGGCGAAGTAGCGGTCTACAACGAGGGCATCACGGCGGGCCGTTTGATCCTGATCGAAGAGGGCGGTGGCCGCCTCGAAGACGCCCGCGACATCGACATCTTGTTGGTCGACAACGTGCCCGACTACCTGCCGCCCGCCAACGCGCTCATCTCGTCGGGGCCCCAAACGCCGCTGGCTCACGTGAACCTGCTGGCCAAGAACCGGGGCATCCCAAACGCATCGATGGCCGGGGTACTCAACAACGACGAAATCCGCCAAGCGGCCCGGGTGCGGTCCTACGCCATCGTGCGAGCGGTCCGCACCGCCGACGGCGACCAACTCGACATCAAGCTCATCACCGAAGAGCAGTACCTCGAGTGGGTCGACCTCACCGCCAAGCAGAAGGTCTCGGTCGAGTTACCCGCCGACGATGTCGACCCAGTGATCGACCTTTCCGAACTCGCAACCCAAGCGACCGACCGGGCAACTCGCGACGCCTGGGTGCCGACCATCGGCGGCAAGGCGGTTGGCTTCATCTCGTTGTTGCAATCCGACGTTCGCACCCCCGACCGACCGGTGGCGATACCCATCGGGCTGTACCGGGCCCACTTCGCCAAAGCTCGGGCGGCGCTCAACCCCATCCTGCGGATCGAAAACTTCGACGTCGCTCGCAACGGCCGCATGCGTTACCTCGTCTTTGAGGGCCCGAGCGACTACGCCGAGTTCTACACCACACCCGAAGACCAGAAGTTCGCCGTCGACTTCGCCAAGGCAGTCGAAAACACGTTGGTTGCCGATGTACTCGAAGCCGGTGGGTTTAAGCAGTACTTCCGCAACATTCCCCTCGACGTCGACACACTCGAAGCCATCACCGAAGGGCTCGAAGCAAACTTCGATCATCTCGACCCCCAGCAGGGCCTGCGGTTCCGTTCGTCGAGCTCGGCCGAAGACATCGAGGGGTTCAGCGGCGCCGGCCTGTACGACTCCAACACCGGATTCTTCAACCCCGAAGACCAGCCCAACGCCAAAGATCACAAGAAGACAGTCGAGTACACGATCAAGAAGACCTGGGCGTCGTACTGGAGCTTTGAGGCCTATGAGGAACGCCGACGCGAGCGCATCGATCACGTGACCGGCGGCATGGGAATCGTCGTGCATCCACGATTCGACGACGAACTCGAGCGTAACAACGGCGTGGTCACCGTGACCCTCACGCCCAACCTGGTCAACGGCGTGGTCCAGAGCTACGCCTCGGCGGTCGAGATCAATGTGCAGGCCGGCGCAATGAGCGTGACCAACCCCGACCCGACCAGCGCCGATCTTCCCGAGGTTGTTCGGGTGACCATCGACGGCGATGAAGAAACCATCGATCGAATTTCGGCCTCGACCATCGCCGAAGCTGAGGTGCTCTCGAACGATCAGGTGCTACAACTCGCTCGGCAGACAACCATTGTCGCAACCGCATGGCTCACCTCGACAAACGAGGACCTGCCGGCCGAGCAACACCGTCGATCACTGACCCTCGATTTTGAGTTCAAGACCATGGACGAATCGTGGCCGGCAACCCGCCAACCCGCCACCTACGACACTCCACTGGTCATCAAACAGGTCCGCAGCCTCGACCGCGGGCTGCGAGGCCTACCCACCGAAATAACCGACCTGCCGGTCCCCCGCGATGTGTTGGCCGCTGCCGTTCTGGTTCAGCAACGCACCTGCCAAGACCCGGAGCAGACAACCTTCATCCAAGTTTTCACCGATCCGCTCGTCGACCCCGACCTGGGGTACAGCGACGAACCGTTCAAGGCCTACATCACCCGACTGGTGAACTCGAGTCCGGAGCCGGCCGACCCAGCCGACACCCAGTACGAGTGCCCACGCAAGCTGCTCTACTCATCGCCTGGACAGTTCTTGGTGCAGCTGCTCAACCAGAACAGCTAGGCCCCCTCACCAACCACCTCTAGGAAACCTGGTCGCGTAGCGCCGCCAAGGTGTCGAGTCGGGCCAGGGTTTCGTCGCGGCCTTCGGGTGGCAGACCGAACACCGCCCGGTCGATTCCGCCCTCGCGTAGCGCCGACAACTCGGCGGCGTCCGCCGGTGCGTAGTACACGCTGATCTCAAAGCGATCGGCGTCGCGGCCAGCGTCGGCGACCATCGCTCGCGCCTGGGCGGCCAGACTCACAAAGTCGCCATCGCGGCCACCGATCGGGATCCAGCCGTCGCCGTACCGAATCGCTCGCTTCACGGCGTGCGGGAAACCGCCCCCGACATGGATCGGCGGGTGCGGCTTCTGCGCGGGCTTGGGCCAGACCTTACAGGCGTCGAAGTCGACCACGTCGCCGTGGTACTCGGCCTCGTCGTCGGCCCACAACGCCTTCATCGCCTCGATCCGCTCGCGCATGAGCTTCCACCGCCCACCAAAGTCGATGGTGCCGTGGTCGGCCATTTCCTCGGCGTTCCACCCGCCGCCGACCCCAAACAGGAACCGGCCGCCGCTGAGCATGTCGAGGCTCGCCACCTGCTTGGCCAACTGAAACACATCGCGCTGCGGAACCAGCGCAATACCGGTGGCCAGCTTCAGGTTGGTGGTGACCGCCGCCGCCATCGACAACGCAACAAACGGATCGACCACGTCGTAATACATCTGCGGAAGCACATCGCCTCCCGGCCAAGGTGAGGTCCGCGACGAGGGAATGTGGGAGTGCTCGGCAACCCAAAGCGACTCGAACCCCCGCTCTTCGAGCCCCACCGCAAGATCGGCCGGCGAGATGGAGTATTCGGTCGGGAAAATGGCAACGCCGTAGTTCATGGCGTGACCCTAGCGGACCTGGTCAATAAGCCCGAATAGGCCGTTCTGCCCTATCGGAGTGCGCCGAAAGGCGGTACAGATGGTTGTTGTGTCTCCACAGACTCTTGCGAAAAGCAACCCATCCTCCGACTCGTGGGGCGATTCTGACCCGTCTGGTAACCCGGACGAAACGGATTCTTCCTCCGCCCCACGAGTCGAGACTCGACCCCGGTCGATCATGGGGCTCCTGTTTGGCCTGGTCGCCTTCACCCTGGCCGCGACGATGGTCGCGGTACTGATCGCCGGCGGCAACCGCGCACCGTTCGGCGCCGGAGCACCCGAAACCACCGCTCCCGCGGTCGACGTTCCCGAAACCGCACCACCGGCGTCGGTTTTTGGCGAACTCGAAGAACGGGCCGACGAAGTTTCCACCCCGGTAGTCGAACCCCCGGCAATCGAAACGCCGGCCCCTCGCGACAACCTGATCGAACCGTCGGCGCTCGTCACCAACGGGGTCTTGACCCTCAGCGGCGCCCAACCGTCGGCCGACGACGCCGAGAGTCTTGCCGTCGCCGCCCGAGAGATCTTCGGCGAAGAAAACGTAGTCAACAACTATGTCGTCGACGACCGAGCGGACGCGACCCGCCTCGGCAAGCTCGAGGTCTACGACACCCTCCACTTCGTCGACCCGAGCGGCAACGAGGCCGACGAAGAGTCGGTGCGGTTGCTCGAAGTGGCGCTCCTCAGTCTCAACACCAACCCGGACCAAACCCTCACCATCATCGCTCATACCAACGACCGCGAGAACATCATCTCAAGTCTCGTGCGTTCGCAGGAACGAGCCGAGGAACTCACCGAGTTCTTCGCCGGCCGCGGCATCGACGCCGACCGGATTATCGCGATCGGCCGCGGCAGCAGCGAGCCAATGATGGACAACGCCCTCGAGCGCGGCCAGCGGGTTAACGAACGCGCTGTGCTCCTGTTGAGCTAAACCGCACGAAAACCAGGCCGAGGGCGATCAGCCCAAGGCCGACCACGAACAAGATCGTGGTGTGCGACGGACCGGTGAACGCGAGCACTTGGGGTCGAGATTCGCCCTCTTGGGCTTCTGACGACGCCTGGGGCAACACGAGGCCCAGGTCGAAGTTGCGATACTCGGCCACCCCGTCGTCACCGATGGCGAACGGGCCAACCTCGCTGGTCACCGCACCGAAGGCGGCCCCACCAATCTCGGTAGCTGAAGCTTCAACCCGCACGGTATAGGTGCCTGGTTCGAGACCAGCGAACACGTACACGCCCGCCTCGTTCGTGGTCAGAGACGCCACAACCTCGCCCGACTCGTCGACCAATTCGAGCGGCAGATCAGATACCCCTTGCTCGAGAGCATCGAACTGGCCATCGGCGTTGGCATCGATCCAGACCTGGTCACCAATCGACAACCGGTGGCCGACAAACGCCACGTCGTGGTCGTCCTCGTCGCCGTCGGTGTTGTCGATCACATCGTCGACCCGGTCGTCGTAGTTGAAACGGTCGGCCAGCGAATCGATGTCCAGAACGGGTTCGCCGTTCGGGTCGACCGCCGGGGTTCGGTTGTCGCTTCGGGTCGCGATGGCCGCCGAAACCTCGGCTTCGTTGGCGAGGTAACCGAGCGGTGCAACGTAGCCGGTCGAGACCCGCAGGGTTACCGGAACCAGGAGCGATTCACCCGGCATCAACACGCCGTCGAGTTGGGCAAACGCCCCAAACTCTTCGTCCTTCCACGCAAAGCGAAGTTGTTGGTCGCCGGTAGTCACGCCGGAGTTGATCGACTCGTCGATTCGTTCCCACAGGCCAAAATCGATGTGGTCGTAGACCTCGATGTCGCGGGCCGGAACCGCGCCTTGGTTCAACACCTCGAGCACGAACGTCACGTCGGCGCCCGCTGCGGGCGGAAGAGTCGATGCCTCGGTATCGACCGTTAGTCGAAGCGCAAGGTCGAGGATCTGCGCGTCGGCGATCGCCGCTGCCGGTTCGACCGGGGCTGTGCCGTTCAGCAGGCCAAGCTCGACCGAGTGGGCAAGACGTGCAACGTTGCCGTCGAAGTTCTCGGGTACGGCGAGCACGATGGGGATGGTGTCGGCGTCGCCGTTGGTCAACTGTCCGATCATCGTGACGGAGACCGCGCCGTCTTCGAGCGACCACTGGAGTTCTCGACCACCAAACGAGGCGACGGGATTGTCCACGAGGTTGATCGGTGCCCAACTCGACGCGTCGACTGCGTGGCGCAACTCGAGGGTTTCGATCGGAGCACCCGTGGCCCAAACATCGACCAGGAAGGTCACCGTCTGTCCAGCCCGGATCGGCATCGACGTCGCCTCGGCGCTGGGCCGCATGTCGAGCGACGCGATCGGCGGCGCGATCACTACTTCGGTGTCGTGGTCGTCTTCGTCGTTGGGCGTGGGGAACGATTGACCGCCCCGGCCAAAGTCGTAGTCGATGTCGTTGTGGCTGTTGTCCTTGTCGATGCCACCGGGGTCGATGCCCGGGGTTTGGTCGATCGCGTCGTTCGACGGGTTGGTGTCGGGCGTGGAGTCGCGGTCGGTGACAATCTCACCGTCGGCCCCGAGAAAGCTGGCGATCTCGACCCCGTGCACGAACCGGCCCGGCGACTCGTCGGTGACTTCAAGGGTGATCGGTATCTCGACCAGGTCGCCCGCCTCGAGGCGGTCGACCAAGATCAGGTCGGACCCAGAATGCGGAGCGACGATTTCGATTGGCGCTCCCCCAGCGGTCTGCTTCGGCAGGACCGGGGCACTCACTACCGAGAAGGCAGTGCCGGCCGGGCGGTAATTCACGATGTTGATCGACGTTGCGGTTGCCGTGCCCTGGTTCTTCAGCACGATGACAAAGTGGCCCTTGGCGGGGCGGGCGGCGACGTTGAGTTCGTGCTCTTGACCCGAGGCTTTCACCAACACAAGCGCCAAGTCGTGAACCGCCGTCGACTCGTTCGCCTCCTGGGCTTCGCCGACCGGCCCACCGACCAACACGAGGGCGACCGCGGCGAGCAACGCCACAAGAGCCCGTGCGCACACACGGCCAGCAGTCGGATGAGGAAGTGATGCCATAGATCGCCTGTCGGCGACCGGGCATCATCTATGAGTCTTTTGGCCTAGAGGTTGGCTCGGCGTTCGGTGGTTCTGGTTGGTCGTCGGCCGACGCCAACACCACATGCGGATAGGGCACCTCGACCCCTATTTCACGCAGCGCCCCATCGATCGCCAAGGTGGCTTCGCTGCGCACCCAGTTGGTGGTCAGCTGTTCGGAGGGGTGCCAGAAACGAACCGAAATGCCGATGCCCGAATCGTCAAACGACTCGACAAACACGTCGGGCGCCGGCATCTCAAGCACGCTTTCGACGTGGCGAACCGCCCGGCCCACCGTCGCCTGCACGAGCCGTAGGTCGGCCCGGTACGGCACCTGAAACATAATCTGCGACCGGCGGATTGGATCGGCGGTCATGTTGTGTATCGGGTTGCTCAGCACATCGCTCGACGGAATGATCACCTGGTTGCCGTCGAAGGTCAGCAGCACAACGTCGCGGCTGTTGATCTCGAGCACGGTTCCGGCGAACCCGCCGGTTTCGATCTGATCGCCGGCCCGGAACGGCTCCCGGGCATGCAACAGGGTGCTCGACACGAAGTTGGTGATGATGCCCTGGAACGCGAACGCGACGATGACCGACGAGAAACCAAACGCACCAAAGATCGGCCCAATGGCCACGTCGAGAATATCGAGGGCATAGATGATGCCGATGAAAACGACGATGATCGCCAACACTCGGGCAACGATTTTGGCTGGTCCTTTACGCAACCCGGCCTGGGTAAGCACCTTGGCCAAAAGACGCGACATCAGCACGGCGATCATGGCGGTCAGGACCACGACCGCTGCCGCGACGATGTAGTTCGACGCCGTGCGTTCGGCCGCAAAGATCGCGGTGTCTAGTACCGGGGTCACCTAGAAGAGAGTGCCACAGACCATGCACCACTGCAGCGATGAGCCGGCGCCCGCCGCGGGCACGTTGGTCGCCAAAAACAGCGAGAGCCAGGCCGAGGCCTGACCCTGCTTGTAGGTCTCGTGACGATGGCGTCCCCCCAGACACCACCGCCACGAGCCGTTCTTTTCAAGAGACGGTGGGACGAGATTGCCAGGTGGCAAATGCTCAACTTCCCGCTCTTTTCAAACCAAATGGTCTCAGGAACTACCCGATTGTGGCGAAGCGGGGAGTTTTGCGGCCCGCGACCACCCCTGAAACCTATCGCACGAATTCTGAAACCGTGCCACTGGGTTCGCTACTTTGGTCGACGGCACCGGCTCGTCGTGAACCAAAAACCGAGTGCGACGTCGTCGTAACGCCGAATGTGCTATTCATCGTTAGAGAACACCCCTTTAGGCGGTAACGCAATGGCACCACGAAGATCGAAAGAAGAAGCGCGAGCCCACCTGCTCGACGCTGGGCAACAAGAGTTCCTCTCCTCGTCGACCGGTTCCGCGACCAATGTCCTCGCTCACCTCAAGCTCGAAGACGTCGCCACCCGCGCCGGCTACAGCGGGCCCGGCATGATCTATAACCTCTGGAAGGACGACGAGTCGGGCCTCACGCCTCGCGAGCTGTACCTGCAAGACCTACTGGTCGAGGTTGCCCGCGCCCCGTACCAACCCGAAGAAGTCATCGACAGCATCGGCCAAGCACTCGAGGCCGAACCCACCGACTTCGCCCAGGCGATTCGGGTGATGGGAAACGCTGAATTTACAAGGCTTTTGGAGTCGCTCGACGAGGCCTACCGCGCGTTCTGGATTCTGATTTCGGGGTTGTCAGTCGACACGGTCGCCAACTCGCTCGAATCGATTGAGGCCGACGCCCTGGCGGCGATCTGCGATACCTACCAGGCTGGGCTCGACTACTACGGCCGGCGCATGGTGCCGCCGCTGACCGTTCGACATCTCGCACTTGCGTTGCGGTCGGTCCAGTCAGGAATGGCCGAGACCTACGCCATCTTGGTTTCGGATCGAGAGCTGATGACCGGCATCGATTGGAATGGCAGCGACGACTGGAGCCTGTTCGCCATTGCCTCACTCGCCATCATCGAAGGCCTCACCGAACCCAACGACTAGCCGCGGGCTGCGGTCGTCCCGGCAAAACCCAACGGCAACGTGGGAGATTCGAGCCTGGCCTTTAGGTTCGAGCGAACGCCGTTCGCAATGCGCCAACCCGCAGGTTTTCGGCGCGTTGGCCGATGGATCACCGTGGGTCTCGACGCATTCATCACAATCGCCGTTCTTTTGGCGATGGTCGCTGGGTTGGTGTCGTCGCGCGTCTCCCCACCCGTCGGGGTCGTGGGCGCAACCGCGGTGTTGTTCGTACTGGGCGTCATCGATGCCGAATCGGCCTTTTCCGGCTTCTCGAACCCGGCCCCGCTGACGGTCGCCGGGTTGTACGTCGTGGCCGAAGGCATCGGGAAAACCGGCGGCCTTACCCCCTTTCTTCGCCTGGTGTTGTCGCCCAACAGCGGCCACCGAAGTTCGCTCTCCCGATTGATCGTGCCGTCGGCCGGAGCGTCGTCGTTTTTGGCCAACACCCCCATCGTCGCCATGCTCGTCCCCGAGATCACCAGGTGGGCCGACCGCCGCGGCCTGTCGTCGTCGCGGTTCTTGATTCCGCTGTCGTACGCCACCATTCTCGGCGGCACCCTCACCGTGGTCGGCACGTCGACCAACCTGGTCGTTTCGGGCCTGCTGGTCGAGGCGGGCGGCGAACCGCTTGGCATGTTCGAGCTCACCAAGGTCAGCCTGCCGGTGGCCGTTGTCGGCGTGTTCGCCATCCTGGTTCTGTCGCCGCTGCTGTTACCCGATCGTCGCCGCCCTCGAAACCGAGAAGAACAGAACGGGCGTCCGTTCACCGTGTCGATGACGATCGCGCCAGGTGGAGGCCTGCACGGAACGACGGTCGAGGATGCCGACCTGCGAAACCTCGACGGCGTGTACCTGGCGGAGCTTCGGCGAGGGTCGACGGTGATCGCTCCGGTCAAACCCGAACAGATGCTGCAACGCGAAGATGTTCTGGTGTTTGTCGGCCAGGTCGACCAGGTGGTCGACCTCCACACTCGCAAAGGCCTCGAGCCAGCCGGGGGCGATCCGCTGCTCGAGTTGACCAAACCCCCGGCCGGCCAAACCTCGAAACAATCGGCCACCGCGACCCGGGCCGACACCAAAACCCGGCGGGAGCACGGCTTTTTCGAAGCGGTCCTCGGCCCGACATCGCCCCTCGTTGGCCACACGTTGGCCGAGGTCGAGTTTCGGGCTCGGTACCAAGGCGCCGTCGTCGGCATCCACCGGTCGGGCGAACCGCTCACCGGCAAGCTCGGCGACATTCGGCTCCACACCGGCGACACCTTGTTGATTCTCGCCGGGCGCGACTTTCGGGCGCGCTGGCGTGACCGGGGAGACTTCCTGCTCGTCTCGCGGCTCGATGGTCCCGACCTGACCGCCTCCAAGAAGGCGCCGTTCGCCGGCATCGCCCTGGCGGCGATCGTGTTGTTGCCGCTGCTCGGCATCCTCAGCGTCACCCGGTCAACGGTGCTCGCCGCCGGGCTCACCGTGGTCTTCGGCGTGCTTTCGCCTCGCGAAGCCCGCGATGCGGTCGACATCAACGTGGTCATGATGATCGGTGGAGCGTTCGGGCTCGGCGAAGCGGTGCGCCAGACCGGCTTAGCCGACAAAATCGCCTCGGCGATCACCAACTCGTTTGGCACCTTCGGCACGATCGGCGTGGTGATCGGGCTCATCATCGCCACGATGGTCCTGACCGAGTTGGTCACCAACGCCGCCGCCGCAGCGCTCATCTTGCCCACCGCGCTGTCGCTCGCCGAGGGACTCGAACTCGACCCGCGGATCGTCGCCATCTCTATCGCCGTCGCCGCATCGTCGTCGTTTCTCACCCCGATCGGCTACCAGACCAACACGATGGTGTACGGCCCCGGCGGATACCGGTTTAGCGACTACCTACGGCTCGGCATCCCGATGTCGATCATCTCGATCGTCGGACTGGCCCAGATGGTTGCCATCCTCGGTTAGTTTGCCGCCGCCTGCTTGGCCAGCCACTCCTCGATCAGCCAACCAGCGATGCTCATCCGGCCGGTGGGGACCGGCGGGAGATTGTCAGCGCCGTACCAGTCGGCTTCGACGATCTCTTCCTCTTGGATGACGATGTCGCCCGACTTCCACTTGGCGGTGAACCCCAACATGAGCGAGTGCGGGAACGGCCATGGTTGGCTACCGAAGTAGGCGATGTCGCTGACTTCGATGCCGGCCTCTTCTCGAACTTCGCGGGCCACCGTTTGTTCGAGCGACTCCCCCGGTTCAACAAAGCCAGCCAGGGCGGAGAAGAACCGGCCGGGAAACTGGCGGCCCCACGCCAAGAGGATCTGGTCGTCCTTTTCCACCAGCATGATGACCGCTGGCGCAAGCCGGGGGAACACCATGTAGTCGCACGACGTGCAGACCTTGGCCCGGTCGCGGTGATGGGCTTTGGTCACCTCGCCGCAGCGGCCACAAAAGGCATGGCTGCGCTCGAAGTCGACCAACTGCACGGCCCGGCCAGCGACGGTCCACCGCTCTTCAGACACCCGGCCATACAGACCCCGGAGGTGCTCGAACGCGAAACCGTCGGGCGGTTCATGGTCGGCGAGGTCGATCGCCCACACTTGCTGGTCGTCGAGCAACCCGACGTACACCCGTTGGTCAACGTCGGGGACCGGATCGTCGCCCGATGGCAGCGCGCCGTTGGCGTCGACCATGATCTCGCTGCCGCGGACCCCGATCCACAGATGCTCGCCAGCAGTCGATTCGGGAGGGCGAGGGTCAGGTACGAACATGCTCAGCAGGCAATCTTGATGTCGTCGACGTCGCCAGAGCGGTCGTCGACGACGATCTCGCTACGACCACCGGCGTATTCGCCCGCACTGGTCACCCGCCATTTACGCAGGCCGGTTCGCTTGACCGTGACTGGCGTCATCCACGGCACACCCATGCTCTGGGCATACCCCCGGGCGATTTCTCGCACTTCGCCCTTGTCTCTCGACCTCAACACACCCATAGCTCTTTGCCCGTCTCGTTACTGTCTTGTTGCTCTGGCTCGCTGATTGCTGCTGTTGCAGTTCACCAGAAAGACGTTTCGGTACCGTGGATGGTTCGGTCCGACCAGTTCCTCTACCCTGCACCAAGCAACAAAATTTCCTTGAGGGGTACGGAGGGGTAGAGCGATGTTTGATGTGCGGCCGCAAACCGTGACGATCGGGGCCGAGATTCACGGGATCGATTTAGCGAACGTGAGCAACGACGAGATCGCCGAGTTGAAGAAGTTGTGGCTCGACTGGAAGGTGCTGTTCTTCCGCGATCAGCACATCACGCCGGAAGCCCATATCGCGTTCGCTCGTCGATTCGGCGACCTTGAAGTGCACCCGTTTGCGCCGGGCGACGATACCCACCCCGAACTCGTGGTGATCGAGTCAAACGCCGAGAACCAGTACGCGGCGTCGGGCTGGCACAGCGATGTGACCTGGCGCCAAGAGCCGTCGCTCGGTTCGATTCTGCGCGGCGTGGTCATTCCACCGGTCGGCGGCGACACATCGTTCGCCGATGCGGGCGCTGCGTACGACCGCCTCAGCGACAAATGGAAAGACCGACTCGACGGCATGGTCGGCATCCACGACTACGTGCGGGTCTTCGGGCGCGGGGTTAGCGAAGACAAACGAGAAGAGATGCGCGAGAAATACCCGCTCGCTCATCACCCGGTTATCCGGACCCACCCCGAGACGGGGGCCAAAACCGTCTACTCGAACCGGGCCTTCATGACCGGGATCGAAGGCGTCGGCGACGACGAGTTTGCCGAGATATCGGCCCACCTCGAGCGGGCGATCATGAACCCGAGCATCCAATGCCGGTTCCGGTGGCAGGTGGACTCGTTCGCCATGTGGGACAACCGTGCGGTCCAGCACTGTGCCTCCAACGACTTCTTCCCCGAAACCCGCCGAGTCGTGAGGGCCACGATCATTGGTGATCGCCCCTACTAACGACTCGACGAGTTAGGGAAGTACTTCAGGAACTCGCTACTGGGCGAGGAAGCTCCGGTACACCTCGAGCAACGCCTGTTTTTGGGTATCGGTTAGTGCTTCGTCGGCGACGATGGCGGTCTCGACACTTACGTCGGCCCCCTCACCCGAGCCGGATACTCCGACAAACTCGAGCAGAGTTTCGGGCAAGACGTTGAGTGCGTTCGCCAAGGATTTCAGCACCCGAATCGACGGCTCGTGGAGCCCTCGTTCGAGTTGGCTGACATAGGGGTCGCTCAGGTCGGTGAGCTTGGCCAACTCTCGTTGGGAGAGTTCGGCCAGACGCCGCTGACTGCGAATGAACGAACCGAGCCGATCGAGATCTTCCCGGTCGCCCTTCTCCGCCTTGTCAGCCTTGCTGGCCTTACTGGCCTTCGCCTTGGACGAAGCCACTGGTTACTTGACCGACTTGGATGCGGTCTTGGCGGCCGACTTTGCCTTGGTGGTGGTCTTCGAAGCGGCCTTCTTGGCGGTCGAGGTTGCTGCCTTGACGACCTTGTCGGCCTCGGCGCCGGCATCGGCGGGGGTCCAAGCTTCGACGATCTGGCCGACGAACTTGTGGTTGGCCTTTACGCTCTTGTTGACCAAGGCGAAGGTTTCGTCGACGACCTTGCTCGGGGCAGGAAGGCGATCGATGAGTCCGAGCTCGACGTTGGGGATGTAGGGGGTAACCGAATCGGCGACGAGTTCGTTGGTGTCGACGATGCGCTCACGGATCGATCCAACAATGCTCTCGAACTGATCGGTGATGGTTTCGAACTGGGTCTTTTGCTTGGTCTTGGTTGCCATGATGGTGGGCCTCCCGGCCTTGTTGTGTGCGCACTGATGCGCTTGCGTACTTTACCTTGCACCATCAACATAAACACAGGAAACGCAAAATGCAACCAGTTTGCGTACTTTTCTTCGCAACTGTGCCAGAAGTCTCACCCTGGACGTGATTCCGCCCAGGTTTTGCCCTTTTCGACGTTGATATCGCGGGGCAGCCCCAAAGCATGTTCGGCCACAATGTTGCGCTGAATCGCAAAGGTTCCGCCGCCCAGCGTCAACGCGGGCGAGAACAAGTAGCCGTAGTGCCAGATCCGCTCGACATCGGCGAACAGCCCGTCGGTCATCTTGGTGTTGTTGCCCGTCGGCGTGCCCAACGACGTCGACGGCAGGGTTCCCGGCGGCCCCGACCCCTCGAGCATCCCGGCCGGGCCCACCAAATGCTTTGCCAACTCCATCACATGCTGGCCGTGTTCGTCGGCGAACATCTTCTGCACCGAAGCCTCGGGCCCCGGCTGTTCGCCGGCCAACTGCGCCGACAGGGTGCGCAGCCGCATCAGGCGAAGCACTTCAGCATCGGCGTAGAGCTGCGCAAGCCGCTGGCGGACCACCGGGTCGTCGATGTTCATGTCCTTCGCCAGATCGATGAGGTCGTACGCACTCGGCCCAACCCCCCACAACGATCCGGCACTCGACAACGAAACCCGCTCGTTGGCCAAGGTCACCTTGGCGAGGCGCCAACCGTCGCCCTCCTCGCCCACCCGATTCTCGACCGGCAGGCGCATATCGTCGAAGAACACTTGATTGAACGAGTGCGAGGTGGTCATGTCGACCACTGGCGTCATTCTGAGACCAGGGGCATCCATCGGGCAGATGAAATACGAAATGCCCCGATGCTTCGCCACGTCGACATCGGTGCGCACGATCAGGATTCCATAGCTGGCGCCGTGGGCGCCGCTCGACCAGATCTTCGAGCCGTTGATCACGTACTCGTCGCCGTCGCGAACCGCCCGGGTTGCCAAGGCCGCTAGGTCCGAGCCGGCGTCGGGTTCGCTAAAGAGCTGACACCAGTAATCCTCGCCAGAGAAGATCGTCGGCAAGTAGCGATCGATCTGCTCTTGGTTGCCGCCCGCCAGGATCGTGGGCGCCGCCCAGCCAATGCCGATCGGGTTCGACGGGCGCTGCACCCCCGCAGCCCGCATCTCGTCGTCGATGATCAACTGATGGATCGGGTCGGCGTCGATACCCCAGGGGGCGGGCAGGTGCGGGGCAACGTAACCAGCCTTGGCCATCACCGGGCC
>CALHTF010000066.1 GCA_938038815.1 uncultured Acidimicrobiales bacterium | reverse complement strand
CGTGACCCGACTCGGGGGTGCCGTCGTTGACACACTGGTTGCGGATCATCGCTTGCAGCAGCTCGGTGGTTTCGCCGGTCAGGGTGTCGAGGGTGCGCTCGGAGATGGCCATGTCTGGACCCTAGTGGTTGACCAACTTCGAGCGCACGGCTGCAAAAACAGTATGTGGTGGGGGTCAAAGACCCCCACCACATCGTGTTCCGTTAGTAGACAACGTTGGGACGAACGCGCGTCACTGTCGGGACGCTAACACCGTAATCTTTCGCTACCTGCAAGCGTGTGCAGATTCTGTGCAAGAATGTGCAGTATGAGTGGACGATGCGGAAAACCGTTGATACACCAACGAAACCGGTCCCAACCGCGGCAACTGAACATCGTTCGGGATGTCGTGGCGCCCGAGTGCAATGGCCGCTAGCCACCGTCGGATCACGATGGTCGATGTGGCCGCGCGGGCCGGCGTATCGCACTCGACCGTGTCGCGAGTGCTAAGCGGCGGGCACAACGTGCACCCCGACACCCATCAGGTGGTGCTCGCCGCGGTGCGCGAGCTTGGGTACACGGTGAACCACGGCGCCCGGACGCTGGCTGGTGGTCGCAGCAGTGTCGTCGGCGTTGTGGTGTACGACTTCGCGAGTCCCTATGTCTCGGAGTTCTTGCAGGCGATGGAAAACACGCTAACGAATGCCGGTCTTTCGATGCTCGTGGGAAGCGCCCATGGTTCGCCAGATGACCCCCAGCGTCACATCGCTCGAATCACCCAGCACAACGTGTGCGACGGACTGATCCTGCTCTTCCCCGGCTACTACCGCTACTTCATCGACGAGTTCAACCGCCAGACGCTCCCATTCGTGTTCATCGACGAACCAGAATCGGCGATCGCCGACACCGTGTACGTCGACAATGAGGGCGGCACCCGAACCGCAATCAAGCACCTGGTAGATCTGGGTCACCAACGCATTGGTTTCATCGGTGGGTACATACGCACCGCAGCCGGCGCTCATCGGCTAGAGGCGTACAAGGCGGCGGTGCGTGAGTTTGGCATTAGCAGCGACCCCGACCTGATGGTCGGAGGCGACTTCCGGGAGCCGGGTGGCTTCGCTGGCGCCGACCAGCTCTTGTCGCTCGATGACCCTCCG
The DNA here is from genome assembly GCA_938038815.1 of uncultured Acidimicrobiales bacterium. Lineage (GTDB taxonomy): Bacteria > Actinomycetota > Acidimicrobiia > Acidimicrobiales > SHLQ01 > CALLQB01. The sequence continues at coordinate 7,066 of CALHTF010000066.1, read as the reverse complement.
ACCGCGATCTTTGCTGGTTCCGATGGTTCTGCGCTCGGCGCGATCTCGGCGTGCCAGGCTCATCGTCGCCGAGTGCCCGAGGACGTTTCGGTAATCGGGTTCGACGATTTGGGCATTGCCGCGACCGCTCGTCCACCCCTCACCACGATCCGCCAGCCGCTGTCGCAGGTGGCCGATCGGGCGCTCGAGGCGCTCGAACGGCGGATCGTCAATCCAACCCATGCCTTTGAACAAATTCGGATTGGCACGAAGCTGATTGTTCGAGAATCGACCGGACCCGCTCCGGCGAACAGCACCTAGCAGGACTTGGTTCGGTCCTTGCCACTACCACCGCGGCAGGTGTCCTTACCTTTGCCGCCCAACAACACGTCGTTTCCGCTCTTACCGATGAGCTTGTCTTTGCCTTTGCCGCCGAGTAGCCGATCGTTGCCGGCGCCGCCGTTCGCGTTGTCGTTGCCGGAGCCTCCGTCGAAGTAGTCGTTGCCACCCTTGCCGGAGAATCGGTCGTGGCCGGGGCCACCGCACCAGTGTTCTTCACCCGACCCGCCGATGAGCTTGTCGTTACCGTCGAGGGCTTGGAAGTAGGTGATTCCCTTGAGGTCGTCCTGGTTGTCTGGAAAGGATGCATAGGACACCTTGTCGGGACCGAGCGAGCCGTACCAGGCCGGTTGACCGTCGCATACTGGTTGGAAGTCTCCCCGGATGTACTCGAAGTTGTTGAGCGAGCCGTCGAGTGGGTTCAACCAGGGAACCGTAAAGGTCGACTCCTGACCTCTGACCCGTCCTTCTGGGTCAGTGACGGTTATGGCATAGGTGCCGGGGCGGTCGAGGAGAATGCCGTGGATCTTTCCGTCTGACTCGGTCAACTGGCAGTCGATGTTTGGCGACGATGAGTTGACCGAAACGCAGACCTGAAGTTTGGCGAGGTGCATGTAGTCGCGGACCGAGCTCGGGATACCGAGCTCGACGAAAACGCCATAGGCGCCTTGTTGAGTGGGCGTGATCGCGTCCGGTATCGCCTCGTCGCTAACCCCGACGGCGAGCGGTGTGAGGAACTCATCGACGTATCGGTCCTGCGGTGTCGTCGCCGTTTCCGGCGAGACCGCCATCCCGTTCTCGGTTGGCATGAGCAGCAGGGCTGCCGCGAGTATCAGGGTGAATGCACGAGTAGGCAAGAGTGACATCGAGAACCTCCGCTCACTCTCATCCTCGCGGATTTCGGTGGTGAATTCCAGACTCGCTAGCTCGGTGAAATTTCGACTGGAATCCCGTTTACCGCCGCGTTCCCTGAGAGCACGTCGACGAACTCGGGGAGCGCCAAGATGTTGTTGTTCACCCCCGCGTGCTCGTTGGCCACCGACATCTGCGTGCCCGGCTTGTTGTGCCCCCAGCCATGGGGGAGCGACACCACACCGGGCATCATCTCGTCGGAAACCTCGACCGCCACGTCGAGCGAGCCGTGTTCGGACCGGACCGTAGCGAGTGCTCCGTCGGTTATGTGGTTGGCGGCTGCGTCGTCGGGGTGAACCAGCAGCGTGCACCGGTCCTTGCCTTTCACGAGCGTGCGAACATTGTGCATCCACGAGTTGTTCGAGCGAACGTGGCGTCGACTCACCAGCAGCAGACCCTCGTCGGTTCGGGCGAGTCGTTCGGCCAGTCGGGGGAGGTCGGCGACGATGTACTCCGGTGCGAGGTCGATCTTGCCATCGGCGTGTCGCACCACTTCGGGCGTGCGGCCGGTGGGCATCGGGCCCATCATCAGCCCGTTCGGTTCGGCCAGTAACTTGTCGAGCGTAAGACCATCGGGATTCGCGCCGTACCCGTCGCCGTAGGGGCCGGTCCGGATCTGAATGTCGATAAAGCGCTCGACACCTTGGGCTCGGTCGCTTCCCGCGTAGGAGGCCACGATTTCGGCGGCGTCTTGACCATGGGCGGCCGAGCGGGGTTCGGCGACAAGTTGGCCGACGACCGCCTCGGTGAATGCGTTGTCGAGCACGGTTATGTCGGCGTCGGCACCCATCCCGAGAAAGATCGCCCCGAGACGCAACAGGGTCTGCCATTCGGGCACCGACCCTTCCGGTGGATCGAACACCGGCGCCGACACCCGGGCCGGCGTGGCGACTGCAAACGATGCCAATAGATCGTCGGCTTGCAGCGCCTCGAGCACCGACGCTCCCGGCAGAATCACATGGGCATGGCGGGTTGTTTCGTTGATCCAGTTGTCGACCGAGATCATGGCCTCCAGCGAGGGGAGTGCGGCGTCGAGTCGCTCGGCGTTGGGCGCGCTGATCACCGGGTTTCCGGCCACCGTGATGAGCGCCTTTATCTGGCCGTCGCCAGGCGTGTCGATCTCCTCGGCGAGACACGAGACCGGAACCTGGCCGAGTACCTCCGGAGCACCTCGGACCCGACTCGTCCACCGACCAAACGTGTAGCCCTCGGGTGTGTCGGCCCGCGACAGACTGGCGAGCGGGGTAACCACCGGTTCGGCGAACCCTGCGCCGCCCTCGACGTCGAAATTGCCGCACAGGATGTTGACCACATCGATCAGCCACGATGCCAACGTGCCGAATTCCTGGTTACACGTGCCGATCCGGCCGTAGAGAACCGCCCGTTCGGTGTCGGCGAGTTGATGAGCGAGCATCCGGATTCGTTCGGCGGGGATACCACAGGTCGAAGCCACAGCATCGGGAGTGAACGACTCGACCGCCGCTCGTACGCCATCGAGGTTTTTGATGTGGTCGGTCAACCCGGCGAGGTCGACCCGGTCGGTGGCGAAGAGTTCGTTGCAAACCGCAGCCAACAGTGCTGCGTCGGTGCCCGGAACGATCGGCAGCCACTCGGTGGCGTGGTCGACGGTGCCGGTTCGACGAGGGTCGATAACGATCACCTCGCCGCCTCGTTCGACGATTGCATCGAGGTGTCCGAGCACATCGGCACACGCCATGATGCTGCCCTGGGAGGCCTGGGGGTTGGCGCCCATCATCACGATGTGGTCGGTGTTGGGAAGGTCGGGAACCGGAATGCTCCAGGTGGCCCCGTACATCAGGGCACTCGAGACGTTTTTTGGCCATTGGTCGACGGTTCCTGCGGAATAGATCATCGGCATGGCCGACATGCCGGTGAGCGCCCCGACGTAGCGGCCGAGCGATGCGTTGTGGGCGGTCGGGTTACCGATGTAGGCCGTGGTGGCGCCCACCCCGTGGGTGTCGATGACGCCTCGAAGGAGTCGGTCGCATTCGGCAAACGCCTCGGCCCACGTGGCCTCCCGGAAGGTGTCGCCTTCACGGATCATCGGGGCTCGGAGTCGGTCCGGGTCGTGGTGTAGATGGCCAAGGGCGGTGCCCTTCGGGCACAGGTAACCCTTGCTCCACGTGTCGTCCCGGTTGCCCCGAATCAAGGTGACCTCGTCGTTGGTCACGGTGATATCGAGGCCGCACATCGCCTCGCACAACGGGCACTGCCGTTTGTGGATCTGCGGTTTGTGGTTATCGGTGATGCTCATCTGGTGTTCCCCCTTGACGCATAACGCCCTTGGGGCGAACTTATCGTCGGGCCTTGGAGCACACCAGAACGCGGGACTAATCGCGGCGGTCGGCGGGTTCCGCCCTGGTGACCCGAATGCGTTCCCTTCTGGCTCTGGCTGCCGTGCTTGGCTTGTTGGCCGCCGCTTGTGGTTCGTCGCCCGCCGAGTTGTCCGAGCCGGGCCGCAAGGCGGGCGTGAATATCGCCGTGGCCGATGTGCCGCTGTCCGAGGTGGTGTTCGACACCTTCGATGGCGGGTCGATAACCCTCGAGGAGGCGAGCGAGTCTCGGATCGAAAGTCTGCTCGACGCGATCCCGCCCATCGATGAGCCCCGCTACGAACCTGGGGCAACATCGACCGACATGGCCGCCGACGACTTGGTGGTTGGATTTGTTGGCCGCGACGGGTCGGCGTGGGCGTACCCTCACCGGATCCTCAACTTGCACGAGATCGTCAACGACGACATCGCCGGAGTTCCGGTGTTGGTTACCTACTGCCCGCTCTGCCGCAGCGGTGTGGTGTTCGATCGCCGGATCGACGACCTGCGCCATGACGGCGTGCTCACCTTTGGCAACACGAGCGCGCTGTACGAAAACGATCTGGTGCTCGTCGACCGTCAGACCAACAGCTACTGGTGGCAGTTGGCCGGACGAAGCATCGTTGGCGACCTTTCAGGTGCCGAACTTCCGGTGCTGCCGTCGGTGACAACCAGCTGGGAGCAGTGGCTCGTCGACCACCCACAAACCCAGGTGTTGGCTCACGATCAAGGGTTTGGTCGCGACTACCAACGCGATTCGTTCACCAACTACGCCGACCGGGTCGATGCCAAGAATGTCCCGTTCCCGATCGGACCGGGGGCCTTCGATGACGAGCGACTCTCGCCGAGCACTCGGGTCATCGGGTTCGAGGCGACGGTCGACGGAACATCGGTTCCGCACGCGGTCGCCGTGTTGATCAACGAGCCGATTGAGATCGTGGTCGACGCCGACCCGGTTTTGGTCGTCCGCCTCGACGGCAACGGTGGGGGAGAGGTGCTCGAGCGAACGATTGGCGACGACGGGGCGGTGAGCGAGGTCGCCTATCCAAGCCGCTCGGCGTTCTGGTTCGCGTACGTCGCACTTCATGAGGGAACCCGAGTCGAGTTGGTCGGCCCCTAACCTTGCCCCATGCTTCTACGCGATGTCCCTACCGTCGATGCGGATGCCGTGGCATGGCTCACCGAGGCCGAAATGGTGGAGGTCGATCGGGTCATGGTCGAGGACCTTCACATCGAGTTGATCCAGATGATGGAGAACGCTGGTCGAGCACTTGCTCGGGTGGTCCTGGAGGGAGCGGCTCCCGAGACGGTGGCGGTGGCGGCTGGGTCGGGTGGCAATGGTGGCGGTGGTTTGGTCGCCGCCCGGCATTTGGCCAACGCCGGGGTGGAGGTGACGGTGGTGGCAACCCGGCCTCCCCATCAGATGGGTGTAGTTGCGGCTCATCAACTCGACATCGTTCAGCGCATGGGTGTCACCGAGACCGACCAGCTGCCAGTCGCGGATGTGGTGATCGATGCGGTCATTGGGTACTCGTTGCGCGGTGCTCCTCGGGGTCGAAGCGAGGAACTCATTCGTCAGATCAACGATGCAGCGATCGTCGTGGCGCTCGACACGCCAAGTGGGGTCGATGTCAGCACCGGTGAGACACCAGGAGCGGCGGTCGAGGCTCAGGCGACGGTGACTCTGGCGGCTCCGAAAGTCGGTCTCCGCAACAACGACCGGGTCGGCGAGTTGTACCTCGGCGATATCTCGGTACCGCCCGGTGTTATCGAACCGTTTGGCGCCGCTCCCGCCTTCGCTCGTGGCGGCTTGCTTCGAGTTATTCGTCCTTCTTCTTGAGCCACTCGGCTGCGTTGTCACAGCAGTTCCCGGGCGGTGGTCGCTCGGTTAGGTCGTGGTTCGGGGCTGGCAGCGGCGGCACCAATAGGTGCTTCGCTCCGTACGATCGCCAGCGGCGGCGTACTGAATCGCGTCGGAACACGCGAGACACCCCATGCGAAACCGGTCGTAGACGAAGTGGTCGTTACGAACTCCGTCGGGGGTTGTCTTGCGGAACCGGCGGCTCCGGTTGGCGACGAGTTGCACGTGAGCGATCGACCACAACCGGTGAAGTTGCGGGTCGCTGAGTTCGGCAACCGGCGTGAAGGGGTGCACGCCCACCAGAAACGCCACCTCGCTCTTGAATACGTTGCCGACCCCGGCGGCGACCGACTGGTCGAGCAACGCTTCGGCCAACAGCTTTGACCCCGCCAGCTCACGAGTCCGCTGCACGACGGCATCGATGTCGACCTCGTCGTCGCTGAGGTCGGGGCCCAGGTTGTCGACCGGCGAAGGTCCGTCGCCTCGGATGAAGGTTTCGATGGTTGGGGCCGAGAAACACAGCGCGGTGCCCGCCTCGGTCGAGATGCGGATGCGGAGCTTGGGGCTTTGCGGAACCCTCGCCCCGGGGGCGACAACCCGCCAGTTGCCGCTCATCCCAAGGTGGGTTCGCAATGTGAGGTTCTTGTCGAACTCGATCAGGAGATGTTTGCCAACCGCGTGGACCCGTTCGATCTGCTGGCCGACCCGAGGTCGGTGGCCTCGCAGCATCCGAAACCAGATGTCGGTGACCTCGTGACCGTCGAGTACCGGTGCCAGCTTGGCGGCGGCTCGGCGCAGAGTGTCGCCCTCAGGCACGCGGTGCGGTGGTGTCGACGGCGACGGCGGACATGGGCCGAGCCTACGGGGCTAGACGACGGCGAGCGATGCCGAACCGAAGCCCACGCTGAACCGTTCGCACCAGATCTCGACGGTCGAGAAGACACTCAGGTCGACATCGGTGGGGATCTCGTAGTTCTGGCTGCCGATGTTTCCCTTGAGGTCGCCGAGGCTTACGAATTCGCCGTTGGCGGCCCGCAGGTACACCTTGAGATCGGGGCCGTTGCTGGAATCGAAGTTCTCGAACCGCAGGAAGCGTTGCTCGGAGCCGTCGTTGAGTACTACGGCCTCGCCGTTGATCTCGTAGCGAGACTCGCCCGAGAACTCGCCGGCGAACAGGGTGACGATTTCGCCGGGTACGGCTGCTTCGGCGGGTTCGTCAGCTTCGGTGGGGTTCTCCTCGGCCTCTTCCATCGCCTCCTGGAATTCTTCGGTTTCGGCAACCGCATCTTGTTGCTCGACCGAGGCGGTAAAGGTGGGGCCATCTTCGCTGACCTTGTCGTCGATGAAGGCGGATTGGATGCCGAAGAAGCCAAAGGCCAGCCAGGCAATGGCCGTCACGAGGGCGATCGCTACTGCGGCGATGATGGATTTGTTCTTGGTGATAGTCATGCCAAACAGAACCCTGGGCTAAGGGGCAACAATCCGTGTTTCGCGGGAACTTTTGGTCCGGCCGCGGCGTTTCTTGCGCCCCAAAACCCCGAACTGGGGATGAAACGCGTACCCCCAGGTACGCGTTTCATCCCCAGTTCCCGAAGGTGCCCTAGCCTGGCCTCTTGAGTTGGATACGCCTAAAGAACATTTC
>CALHTF010000065.1 GCA_938038815.1 uncultured Acidimicrobiales bacterium | reverse complement strand
ATTCCGTCACCTGGTTGTTGCGTTAGGCCCTATGTTCTTCTTGAGCCCTAAACCGACGAGGATCACCAATGCAGCCAACAGCTATTGCCACCTGGAGCGAACTTCCAAACCGCGAGCCGCAAGCCGCAAGAGTCGCTGATGTCGATCTGGTGATCGTTCGATTCGAGGACAATCACTCGGTGTTATACGGCCGGTGTTTACATCGTGGAGCCCTGATGGCCGATGGTCATCTTGACGGGGACAACCTCATCTGCGGGCTGCACGGCTGGGACTACGTGATCCAGACCGGCGTGAGCGCCTACAACAACTCCGAAATCCTGGCAAAGTTCTCCAGTTGGATCGAAGACGATCAGTTGTTGGTCGACGCCGATGAGATCGCGCTGTGGGAGAAGTCGCACCCTCAACCCTACGACCGAGAGGCGTACCAAGGCGACTATCAAGATGTGCACGGCGCGCCCGAAGAGCCGCACGTCAACCTGATCCGCCGGCTCGCCAACGAGGGTCTTGCCTACCTTGGCCACCACGGCCCGGTGACATCGATGGGTGTGTCGCGCGAGCAGCTTCCCTCGTGGGACAATATCCAATTCGTCACCGCGCAGCTCGCCCGGCGACCGCTGCTCGACGATCACCCGGTCGACTCCAAAACGATCATCGGCCCGAACGCCAAACGCCCCCTCGAACTCGACCTGCCGATCTTTGTTTCGGATATGAGCTTCGGTGCATTGTCCGAGGAGGCGAAGGTGGCCCTCGCCAAAGGCGCCGAACAAGCGGGTACTGGGATCTGTAGTGGAGAGGGGGGCATGTTGCCCGAGGAACAGGCGGCGAACAGTCGCTACTTCTACGAACTGGCGTCGGGCAAGTTTGGGTGGGATCTCGACAAGGTCACCCAGGTTCAGGCGTTTCACTTTAAGTTTGGCCAGGGCGCCAAAACGGGAACCGGTGGTCACCTTCCCGGTATCAAGGTGCGAGGAAAGATCGCCGAAGTTCGAGCGCTGCAGCCGGGTCAAGATGCGATCAGCCCCTCGACCTTTACCGACCTCACCAACGAAGACGCCTTCCGAGTAGTGGCCGAGGAAGTTCGCGAGAAGTCGGGCGGTATCCCCATCGGGGCCAAGCTGAGCGCTCAACACATCGAGGACGACATCGACGCCGCCATCCGGGTAGGGGTCGATTACATCATTCTCGATGGGCGCGGCGGCGGCACCGGTGCTGCGCCGGTGATCTTTCGCGACAACATCAGCGTGCCGACCATCCCGGCGCTTGCGCGTGCTCGCCGACACCTCGACGCACGGGGGCGCCAGGACATCACCTTGGTGATCACCGGTGGCCTTCGCACGCCGTGGGACTTTGCCAAGGCCTTGGCGCTGGGCGCCGACGCTGTTGCGGTATCGAATGCTGCGATGCAGGCCATTGGTTGTCTGGGAATGCGGGCGTGTAACTCGAACAACTGCCCGGTCGGTATCGCCACCCAGAAGCCCGAGCTACGGGCGCGCCTGCCCGTCGACGAAGCGGCCGATCGACTCCAACGGTTCTTTGAAGCCACCAACGAACTAATGGCGGTGCTCGCCCGAGCTTGCGGCCACGACTGTCTCAACCAGTTTTGCCTCGACGACCTCACCACCTTCGATCGCGAACTACACCACCTCACCGGCGTGGCCTACGGCGGGGTTCACGCCTAACTGGCTCCGTTGAGTTCGCGCTGAAACAACGCAACGGTTTGGCGGAAAGAGTGCTCGGCTGCGGTTTGGTCATAGCCAGGCCAACCGGGCCAGGTGTAACCGTGATCGGCGCCGGGATAGATCTGCACCTCCACATCGGTCTTTGGGTGCAACGCGTCGAGAAATGGTTGGTGAGCTTCCACCGGCTGCATCTGGTCCTCTTGCCCGATCCCCACAAACAGCGAAGCCCGGAGTCGTTCGACCCCGAGGTGCGGTGAATCGGCCGTCTCGTCGACCAGGTACGAAGGGTGCCAGAGCGCGCCGGTGACGAACTGGGTTGGCAGGCGTAGCAACGTTCGAAACGCCGCGCGTGCCCCCACACAAAACCCGATCGTTGCGAGTCGCGGCCGCTGATCGAACCCGACGGCACTCAGGGCGGCGTCGAGGTCGTCCTGGATCTCCTGGTCGTCAAGCGAATCGAGCATTCGCCACAGGTTGTCGAGCAAGGTTGGATCTGCCTTGCGTTCGGCGAGTTCATAACCCACCATGCGTCCGTGGCGGCGGTACAGGTCAGGAACCACGACATCGAAGCCGGCCGAGGCGAGTCGGGCCGCAAACTCATGTGTTGCACTGCGAATTCCGGGGCCGTCGTGGAACATTACGACGCCGGGGTAGCCGTCTCCCTCGGGCCGTTTACGAATCACGGCCAACGGGCCTGTCGTGGTCTCGACGTCAACGACTTCATGGGTCACGGTGCGGTGTGTCATTGGGTAGATCTTTGGTCTCCGATTGTGGCCACGAGTGCAAGAAGTACCAGGGGCGCAAGAACAAGGTCGATGTTACGAACGGTTGCCAGTTCGTCGGAATGTGCCGCCCCAGCGAGCAGCGGAAACGAGGCGGTGGAGGTTAGCGCGATGCTGAGAGCCAGGGTTCGTAGGTGCTCGCGAACTAGTGCCCACAAGAGAAGAGCCGCAACGATGGCGAAGAGTACGGCTCGGTGCCGCAACAGCAGGAGTACGTCGGGATCCTCGATCGGTGTTCCGTACAGCGATCGCAGTTGGGTTGCGCCCACCATCCCGGTTGCGGCGACCAGGTGGATCACACTGGCGACGAGCAGGATCACCGAGGCGAATCCGTGCCGCAACCGCGGTCCACCTTCGTTGATCATTGACGTCTCCCTTTCTGACAGTGCCACATCCCCAAGGCCATGATCGCCGTGCGGATGTGCGGTCACAATTACCTGACAAGTAGTCGTTGGAGTTTACGACGAGTCGAAGCTGACGGTCCGTGACTAGCGAGGCCAAGGGATTAGGGTGCGGGGCTATGGCTCCCGCACACTTCACTGTTTATTCCGACTACCTCTGACCGTGGTGTTATGTCGGGGCCGTGCGCCTCGAAAAGGTCGCTCAAGAGTTTGGCGACAACGTCGAGATCGAGTGGAAGGCGTTCCTGTTGCGGCCTCAGCCCGAGGAACGCCCGATGGACAAGTTCACCCGGTACACCGAAAGCTGGAAGCGCTGCGCCGAAGCGGAGCCCGAGGCCACGTTTAACACGTGGTCGGGCGAGCACGAGCCGCCGAGCTTCAGCCTGCCGCCGGCGATGGCTGGCAAAGCCGCCCAGACCTTTGGTGAAGAGGCGTACAACCGGTTTCATTGGCGGATGCTCGAGAGCTACTTCACCGAGAACCGCACAATCTCTGACATCGAAGTCATTCTCGATGTAGCGAACCAGTGCGATATCGATGTCGAAGAGTTTCGCCAGATCATGGGTGACAAAGCACAGGACTTTGCGACCGAGGTCATCGCCGACCACAACGCCGCAGTCGAGGCGGGCATCACCGGTGTGCCCGCCGTTGTGGTGAACCACGAGTTCCCATTCACTGGGGCCCAAGACACCGAGTTCTACCGTCGGATCGTCGAAAACGCCATCAAGTTGGCCACCGCCGAGTCCGAATAGCAAGCGTCAAAAATTGACCTCCCGTTCGACCGTTTGAACCCATTTTGGGCCGCGTGGCGAAAGTATGTACTTTCGACCGCATGCGAACCTTGGCGGGTATCAAATGGCTTGTAGTTGTGGTCGTCGTTTTCCTAACGACGGCGCTAGTAGGTGGCTTGGCGGTCGTCCCCAGCCAAGCCGATGTGTCGGCCACCCAGGCCATCACTTGCGGCGGCGAACGGGCCACCATCGTGGGCACCGACAAGGCCGACGTGCTCCGAGGCACGAACCGGGTCGATGTCATCGCCGGACTGGGAGGCAACGACGTCATTCGGGGTCTCGGCGGCGACGACATCATCTGTGGTGGCCAGGGCCGCGATCGCATTTTCGGCAATGGCGGCGCCGACGAACTCTACGGCGAGTTGGGACGCGACATCATCCGCGGTGGTAGCGGCAACGACATTCTTCATGGTGGTCCGGCGAACGACCGACTCAACGGTGGGGGCGGCAACGACATCCTCCAAGACGATGAGGGCAAACGAAACAAGCACAGCGGCGGCAAGGGATTCGACCTGTGCACCGACCTCGGGGCGGCGGTGTTCAACGGCTGTGAGAGTGGCTCGCAACCCAACCCTGACGAGGGTCGTTGCGGCGCAATGACGTCGAGCCTTAGCCAGGAGTCGGCGGCGTTGGCGCTCGAGCTGGCATCCCAGGCGTACGCCGTCAACCGAACCTGGCGCAAAGGCGACCGCCTCGACCGCGAGGTCGACAAGCACGGCATTTCCTTGAGCGCTGGCGTCAGCTGTTGGGAAGTGCTCGAGATCCTCGACGAGCCGTCGAGTGACACCCAGGCGTATATCGCCCGAAACAACGGCACCGGGGATCTGGTCTTTTCGTTCCGTGGAACCAAGGGGCTCGATGATTGGAAGACCGACGGAAAGATCTTCAAGGACGATTGGCGGTTACCGGCGGGCGATGGGCTTATCCGCAATAGCGTTCACACCGGCTTCAAGCAGGCATATGACTCGGTGCGTCGCAAGCTCACCAAGGCAATCAAGAAACACGAGCTGAGCCACGTGCCTCAGGCCCGAGTGTTCTTTGTGGGTCACAGCCTCGGGGGTGCGCTCGCCAACCTGGCGGCGCTCGATCTCGCCGACAACCTGGAGAAGGAGGGGTACTCGCCAAGTCACATTGCGGGCTACACCTTTGGCGCACCCCGAACCTTCACCCTCGGCCTCTACGACGAGTTTGCGAAGCGGGTGGTGAACATGCACGCGGTCGCCAACCCGGAAGACAGTGTTGTCAACCTCTTGTCGGGCATCTCGAGTAACCGGTACACCCACGTTCCCAACATGCACTTGCTGTACGAGCAAGGCGGAAAGGTTCGCCGGGTACTAGGCGCCGGGGCGAAGTTTCAAGAGTGTCCGTTCGACTCGATAAGTGCTGGGCATTCGCGCAAGCGGTACGAGGCTCGAATCGACGCGATCGGCACCGGTACGGCCCCACAAATCGGGCTCGACCGCGTACTCGGCAACATGCGCATCACCTGGTCGGCAACCGAAGGCCAATGCGACTGGGTCGCGTTGTACCACTCGCCGTCGGGTCCTCCCGAGGATGCGCTCGACAATCTCGAGGGCGGCATTGCCAACCGTGATGGGCGGCGCCGAGTTCGCCCCGACCTCAACGACGAATACCTGACCACCTACGACCAGGGGAGTAACTACTGGGCCGGTTACGTGAATGCGTTCGGCGAGTTTGAAGCCGTGACCACGTGGGAGCGAGTGCAACCGGCGGTGTGGGCCAGCTGCGACCCTGGCTTTCTCTTTGGGAAAGACAACGTGCAGCTCAACTGGAGCGAGACCACCAAAAACAACGCCTTCTTGACCGATCGGGTCGTACTCTTCGACCGCGATCCAGGCGATGTCGGAGACGCCAACCCCAACATCGACCGCGACGACTACATCCGGTCGGCCATACCAACAACCAACAGCCCCGACAAGACATCGGTCAACACCGACCGAAGCTCGACGTGGTGGGTTGCGTACATCGAGCGGTCGGGTGAAGGGCCCGACCTGCTGCTCGATGTGCACGAATGGGAAGCCCGAACCTGTTAGCGCCGTAGGTTCCGACCGACAGAGGGCCGGGCCTACTTCTTGAGCGAGACCGCCGTCTCGATTGCCTCGTCGGTAATCGCCCGCCACTGCGGGTCGTAGTTGTAGCGGTCGAGTAAGCCAATGGTGCTGTCGGGCGAGTCGAGCAGTTCGATCGTGCCGGGCGGGATGAGGGCCGGGTGCTCGACCCCGCATGCGTGCGCCAGCCGCATGACCTCGTAGCGCAGCGACATGATGTAGTTGGCCAGGCGGTCGCCCTTGTTGGTCGGGTCGAGTCCGTGGGCCAGCCATTTCTGCTGGGTGGCCACGCCGGTGGGGCAGTGGCCGGTGTGGCACTCCTGGGCCTGGATGCAACCGATGGCCAGCATGGCTTCGCGGGCCACCGACACCATGTCGGCGCCCAGGTTCATCGCCACCAAAGTTTCGGCGGGGAAGCCGAGCTTGCCAGCGCCGATCCAGGTCACCTGCTCGGTCATGTTGGCCTCGGCAAAGGTGCGGAACACCTCGGCGAAGCCCAGGCGGAAGGGGAGCGATACGTGGTCGGAGAACACGAGCGGTGCCGCGCCGGTGCCGCCTTCGCCGCCGTCGATCGAGATGAAGTCGGGGCCTCGTTGGGTGCTTTTCATCTCGTCGGCCAGTTCGGCCCAGAACGCTCGTTGGCCGACCGCCGACTTGATACCGACGGGGATGCCGGTTGCGCTGGCGATCTCCTCGACAAAGTCGATCAACCCTCGCACGGTCGAGAACGAGGTGTGGCTCGATGGACTGAGGACCGTCTGGCCAACCTTCACGCCCCGCACTCGGGCGATCTCTTCGGTGACTTTCTTGCCGGGTAGCACGCCGCCCAACCCAGGCTTTGCGCCTTGGCTGAGCTTTACCTCGATCGACTTCACCGGTGCGCTCGCTACCGTCTCGACCAGCTTGTCGAGCGAGAAGCTTCCGTCCTCGTTGCGGCAGCCGTAGTAGCCGGTGCCGAACTGGAACATCAGGTCGCCGCCGTGGCGGTGGTAGTCGGCGATGCCGCCTTCGCCGGTGTTATGCATAGCGCCGGCGATCGCGCAGCCTCGGTTGATCGCTTCCACCGCGGCACCGCTGAGCGATCCGTAGCTCATCGCCGAGATGTTGACGATCGACGGCGGGCGGAAGGCGTGCGGGCGGTCGCGCCATTCACCCAGAACCTTGAGCGACGGCAACGGGTCTTCGGGTTTGTGTTGTCCGGTGATCGGGAAAGCCGAGTGGCGGATAAGGAGATAGTCGGGGATCTCGAGCCGGTTGTCGGTGCCGAACCCGAAGTAGGCGTTCTCCTTCTTGGCCGACGAGTACACCCACCGACGTTGGTCGCGGCTAAACGGCCGCTCTTCATCGTTGTCGGTCACGATGTACTGGCGAAGCTCGGGGCCGATCGACTCGAGTGCGTAACGAAGATGCCCAATGATCGGGAAGTTCCGCAGAATGGCGTGGCGGGTTTGGGTGAGGTCGTAGATCGTCAGCAGAACAAGGAACACCGCACCAGCGATGAGTGCGACGAAGATTCCGGCCAAGGGAGTCGCCAGAACGAGGACGATCGCCGTGACGATGGCGGCCAAGACGAAGCCGAGAATGATACGGACCATGCCTTCGAAACTAGTGCGTTCGGTGGTTCGAAGCGGGGGTACCCAGAGCGGACAACTACGGTTGTTCACAACATGAGCGAACCGGTCGCGACGAGCGACGATCATGAGTTGGCGGTCACGCTTGCCCGAGAGGCAGGCGAGATGCTGGTCGAATTGCGCGCCAAAGGATTCTCCAAGCGGGTTTCGCCGTGGGCGTTGCAAGACCACGCCGACCTGGCCGCCCACCGGTTCATCATCGACCGACTTCATGAGGAACGCCCCGACGACGCGGTGGTCAGTGAAGAGGGGCGCGACGACCGGTCGCGGCTCGGCTTCGATCGGGTCTGGATCGTCGATCCGCTCGATGGGTCGAACAGTTATTCGTCGCGCGGCGCCGACGATTGGGCGGTGCACGTTGCGTTGGCTGTCGAGGGGCGCCCCGACTGTGGTGCGGTCTCGATGCCTTCGGTGGGCGATCTCGCATCGACCGCCGACCCGGCTGTGGTGCCCGACTCGGATCGCGAACGTCCGCTGATCGTGGTCAGTCGACAAACCCTGCAATGGCATGGTCGGGTGATCGCCGAGGCGCTCGACGCCGAGGTGTATGGCTTTGGTTCGGCCGGCGCAAAAGCGATGGCGGTCATCCGGGGCCAGGCCGACGCCTATTTCACTAGCGGTGGTTTGTACGAATGGGATAGCTGTGCCCCCGTAGCCGCCGCGCTCGCCGCGGGCCTGCACGCGTCGCGCCTCGATGGGACCCCGTGCGACTACAACAACAAAAACCTGTTTGCGCCCGGGCTGTTGATCTGTCGCAAAGGTCTCGCCGAACCCATTCTCAGCCTGGTCGAATAGGTCGTTCGGTACGCGGCGGTGGCCCCGGCTTATGCCGAGGCCACCGTGGTGGGGGGGTATTGGGAGGGGAGTGGCTAGTCGACGGTTACTTCCTGGAGCGTGATGGCGTCTTCGCCGGCGAAGTGAACAGCGGCGTCGTCGGGAAGCAGCGCCTCGCACTCCGCGAACTTGGCTTCCTCTTCGGCCCAAAGGTCTTCTTGTGCCTCAAGGTCGATGACGTTGGCATCACCGGTGGTGGCGACATCAACGTTGGTGCCGTCGCTCGTGATACTGACGGTTGCGGGGTCATCACCAAGCATGATGATCTGCTCGCCGTCGGCGGTGAGCACAATTACCTCGTTGGTGTCGAGAATATCGCCGTACTCACCTTCGAACTCTTCGTCAAAGCCCATGCACTCATCGAATGCCGCGAAGTCTTCGTCATCGAAGTCTTCAAATTCCTCGATGTCCACGATGTCTTCGATCCCTTCGGGGAGCAGATCGCCACACGCTTCCATGGCGCGGTCTTCGAGTGCATCGAGTTCTTCATCTGTGAGGTCATCATCGGCTTCCAATTCGACCTCACTGAAGTTGTCCTCGAGGCACCTGTCGAAGGCATCCCAATCCATGTCATCGAGCAATTCGATGGCTTCGCCTTCCTCGGCCTCGGCGGACTCTTCGGCTTTGGTGTTGTTTGCTTGAGCACCCGCCGGATCGGCGCTGAGGTTCGATGACAGCATCGGTACCGAAATAGCGAGCGCCATCGCGATGACCAAGGCAACGACGGCCTTGGGGAGAATTCCAACGTGTTTCTGCATGGTTTACTTCTTTCGTGGTGGTGTTAGGAGAGCGAATTGCTCACAACTGACACTGACGAAACGGTGCTGAAACCATGCTGAGAACTGCTGAGATGATTCTCAGCTTGTCCTCAGCAAACATTCGGCACACTAGGAGCTGATGAGAGTTCTCTTAGTCGAAGACGAACGGCGCCTCGCCGAGTCGGTTGCCCGCGGCCTCGCAGCCGATGGCATCGATACCGATATCGCAACGACTGGCCTCGATGGGCTCTGGCGGGCGCGCGAGGGCAGTTACGACGCGATACTGCTCGACATCATGCTTCCCGAGATGAACGGATACGAGGTGTGCCGCACACTTCGGTCCGAGGAGATCTGGACGCCGATCATCATGCTCACCGCGAAGGAGGGTGAGTTCGACGAACTCGATGCGTTTGAGCTGGGCGCAGATGATTACGTCCGCAAGCCCTTCTCTCACGCGATTCTTGTCGCCCGACTGCAGTCGATGGCCCGCCGGTCTTCCGCAGGTGCATCGACCGAGCTGACGGTCGGCGACCTCGTACTCGA
>CALHTF010000064.1 GCA_938038815.1 uncultured Acidimicrobiales bacterium | reverse complement strand
TCACGCAGGTAACACGGGTTCAAATCCCGTACGGGGTACTTGTCGTTCGTCGGGTCCTGGCGGACCTCCTCACTTACGGAGTTTCCGTGCTCGCTTCGCTCGGCACGAAAACCTCCTCTGGGCCCGGCGCTCATCGCTCGGCCAGGCGGACCTCCTCCCTTACGGAGTTTTCGTTCTCGCTTCGCTCGAAACGAAAACCTCCCCTGGGCCCGGCGCTTGTTGACTCCACCTCACTCGCTCGCTGGTTTTGTTTGGTGGGTGCTTATAGGTTCTTGGTTATGGCTGAACCGGTGAGTTTGCGTTCGCGGATGGCTCCTCTTGTTGGGGAGGCTCTTGAGGCGCTTCAGGGGTCGACGATCGAGTCGGTTACCGAACGATCCGAACCGTTTCGGGTGCCGGCGAGTCGCTACATCGACCCCGACTTTGCCGACGCCGAGATGCAAGCGGTGTGGCCGCGAGCCTGGCAGGTGGCGTGCAGTGTCGATCATGTTGCTCGGCCCGGCGACTTCTTCGAGTACACGGTCGGTCGGCTATCGGTCCTCATCGTTCGCGGCCAAGACGGCGAGTTGCGGGCCTTCCAAAACGCCTGCTTGCACCGCGGGAACGAACTCTGCAACGGCTCCGGTTCGGGGCTCACCGAACTGCGGTGCCGGTTCCACCGGTGGTCCTGGACCCTCGAAGGGCAACTGCGCGAGGTGCCCTCGCGCCGGGGGTTCGGCGTTATTCGATCCGAGGACTACGAGCTGCCGGCGGTCGCGGTCGATACCTGGGGCCGTCTGGTGTGGGTCAACCTCGATGCCGACGCGATGCCCCTCGACGACTACCTCGACGAAATGCCAGCCGAAGTGGCGTGGGCCGACCTCGACGACTTCCGCTGCACGGCGCTGCTCACCACCGAGATGCAATGCAACTGGAAGACCCTGATCGACGGGTTCAGCGAGACCTATCACGTCCAGGGCATTCACCCCGAAATGCTGCCGATGGTCGACGATGTCAACTCGCCACAAGCGGTCTGGCAACACGTGGGCCGGCTGCGACAGCCATACGGTGTGCCAAGCCCGCGGCTGCGCGACCCCTCGGCCCAACTGCAATGGGACGCCTTTGTGGCGGTCATGGGTGGGCGGATGGGACTGTCCGATCCCACCGAGTCAGGCGCACCACCCGACGTACCCGATGGCTCAACGTTGCGCGACGTTTTGGCCGAACGCATTCGCCGGCACTCGGCGGCCGTGAAAGGGGTATCCCTCGACCGCTTCTCGACCGAGCAGCTGATGACCCTGTTGCAGTACAACGTGTTCCCGAACGTCACGATCTTGGTGTTCGGCGACCTTCTCCAAGTGGTCAAGGCGCGGCCCGGCGATCGACCAGACCGCTGCTACATGGACATCGTGGTGTTCGAGCGGGCCGAGCCTGGGGCTCGGGCGTCAACCCCCGCAACCGTGCAACTCGCCAAAGGTGAAGCCGACCTCGGGCTCGTGCTCAATCAGGATGTCGACAACATCGAAAAGGCCCAGCGCGGGCTGTACCAGCCTGGCTTCACCCATCTTTCGTTATCGGGCGAGGAATGTCGTATCGCCAACCTGCACCGCAACCTCGACCGCTACCTCGCCTCCTGGGACGGAACCGCCGACTGAACTGACGAGCGACCGGTGCTAGGCGTCGGCTGGGTTTGGGAATTGTTCTCTTAGGATTCGCTTTAGGGCTTTGCCGGTTGGGTTGCGCGGTATGGCGTCGATGAACTCGACCTTGGCTGGTTGTTTGAACTTGGCCAACTTTGCTTGGCACTCGCTCAGCACGTCCTCAGCGGTAAGCGATTCCTCGGCCTTCACCACTACCGCAAGCGGGGTTTCGCCCCACTTGGCCGACTCGATCCCGATAACCGCTACCTCTTTCACGCCAGGCACACCGACGATCACGTTCTCGATCTCGGCCGGGTACACGTTCTCGCCGCCCGAGATGATCATGTCTTTGACCCGGTCGTGGATGTACACGAAGCCTTCGTCGTCGACATAGGCAATGTCACCGGTATGCAACCAACCGTCGACAATCGACTCGGCGGTTGCGTCGGGGCGGTTCCAGTAGCCAAGCATCAGGTTTGGCCCCTTCACCATGACCTCGCCCGGCTCGTTCGGCTCACACTCTTCGCCGGCTTCGTTCACGACCTTTACCGTCGTGTGGAAAAACGCCTTCCCGGTCGAACCTGCACGGGAGATGGCATCGTCGGGACCGATCAAACACGCCGGACCCCCGGTTTCGGTAAGGCCGTAGACCTGGTGGATCTCCACGCCCATACCCGCATAAGTCTCGATGAGGTTGGCCGGAACCGGCGACGCTCCGCTCATTACCCACCGCAACGTCGAGATGTCGTGGGCGTCTTTGTCGAGGGTGAGCAACATGAATTGCAGCATCGCCGGCACCGCAAGGGTGCAGTCGATCTTCTCTTCGCCGAACAGCTCCCAGATCCGAACCGGATCGAACTGGCTCATGATCACCGCGGTGCCGGCGCTGTAAGCCGTGGTAAGCAGTGGGTTCATCGCCCCGACGTGGAAGAGCGGCAGACAGATGAGGTACCGGTCGCCCTTGCGCATCTCGGCGGTTGCCGCTCCGGTGATGATTCCCCAGGTGGTAGTGCCATGGGTGTGCATGACGCCTTTGGGCAACCCGGTGGTTCCCGAGGTGTACATGATGAACAACAAGTCGTCGTCGGCCGCGTCGATAGTCGGCTCGGTGTCGGCGGCAGCAGCCAACGCGTCTTCGAAACCTTCTGCGAAGTCTGGCCGGTCGGCGGCGTCGCCGACATGGATCCACCGGGTCACCTTGGTCCCCTCGGCACCGCGGCCATGCAGGTCGGCGACCACCTCGTTGAAGTCCGATCCGAATACCAGCGTTTCGGCACCGCTGTCGGTCAAGATGAACGACAGCTCTTCGGCCACCAGGCGCCAGTTCAGCGCAACGGTCACGCCACCGATCTTGGCCAGGCCATAGAACAGCTCGACAAACTCATGGCCATTCATCAACAGGGTGGCAACCCGGTCGCCCTTGGCGACTCCGGCGTCGACCATCGCATTGGCAAACCGATTTATCCGGCCGTTCGCCTCGGTATAGGTGAACCGTGCTCCGGCGGCGACGTCGACGATCGCCTCCCGATTTGGGTTCAACTCGGCTTGCTTGGCAAAGAACTGACCAACGTTGTTCTGCACAGAATCCCCTGTCCCGTTATGTGGTGGTACGAGGCGACTTTAGGTTGTCGATGCCGCTGCATCCATAAGGAACAGTCTCTCCGGTTCCGATCCGGCGAACTCGGCCGCGGTTTCGTACGCCGCTTTGGCCTCTGCAGATCGGCCCAGTTTTTTCAACAGATCGGCTCGCAGAGCCCAATACGGGCCGTATTGGCCGAGCGTGTCCGCCAGGTCAGAGGCGTCGAGGTGGGTCAGCGCTACCTCCGGTCCGACCGCCATGGCCTTGGCCGACAACCAGTTGAGCTCGACCACTGGGGTAGGTGCGATCTCGAGCCATCGCCGGTAGAGCATCTCGATCTGGGGCCAATCGGTATCTTCGGCCGAGCGAGCTTCGCATTGCAGCGCAGCGATGGCGGCCTGCAATTGATACGGCCCCGTCATTCGGCGCCGCATCGCCCGGTCGAGTAGTTCGGTTCCCTCGGCGATCATCTCGCTGTCCCACAACGACCGATCTTGGTCAGCCAACAGCACCAACGAACCGTCGGCGGCCGAGCGGGCGTGACGGCGCGAATGGGTCAACAACATGAGTGCGACCAGGCCCCACGACTCGGCATCGTCGACCAGCAGGTCGGCGAGGAGTCGGCCGAGTCGGATCGCTTCATCACACAGGTCGGCCCGGACCAGTTCGTCGCCGCCACTTGCCGAATACCCCTCGTTAAACAACAGGTAGACCACGTGATGCACGCTGCGGGTTCGAGTCATCAGCTCGGCATCGGGCGGAATCCGGAACGGCACCACGGCACTACGAATCTTGCGCTTAGCCCGCACCAAGCGTTGGGCCAGCGTGGCTTCGGGGACGATAAAGGCCGCGGCGATCTCGGTAGTCGTAAGTCCGCAGACGGCCCGCAAGGTCAACGCGGTCTGGGCTTCGAGGCTCAACGCTGGGTGGCAACAGCCGTAGATAAGGCGAAGTTGATCATCACGAACCACGGTCATGTCCTGCTCCTGGGCCGCGTCGGCGGTCGACTGCTCGGCGTCGAGTCGCTCCAATCGGGCAAGCTGCTCAGACTTCGCGACGCGGTTCTTGTCGCGCCGCAACCGATCGATCGCTTTGCGTCGAGCAACGGTTGTGATCCATGCACCCGGCCGGCGAGGAATTCCGTCCTGTTGCCACT
>CALHTF010000063.1 GCA_938038815.1 uncultured Acidimicrobiales bacterium | reverse complement strand
ACTGGAGCCTGGCACTGGAGCCTGGCACTGGAGCCTGGCACTGGAGCCTGGCACTGGAGCCTGGCACTGGAGCCTGGCACTGGAGCCTGGCACTGGAGCCTGGCACTGGAGCCTGGCACTGGAGCCTGGCACTGAGTTCGGCTGCGTTTTTCGAGAAAGTGTGATGGGTGTCACCACCTGGCGAGTGGGGTGGGCTACGTTGTCCGACATGTTAGAAGTAGGTTCAGACGCACCATCGTTTGCCCTGCCCGATCACACCGGCACCGAGATCTCTTCGGCCGACCTGTCAGGCAAATGGGTAGCCCTTTGGTGGTTCCCCAAAGCATCAACGCCTGGTTGAACAATCCAAGGACAGGGGTTCCGTGATCGAGCCTCCGAGTTTGAAGCAGCCAACTGTGTTGTGTTGGGTGCCAGCTTCGACAGCGTCGAAGACCAGAAAGCCTTTGCCGAATCGCAGTCGTTCCCGTACTCGTTGCTGTCTGATGAGGGCCGCGAAGTCGGCCGGGCCTTCGACGCCGAACGGGTCGAGGGCGAGGACTACTTCGAAGCCGGACTTCCTCGACGCGTCAGCTACCTGATTAGCCCCGAGGGCAAAATTGCCCAAGCCTATGACCTCACCGGCCAAGATCTCAGCGCCCATGCGTCCCAGCTCTTGTCCGATATCGCGACCGCGAGCGAACAGTAGACAAACCCGACTCGGCGTTTCGCCGAATTTCATCTCCAGTTGCCACGCAAAGTGAAGTTTCCTCGTTTTTCACCGAAAGGCTGAAAAGCGCGGTAATTCCCTGTATTTCCTATTCGTTGACCACTCTGGGTGGTTATTCATGACTGAATATCGCGTGGCGTGGTCCATCTGTTTTTCAGATGGCTAGTGTCTCCAACATTCATTGGCGCGGGAGGCGAATCGGCGCGCACTATGGCCGGACGCCAAATTAGCGGTCTCAGCAAAGAACACGGAGGGTGTTCGGGCGAGGCCTGGAGGAGCAACCGCCAATGCTCGATGTACAAAGTCAACCAACCACCACGCCTACCACGAGCCTTGACCCGGCCGACTGGGTCGATCAGTGCGCTTGCCGAGGCAAGAGCGATCTGTTCTTCGCCCCGTTCGCCGAGCGTCCTGAAGCTCGGGTTCGTCGTGAAGCAGCAGCGCGGGTGATCTGTGAAGCTTGCCCGGTTCTGATGTCTTGCCGGGCTCACGCTCGCGAGAACCGCGAACTGGGTTTCTGGGGTGGAGAGTCCGAGGCTGAGCGCGCAGGCGCCGGTTTCGCACCGACCACGCCAATCATCGGTCGCCGTCAGGTTGCCGAGAAGCGGGCCGCAAAGGCCATGGCAGATCGCGGTCGCTAAGACCACCGTTCAGTCCTAAAACGATCAAGAGCACCGGTGCCCTGGGCATCGGTGCTCTTGTCGTTTTGTCGGGTTGTCGATCCAGGCCGCCGGCTAGATGCCCATCTGGTGCACGGGTGGCACGTCGAACTGTTCGATCGCGTCAGCTCGGCGGCGTAACAGGTCGATGGTGTCGTCGATGTCGCGAGCGATGATGTATTGCCGCTTTTCCACCGAGTCGACAACGAAGTTTCCTAACTCGTCAAGGTCGGCCACCTTCACGTCACGGCCTGCCTTCTCCAAGCGGTCCTTGAGCTCTTCAAAGCTCATCGCCGACCGGCGGTCGGGGTTGCGTACCCGAGCAAGTTCTTTGGGTCGGTTCCGGGCCGCATTGAACAGCCCGGTATTCATCATGCCACCTGAGGGGTAGAACACCGACGCACCCATCACGTCTGACTCGTCGAGCAGTTGATAGTGCAGCGCCTCGGTGTAACAGCTCACCGCAGCCTTGCTGGCGGCGTACACCTGGGCCATTGGAACGGGGGCGAACCCGCCGTCGCCCGACGACGTGTTGATCACGTGGCCAGGTTGGCCCGATTCGAGCATGCGGGGCACAAAGGCCATCACGCCGTTCGCCGTACCGAACACGTTGACGCCGAAGCACCATTTCCAGTCGTTCGGTTCGCTTTCCCATGCCTTGCCGCCGCCGCCCGATCCAACACCTGCGTTGTTGAACAGCAGCGAGCACGACCCGTGAGTGTCGAACACGTGGTCGGCGAGGGCCTCAAATGAGTCGATGTCGGACACGTCGGTTTGCCAGCCCGACACGGTTCCTTCGCTCGACAGTTCGGCAACGGTCTCGTCGATGCGGTCGGCCTCGATATCGGCGATCACGACCTTGGCGCCGCGCGAAACTAGGGCCCGGGCAATCCCTTTGCCGATGCCGTTCGCGCCGCCGGTCACCACTGCGACCGCTTGGTCGACACTGATAGGGGCTAGTTGTTTTGTCGTCATGGCCCCATCTTTGCGCGGGACCAGAAGAAAACCGAATCTGCCGAGGCAGAAGTGACGATCTAGTCGTCGACCTCGATGCCTAGCTGTTCGTAGATCTCGGCCCGACGCTTCTCGAAGGTCTCTTGGTCGATCATCTTTTCGGCGAAGGCCTGGTTTAGCGATGCGAACTGCTCGTACAGGGCATCGGTATCTGGCTGATCCGGATCGGTCTCGGCTTCTTCACGCTCTTCGGCACGTTGCGCACGGCGCTCACGCTTCATGGCGTTCTTCTCCATGCGGTTCTTCTCACGGAGGCGTTTTTGAATGCTCGGTCGGCTCTTGGCCATTGGGATGTCCCTTTCGTCGGCCGGCGGAAAGTGCGCACGTCGAAGGGGGTGGGCGTGGCACGAAGACTCAATCCTATCGGCCCTGGGAAGCCATCTGAAACATGGGAGGCCCGAACTTGGGCGGTTTTAGGCCATTTTGAGCCGTTTTTCCCACGCCGCGTGGACCGTTCTGTTCAGATGGTCGAGCGATCAAACAGAGGAGTGTTCGAAACGGAAGCCATTCGCCGACATCAGCAGTCGGTGTCGGGGGCCCGAGGTGTCGAGGTCGCCCGATTCGTAGGCGGCGTCTCCCTGCCAGAACGCCACGGGGCCATCAGGCGACCGTAGGACCTTGGTGACGTAGAACGTCGGGTCGGTAGCGCCGAGGCCTTCTAGGGCGTCGACAACGTTGTCATAGGCCAACAGAGCGTGCAGGGTTACCCACGTCGGCGGCGTAAGTTCGATTTGTTGCTTGTCGACCTGGGCCAAGGTGTCGGCGGGGGTCATCCACGCCGATTCGTGGATTTCGCCACCATCGATCTCGACGGCGTTGTCGCTCGCTCGGCAGGCAAAGAACCACGTGGCAAAACGCTTGGGCGCGATCGACGGGGGAGTCCAGTGGGCGAACCATTGCAACCGGTCGGCCGACAGTTGCTGGCCAGACTCCTCGTGGGCTTCGCGAACCGCGGCTCGCCGAGCCGCCCCAGCGAGGTCGTCGGGGTCGGTGTAGTCCTCGGGGTCGATTCGGCCACCAGGAAAGACCCACATCCCGCCGGCAAACGCCAGCTTCGAATTGCGCCGCAACATCAAGGTGTCGAGGCCGTTTGGGCCGTCACGAAGCACACACACGGTGGCCGCCGGGATGGTCGGCTTCTCAGGATCGTTGTCGTGGCGTTCGGCCCACGACGCAAGTAGATCGCGAGCCTTGGTCGCTTGCTCGTCGTTTGCGTGGTCGGCGTCGTTGGTCACGCCGAGAGCGTAGACGCCCTTACCGGATAGCGCGAAGTGCCGAGCACGCAGTGCTCGTCAGGTTGTCGGGACCGCCGATGGCCAAGCCAAAGCTCGCCCGACCGTCGGGGCGGCGCAAGGTGGTGAGTACCGCTCGTCGGTCGTCGACCGGGACCTCTCGAACCTCGACCAGCACCGAGTCGTTTTCGGTTGCATCCAGAACCGCTCCAACGACCGCTTCGTCGGGAACCAGAGCGGAGCATCGGCCATGCAAGAGCTGCCCGGAGGCGGTGGTAATCGTGGCTTCGATCGTGGTCTTTGCCTGTTCGACTTCGGCAACCAGTCGGATGTCGGGCAAGTCAGAGTTGTCGTCGGCTGACTCGACCTGGTGGATCACCGACGCAACCGCTTTGGTGCGGGCGACCATCAGTGCTTGGCTCTCCTGGTCGGGTTCGGTTTCGGCCGCGAACAGGTGCAACCCATCAGAGGCCTCGCCCGACGACCGGTAGTAAACCCCGGTCCAGTCATGCAAGGCAAAGGTGCCGACTCGTTCGGTCGAGTTGCTTAGCTGGCCCACCTGATGGAACAGCCGAAACGCGGTGGTCGGCGTGAGGGTGCCAAAGGCCGGCCGGTGGAGGAAAAACACCGGGTCGGCGCCATGGCCAACGTGTAAGTAGGCCCCGAAGTCGACCGTTGACACTTCGTCGATGAGCGCGAAGCCCGCGTCGACCAAGCTGCGCAGAAGCCGCTCCTGGGTCCCAAGTTCTTGAAGTTCTGTTGTTTCCGAAGTCGGAATAAGTGAGCTGAGTCCGCGCCCAAGCCCACCTCGTTTACCACCTGTCATTCGCCACAGGGTACCTAGTTCCAGGCCATCCCGGTAGGGGGCCTACGGCTTAATTTTGCCGAAGTTCAGATGAACTGGCGAAACGACGCCCTGACCGGCCTTGAACCGCGTTGAAGAGGGTTGAAACGACGCTCGGAAATTATCCGGCGGCGGCCATGCTGACCGCTCCGATGAGCTCAAGAGCCGGCGCGTCGAGCCGGATGCGACCCTGTTCGAGCCGAGATTTGATCTCGGCCTGGCCTTCGTCGCATTGGTCGGCGTAGGGGCACCAGCCACAGAGCGGACCGGTCGAGGCGGCAAAGGTTTCGGTCTCGCACGACGTCGTCATGGCAGACCAGGTGTCGGCCAGTTCGCCCACCACGGTCTCGACCGCCGAGTCGGTGACATCGGTTTCGATGGTTCGTTGGCCGAGGTACAACAGGCGGGCCCGCTTGGGGCGAATGCCGATCTGTTCGCCAATGGCTGCGGCGTACAGCAGCACCTGCGACAGTTTGGCGTCGACGTAGCGAGGCCTGGGAGCCTTGCCGCTCTTGTAGTCGCTCACCACTAGACCGTCGGGCTCGCGATCGAGACGGTCGACGATGCCACGAAACGGCACGCCGCCGACGTCGGCATCGATGAGCTGTTCGGTCGCCTCGACCACGACTCCCTGGGGGTTCTCGAGGGTCCAGAGCCCTTCGATTGCCTTCCAGGCGATCCAACGGAAGTGGCGGGCTTCGTCGTCGGTGAGACCGAGTTCGATAAAGCCTTCGTCGTTCTCGATCTCGGGCCAGTGTTCGCGAGCGAGAACCTTGGCTCGCTCGGTCGACCGGTTGGCCGGGTCCTCCTGAAGGAGGTGCTCGAGTACCAGGTGGGCAAAGGTGCCAGCGAGAGCGGCCTGGCCCGGCGGATCAGGGATGCGATCGACGTAGCGCATCTTCCAGCGTTTGGGGCACTGCTGAAACGTTGACGCACTACTCGGCGACAGCCGTTTGGGTAGTCCAACCGTACGAAGCGGCGCCTCGATGTCGCGCACACCAGCTGGCGAGGGGCCCGCTGGATCAGCGTACGCGCCAGGGGTGGTCAGATCGATCGGGGCTGTCGAATCGGGGCCGGCGGCGTCTTCGACTGGTTCTGATCCTGGCGCTGCTGAGTCCACGCCCTTAGTTCTACACCACCCCTATGACACTTCCGGGGTTCTCGGCCCAGAAGCTCAACCCAACTGGCAGGCCAGGGGAGTGAGCCTCGACTAGCGAGCCGAAGGGAAGGTTGTCTTAGGGGCGCGTGCGCCGCTGGGGGCGGTGACGGCACCGTCGGCCGGGGAGGCATCCGCTACCGAAATCTGGGCGGCGCTCGAGCTGCTTGAACGACGCTTTTTGTCGATCAGCGTGAACGACGTAGCGGTGGTCAAGACGGTCTCGCAATCGACACCGACTCGATCTGAGGCATCGGGCGCACCGGTGGTGATGGTGTCGCCGTCCTTGGAGTCGGTGTTGTAGGAGGTTGTCCCGCCGCTTGCCCAATCGTCGCCGTCGCCGCCACAGTTGATCTGGTCGGTTCCGGCGCCGCCGAAGATGGTGTCGATTCCCGACCCTCCAGCGATCGTGTCGTTTCCGGCCCGGCCAAGCAGCCAATTCTGGCCCTTGGCATCGGTGATGGTGTCGTCGCCCTTGCCGCCGAAGATGAAGTCGTTGCCCTTGCCGCCGGTGATGATGTTGGTCGAGTTACTACCGCGGAACTTGGTGGTTTCGCCGTCGACCTTGATGACGAACTTTTCGGCGACGATGAGGTCGGTTCCGCCGGTGTTCTTCACCGTGTTCTTACCGGTGCCGGTCAGGGTGGTGTCGTTGCCGGCCCCGGGAAACAGTTTGTCGTTGCCCTCGGCGCCGTCGACGAAGTCGCTGCCGGAGCCGCCGGTCAATCGGTCGCGCCCGGTACCACCAAAGAGGTCATCTTTGCCTTTGCCGCCGCTGAGTTTGTCGTTGCCGGCGTAGCCGACCAATACGTCGTTACCGGCGCCGCCTTCGATCAGATCCTTGCCGTCGGTGCCGAACAACATGTCGTTGCCGTTGCCGCCTCGAATACAGGTCTTGATGCCCTGCAGCGCCGCGAGGGCTGAGGTAGTGAAGTCGACCGTATCGTCACCATCGAGAGTCTCGACGACGAAGAAGCCGTCGTCGGCTCCCAGACGAGCAACCTCGGCCTCAATCATGAACACGTCGTCGCCCGCAGTGCCAATGACATCGACCGCCGAGTTGCGACACGACTGCTTTTGCGCATCGGCCGACGGAAGTCCGACCAGGCTGGTTGCGGCGAGGGTAAACGCGCCGAAGGCGAGAGCCGATCGACGAAACGGACGCGGTTGTTGGGTGGCCATGTAGGTACTCCAGGCAGTGGGCAAAGCTCCACCGAGGGGGTTCGTGTAGTGATCTATCGGCCAGAAGGGCGAAAACCTACAGTTTTTGAGCCTACGGGCTAGATATCGAGGGCGTCCGGGTCCATCAGGGCACTGTTTTTGACCAGATAGTCGCGCCGTTGGGCCACATCGCTGCCCATCAAGACGTCGAACATTTTGGCCGCATCCTTGGCCTGGACCGCATCGTCCATTGTGAGACGCCGCAGAATCCGGGTTTCGGGGTCGAGCGCACAGTGGGCGAGTTCGTCGACGTTCATTTCGCCAAGCCCCTTAAAGCGTTGCCACTTGATGTTTTCGGCCTTGCGATTGCCTTTGGCCAGGTCCTGGGTCATTTGCTCGCGTTCTTCGTCGCTGAACGCCCGGTAGGTCTCGTCGCCCACCTTGGTGGTGAACAACGGTGGCTGGGCCGCATAGACGTGGCCGCCTTCGAGCAGCGGGGTCATGTACCGGTAGATGAGGGTGAGCAACAGGCACCGGATGTGGCTGCCGTCGACATCGGCGTCGCACAAGATGATGATGCGGCCGTACCGAGACGA
Organism: uncultured Acidimicrobiales bacterium; assembly: GCA_938038815.1. GTDB lineage: Bacteria > Actinomycetota > Acidimicrobiia > Acidimicrobiales > SHLQ01 > CALLQB01. The sequence continues at coordinate 15,080 of CALHTF010000063.1, read as the reverse complement.
CGTCACATCGAAGTCTTTGCCCGATCCCGCGCCTACCGCGGTGAACAGCGCCTGTGCTTCGGCGTTGTCGAGCACCTGTTTCATCGTGGCCTTGGCGGCGTTGACGACCTTGCCCCGTAGCGGCAGGATCGCCATGAACTCGGAGTTGCGGCCTTCTTTGGCCGGGCCGGCCGCCGAGTCGCCCTCCACGATCAGCAGTTCGGCGTCGGGGCCGTGGATCCGACAGTCGGCCAACTTGCCCGGCATGCCGGTTGAGCCCATCGAGGCTGCCTTGCGCTTGGTGTCGAGCGCTTGTTTGGCCGCCACCCGGTTGACGACCGCGGTCGCCACCTTCTTTCGCAGATTGTCGACGTGGGTTTTTTTTGAACCGACACCCTCAAACCATTCGGTGAGGCTCGACTTGACGATGGCGTACACGATCTTGTCGATCGCCGGGGTGCCGAGTTCTTGTTTGGTCTGCCCGCGGAACTGCGGTTCGGCGAAGGTCACCTTGATGGCGGCGACCAAGCCTTCTTGTACGTCGTCGCGCGATGCCCGGTGATTGTTCTTCTTGGCCAACTTTGCGAGCTGGCGAACATCTTTGAGCAACACATCGTTGACCGCCCGGGTCAGTGCTTTTTCAAAACCGTCGCGGTGGGTGCCGCCCTCGCTGGTCGGGATCGTGTTGACAAACGAGGTGATCTTGGCGTCGAAGGCGTTGACCCACCGGAGCGCAACGTCGACGGTGCACTCGCGTTCGACGATCTGCATCTTGCCGTCGACGGGCACCTTTTCTTCAAAGGTGTCGATGCCGTTGATGTTGATGACCCCGGTGATGGGCGCGTGGTCGCCGCTTTGGGCGACCACCAGATCCGAAATGCCGCCTCGGGACCGGAAGGTCTCCGGCTCGTTCTTTTGTCCGGTTCGTTTGTCGGTAACGGTGATCTTGAGGCCCGGAACCAAATAGGTGGCGCGCAACGCGCGTTCGCGGACCTCTTCCCACTCGATCGCTGCATCGGGGTCGAAAATTTCGGTGTCGGGCCAGAACCGAATTCGGGTTCCGGTCTTCTTGGTCTTCTTGATCCGTTCGAGCTTGTGGCCGGCCCGGAACGACCGGGTCGTGAACTGTCCGGCTACTCGTTGGTTGAAGCACAGACGATGGGTGTGGCCGTCGCGATCGACTTCGGCAACCAGTTTCTCCGACAGGGCGTTTACCACCGAGGCGCCGACGCCGTGCAGACCACCCGATGCGCCGTACGCGCCACCGCCGAACTTTCCGCCCGCGTGAAGTTCGGTGAGCACCACCTCGAGGGCCGACACCTTGCGTTTGGTGTGGATACCGACCGGAATGCCTCGGCCGTTGTCGGCCACGGCGATCGAGCCGTCGCGGTGGAAGGTGACCTCGATCGAGTTCGCTTCGCCGGCGGCCGCCTCATCGACGGCGTTGTCGATGATTTCCCAGACGAGGTGCATCAGTCCGGCGCTGCCGGTGCCGCCGATGTACATGCCGGGGCGCTTGCGTACCGCATCGAGTCCTTCGAGGGTCTCGATGGCGTCAGCATCGTAGGTGCCCGATCCCTTGGCTGGCTTCTTTGAAGTCTTCGCTGGTTTCGCCGCCTTGGGCTGGGGCTCAGAGTCTTGGTTCGGGGAATCCATAATGATCTGCAGATCGTCGGCGAGCACCGTGGTTCTCTTGCCCTTGGGTTGGGCCTTGGTGCCGGCTTTGCTCGGGGTGGCTTTGTTGTTCTTGGCGGTTGTCATGAGAGAGGGATCACCATCTCGCTGGACCAAGGTCGAGGACCGGGCGGTCGCCCTGGACACTCACGAGGTCGCGTTTGGTTCGTTCGGCGGGGAAGGCCACCGGTTTTGGATCGGTCTTGGAATGATCTTCGTCGGTCGCCATGACGGCGAGCATCGTGGCAAGGTCGCCGATGTAGGCGGCCTTGAGCGCCTCGCCGTCGAGTTTGGTCAGCCGCACGCCGCTACCGCCACGGCCCTTGGTGTCGAGTTCGTCGGCCGGGGTTGCTTTGGCGGCGCCCCGTTCGGTGACGGTGCATACCGTGGCGTCGCCCATCACTGGTCCGGCGGCGATGATCCGGGCGCCGTCTTTACACTTCATGCCGGCAACGCCTGCGGCGCCGCGGCCCTGCACGCTGATGTTGTCGATGCTGGTGCGCAGCGACTGGGCGTTGGTCGCCACCGCTACAACGTCGACCCCATCGGGGCTGACAAAGGCAGCGGCAACTTTGTCGGTGCCTTTGAGTTTGATGACCGTCGAGCCTGACCTGGTGCGTTCGACCTCGTCGGGTTCGAGTCGTTTCATGACGCCGTTCTGGGTGACCAAGAACAGCTTCTCGTCCTTCGGGGCCATCAGGGTGAGGATCTTCTCGCCGGCGTTGAGACCAAAGATCGTCTTGGCGTCAGAGCCTCGACTGCGGCCTTGCACCTCGCCGATTTCGGCGGCGGTGGCCGAGAGTGCTCGGCCGTCGCTGGTGATTGCCCACACCCGCGACCGGGTGGTGGCAAACACGTTGGCCACCAACACATCGTGGCGGCCCGGGGTGGAGCGCTTGGCTCCCTCGGTGGGGGCTCGGCCGATCTGGCCGGTGGTCGACAATGTGACGACGCACGGCTCGTCGGCGACATCGGTGTCGACCAGGTCGATGACCTCAAAGGTCGGGATGTCTTCGGGCGAGATTAGGACGGTCTTGCGGTCTTCGCCGTAGGCCTCGACCGCTTCGGCGAGTTCGGCCAATACCAGCTTGCGCTGGCGGTTCTCCGAACCGAGCAGCTTCTCGAAGTCGGCGATGCGGGCGGCGAGTTCGTCGTGCTCGTCGAGCAGTTTCTGCCGTTCGAGGGCGGTGAGCCGGCGCAGGGGCATCTCGAGAATTTCGCGGGCTTGGATCTCCGATAACGACAACCGGTCCATCAAATTCTCCCGAGCTTCGGCGGAGTCGGCCGACGCTCGAATGATGGCGATGACTTCATCGATGTTGTCGAGGGCGATAAGGAACCCCTCGACGATATGCATACGTTCGCGGGCTCGCTCGAGGCGGTAGGTGGTGCGGCGAACAATGATGTCGAGGCGGTGCTTGATGTAGTGCTGGCAGAGGTCATAGAGGCCAAGGGTGGTCGGCACATTGTCGACCAACACCACGTTGTTCACCCCGAAGGTTTCTTCGAGCGGGGTGAGTCGGTAGAGGTCGGCCAAGACCGCTTGCGGGTTGATGTTGGGCTTGCATTCGATTTGGATCTGCAGGCCTTTATGGCGATCCGACAGGTTGGCCAGGCCTTGGATGCCTTGGAGTTTGCCGTCGCGGACTAAGTCTTGGATCTTGCGCATGACCCGCTCGGGGCCAACCATGAACGGCAACTCGGTAACGACCAAGCCTTGACGGGTGCGGGTGATCTGGATCGTGTCGACCTTGGCCCGCATGCGGATCGAGCCTCGGCCGGTTTCGTAGATTTCGTCGAGGTCCTCGTCGACGACGAGTCCGGCGCTCGGGAAGTCGGGGCCGGGGACGAGCTTGCGGAGTTCGGCGATGGTCGGCTTGGGACGCCGCTTGGTCATCACCAATTCGATGGCGTTGTAGATCTCGCGCAGGTTGTGGGTGGGCATGTTGGTGGCCATGCCCACCGCGATGCCGGTCGTGCCGTTGACCAACAGGTTTGGGATAAGCGCCGGCAGGTAGATCGGCTCTTGGCGCTCGGCGTCGAAGGTTGGGCGAAACTCGACGGTGTTCTCGTCGAGTTCGCTCACCATGTCCATCGCGGCGTCGGTGAGACGGCACTCGGTGTAACGGTAGGCAGCCGGTGGGTCGTCGAGGGTGCCGAAGTTTCCTTGCGGATCGATCATCGTCACGTTGCGGGTGAAGGTCTGGCCCATCCGAACCAGCGCTTCGTAGATGGCCGAGTCGCCGTGTGGGTGGTACTTGCCCATCGTGTCGCCAACCACGCCGGCGCACTTGCGGTGCGTGGACTCGGGGCGAATTCCTTGCCGTAGCATCGAGTACAAGATGCGGCGTTGTACCGGCTTGAGGCCGTCGCGAACGTCGGGGATTGCCCGGGCGGTAATGACCGAAAGCGAGTAGGCGAGGAACGATTCGCTCATCTCTTCGGACACGGGAATATCGACAACCTCGGCGGCGAAGGGTTGCATCGACTGCTGCTGGTTCATTGGTGGAGGGGCTCCAGAAAGTGGTAGCGAACGTATGTTCGAATCTAGCGGGGCTCAGTGACAAAACTTGTGGGGCAAGGTTCCAAAGGGTGGTAGGGCTAAGGGTGCTACCGGCGACGACAGGGGCTGTTGCCAGGGAGGGTGAGGTAGCGCTGGAACATCACGTGAACCCACCAGAAACGTAGCCGACCCGCCGGGTCGATTGTGACCATTGCGGTGACCGTTGCGTGGCGGTTGTAGCGGTCCGTCAAGCACTATGCTGCCGGGCGAATGATCACACCTCCATCTGGCCTGCTCCGGGCCCATCCCTCCACCAGTCGCAGGCCAGTCTCGATCCTTGCCGTGTTTTTCGCGGCGTTGGTTGTGTTGTCGGGTTGTGGCGACAGTGGCGACGACATCAGCACGCAGTCCGACTCCGAGCAGACAACCTTGGCCGACCTCAACCTCTCCGATCGGCCGCTTTCGGGCGACGATCTCGATCCGGCTGAGGAGCAACTCATGCGCGACTCCCTGGCCGCCGAATTTCAGGCCGAACTCGGGGTGAGCGTCTCGGAGGCCACTTGTCTGAGCGAATCGGTCGAGGTCAGCGATCTCCTCGAAGCGGGCAGCGCCGAAAACGGCGGCGACGGCAGCGAGGCCCTCGAGCGAGTGCTGCAAGGGTTCGACACCTGCGGAATACCCCGGACGGTTTTCGAACAGTGAACGTGCTGCTGGTGGGTGCAGGCGATCTCGGTGCCCGAACTGGTCGGCTACTCGTCGCAGCGGGTGCGCAGGTCTGGGCGATGCGGCGCCGAGTCGAACTGTTGCCCGACGAGTTTGGCAACGTGCGCGCCGACCTTGGCGACCCGGGATCGATTAGTGCGGGTCTTGAGTCGGCGGGCCTTGAGTTGGGTGGGGTCGGCGCGATCGATGCGTTGGTGTTTACCGTCACCGCCGACGAACGCACCGAGCAGGCGTATGTGCGAACCTACGTCGAAGGCCTACGAGCGGTGCTGGCCGCGGCGAACCCGGCCAAGATCGTCGTCGTCTCTTCAACCGCCGTATATCACCAGAACGATGGCCAATGGGTCGACGAAGCGAGCCCCACGCAGCCAGCCGGCTTTAACGGTCAGGCGATGCTCGCGATGGAGACGGTTGCCGCCGATCATCGTGCGCCGAGCACCGCGGTTCGGTTGGCCGGCGTGTACGGGCCGGGCCGCGACCGACTCATCAACCAGGTGCGGGCGGGTGAGGCGGCCTTTGGTCCGGACCCGACCTATACCAATCGCATTCATGTCGACGACGCTGCGGCGCTGATCGCCCACGCAGCAACCAACGATGTGCCGCCGCTGGTGATCGGGGTCGACGACGATCCGGCCGAGCGAGCCGACGTTGTGCGGTGGTTGGCCAGCCAGCTCGAGGTCGAGGTTCCACCGGTGTCGAGCAACCCGCGAAGCGGCGCCAATAAGCGGTGCCGCAATACCGTGGCCCGGTCGGGTGGCTGGGCGCCCGCCTACCCGTCATTTCGCGACGGCTACCTCGAACTTCTGGCCGACCAGTAGCGCGCCGGTTACGACGGAAGCGGCGGAAGTTGCTCGTCGAACAGGAATGATTCGATCAGCGGCCGTACGTCTTGGCCCGAGACCCGTTCGGCCATGGTGATGAAGTCTTCGGTGCTCGCCGCGTTGTACTTGTTCTCGGCCGCCCAGGTTTTGAGAATGGTGAAGAACGACTCGTCGCCGACAACGAGACGAAGCGCATGCAACACGAGCTGGCCTCGCTGGTACACGGTCGGGGCGAAGAGGCGTCCGGCGCCGGGGTCACCTGGGGGACCCAGGCTCGACGAGCGGTTCCACACGGCGTCCATTGTCGGGCCGGGGTCGGCCTTGTCGGGGCCGAACTCCCGCCACAAGGTTTCGGCGTAGCTGGCAAAGCCTTCGTTTAGCCAAATGTCTTGCCACCGGGCCACACTCACCGAGTTGCCAAACCATTGGTGGGCGATTTCGTGGGCGAAGATTGGCTCGGCGCTGCGGTCGCCAGAAACGAACACCTGGCTATAGAGCGACAACGACTGGGTTTCGAGCGCAAAGCCAAACGAGTCTTCGATCACCAACGAGCCGTAGGCCTCAAACGGGTAGGGCCCAAACAGATCGACAAACACGTCGATCATCTCGGCGGTGCGGCCAAAATCGAACTCGGCGTTGTCGACGAGTCGGGGCGGAATGGCGTTGCGGATCACGATCCCGTCGGGGCCGTCTTCGGTGGTGAAGACAAACTTTCCGATCGCCACGGTGGCCAGATAGGGCGCCATGGGGTCGGCGTGTTGCCACCGGAATGTGGTGGCCGGTACGCCGCCCGCCGATACCTCGGTAGTCGATACCAGAAGGCCATTGGCGGCTACCTGCCAACCCTCGGGCACGGTAACCACAAAGGTAAAGGTGGCTTTGTCGAGCGGGTGATCGTTGACCGGAATCCAGCTCGGGGTGCCGATGGGTTCGCTTACCACGTAGGAACCGACCGGCCCGTCGAGCCAGCCAATCTCGTCGATCGTCGGCTCGATAACGTTCTCGGGCACGCCGCGGTAGCTCACTTCGATTTCGAGCTCGGACCCTTGGGGATACACGGTGGCGAACTCGACCGTGAGTTCGTCGTCGGCTCGCCGGAAATCGACAATGGTGTCGTTTACCTCGACCGCCGATACGTCCATGCCGCGAAAGTCAAGGTTGAGCGACGACAGATCTTGGGTGGTGACCAACTCGATGGTGGCGGTGGCGTCGAGCACGTTGGCGTCGGGGTCGACATCGAGTTCGACGTTGTAGTGCAGCGCGTCGTATCCGCCGTTGCCTGCGGTGGGGAAGTAGGTGTCGCCGAGTCCCGCCGACCCGACCGTGTCGATTGATGGTTCGACCCCGGCGTTGGGTTCGTCGGTGGTAGGTGGCGTGACCGCTTCGGGAACCTCGGACGAAGGCGCTGTCGATGGCGAAGGGGGTGTCGTTGTTGCCTCGGGCAGTGTGGGGTCGGCCGGTGGTGCGGTGGTGTCGGGCACGGTGGTACCCGACGACGCCGATTCGAGCGCGGTATTGATCCCGGTGCTGGCGCAGGCGGCCGCAATCAGTAAGGCGGTGAGGAGCAGCGAGGCGGGCCGAACCCAGCGCAGGTGGAACATCGCTATCAGCGTAGAAGCCAGCGAATCGCTTCGTAGATCGCTAGTGAAAGAATTGGGTCTAGGTGTCGAGGATCCCTGGAACGACTGGTGGTGGCTTACTGAGCACGAGCGACGCCGGAACCTCGAGCCACCCTTCGGCGATGGTGGTGTAGTACTCGGCCATCGAAAGGGTCGGGACCAGGTTGTCGTTGTCGTCGAGCTTCTTCAGGCTGGGGTGCTCGCCGAAGCGTCCGTTAAGTACCGGGCCGGCCATCATCGCCATCGACGCCGCACCGTGGTCGGTGCCGGTTCCCGATTGTTGGGGTCGGCGACCGAACTCGCTCGTCGTCGCGATCAGAACTTGGTCGGTTCGGCCTCGTTGGGCAAGGTCGTCGCGAAACACACTCAACGCGTCGTCGAGTTGGCGAAGCAGGTGTTTGTGGGTACCGCTTTGGTCGTCGTGGGTGTCAAAGTTTCCGTGGGTGATGTGGATCACCCGCACACCCGCATCGGCGCCGATCACTTCGGCGGCGATCGCGAACTGCCAGCCGAGCGCCGTGCCCGGATACCGGTTGGTGGCGTCGTCGACCCGAACACCGCTGAGCACGCCCGCAAAGTCGAGGGCGCTCGACAATCCGTCGCGAGCCGTTTGCACCGTCGAGGTGTCGGCTGGCGCGTCGATCGCCATCGCGGCGATGCCGCTTCGGAGGTTGGTGAACCAGGCGTTTTGTTGTTGGGTCCACCAGGAGACCCCGGGGTTGGTGAGGCCAGCGGTCACCGGCTTGGCCGAAAGCATGGCGGGCGACCGGCGGGTTCCGAGCGACAACCCGGTGATTGGATCGCCTCGGTCGAGTTCGTCGCACAGCCGGCCGAGGAAGCCGGTGGTCTCGAGCTCGCGGCCCATGTCGGTTCCGCTCCACCAGCGGCGCTCCATTTCGAAGTGCGAGCCAGAACCGTTGGGCAGTCCCACGCCTTGCACCAACGCCATCCCTTGGGCCCAGTTCTTTTCCAGAGCTGAGGTGATGGCGTAGTCGTCGTCGATGAGGATCAGCTCGGACTCCGACGGGGTGAGTCGGGGGCGAAACTCGGCGAGGCGGTCGTTGCTGTAGGGCACGAGCGTCGCCAGACCGTCGTTGCCGCCGTTGAGTTCGACCACTACCAGTGTGCGGTCGGTGGTGCGGCCGGGCACGTTGTTGGTGGTGGTCGGCGAAGCGGGCACCGTGGTCGGGTCGGCAGGCGAACCATCGGCGTTGGTGGGCGACGGGCCGGCGCTCGGGTTGCTCGGCGATGGGTCGTTCGAGGCGACGTACACCGCGCCGGCGGCGGCCGCGGCCCCGGCCGTGCCGGCGAGCATGCCTAGGAAGCGCCGCCGCGAGGGTCCGGTCGGTTCGTCGTTCGTGCTGGTGGTTTTGTCGTCGCCGGGCTTGGTCATGCGAGGGAGAACTCCGGTGAAAGTACGGCGAGCGACAACAGCAGTTCGAGTCGTCGTTCGTCGACCGGTTGGTTCCGCTCGGCGTCTTCGAGCGCTCGGCGGGTGGTGTCGCTCACGTCGCTCAGGGCACAGCGTCGTAGCACCGCGTCGACCGTGGGTTCGACCGACTCACGAACGGTGGCCGGCAACTTGATGTTCGACAACAGGTTGGTTCGGGCGAGAACTTGGCCAGCCGACACCCAGCGGTCGTCGTCGGGCCAGCCGGCGACGTTGGGTGGGGCAAACGGAACCTGGCCAAGCTGGTCGAACCACCAGGTTTCGACGATGGCCGGCGAGTCGGGGGTTGTCACCTCGGCCTGGTGGCCGAGCACGGCAGCCGCCGCGGTCAGCCACTCGATCGGTTGGCGAACGCGATCGGGCGCTGCATCGAGAAAGGTCGGCCCAGCGAGGATGGCATCGAGTACCGGCTGCAGTTCGAGGTTGTTGTCGACAAAGATGCGGGCAAGTTCTTCGGCGAAGTCGGCGGGTGCGGTCGATCCGGCGATGAACCGGTGCAGCTTGGCGGTAATGAACGGTGCGCAGGCCGGATGATCACACACCCGGTTGACGATCGACTCGTGATCCCAGCGTCGTCGTTCGCCCAGAAAGGTAAGCGGTGCGTCGAACCCCTTCTCGGGGTCGAACGAGATGTCCGTACCGCGCCCGCTGGTGCCGCCCACGGTCCAACCCGAAAACGCCTTGGCCGCCGACCGGATGTCGGCCTCTTCGTAGTGGCCAATCCCCAGAACGAACAGCTCCATGAGTTCGCGGGCGTAGTTCTCGTTGGGGTTTGAGCCAACGCTGCGGTCGCCGTCGAGGTAGCGCAACATCGCCGGATTGAGGGTGATGTCGAGCATCAGCTGGCGGAAGTTGCCGGTGGCGTGGCGACGCAGCAGTTGTTGCTGGTGATACATCTGGTTGCGCGACGCCTTTTGCACGCTGGACGTCAGGTGGCCATGCCAGAACCAAACCATGCGCTCGTGGAGCCCGGCGTTGGGGGTCAGTAGTCGCCCGAGTAGCCATTGCAGAAGCGAGTCGTAGCGTTCGCTGTCCCACTCGCGACCAAAGTTGGCCGGGTCGTCGGCGAGGTCGATCACCGCGGTCTCTCGGAGCTTGGTGATCGCCTGGGTCGAGTCGAGGCCCGAAACCAGGTCGAGATCGGCAGCAGTCGGGGCGAACCGGAGGCGCCGCACGGCGCGCATGGTGCGTTCGGCCGACGACGGTTGAGCGAGCGCGGTCATCGACCGGGAAACCAACAACAGAGGTGAACGGGGTGGATCAAGGTAGCTTTCCGCTTGCGGGGGGTTCTCGGCAAAGCATGGCCAACGCGAAGGGGAGCAACGGGTCGGCCTCTCTTTATGCTGGCGTGGTTTCGGGGGCCACGCAAGGCGAAACGCTGGTGATACGACACGTTTGGCCAGCCGATATCCACCACAGTGGTCATGTGAACGCCTACGGTAATGTTCGTTGGTGGTCGCGGGGTTTGCCGCGAATTGATGAGCGGAGTGCCGGTCGTGAATCACGCACAGATAGCAGCCGAAGGGATTCGGTTCCGTCTGGCGATGTTGGGCCACGCGGACGGCACTGCACGCCGCGTCGACCCGGTGTCGGCTGCCAAGGTGGCGCTCAGCTGCGGCGATCCGTTGATCGATGGCGCAATCCGGCATTTGGGCAGCTCGCTCGTGCGGGCCGGTTTCACTCCTGAACAGCTCGGATCGACATGGGAAGGGCCAGCGTTCGACGAGCTGTTCGCCCGGCAACCCGATCTAATCGACTCGCTCGATGCGATTCTCGAGCGGGTGTTTTTGCGCGCCGCTTAGCTTGGTGGCCGCCGAGGTTCGTACGGGCAACAACCGACCGCACACGGACTCGGCCGAGCCGCCAACGTGCCGACAACTTTGGGTTCGGCTGCCTCGGTGTGTTCGGTTATCAGGTCGATAATGCCAGCCACAAAGGTCGGGTCGGTGCCCGCCGTCTTGGCCCGAACCATCGTGATGCCGTGCTCGTTCGCCTTGGCCAACGCCTCGGTATCGAGATCCCACAGGACCTCCATGTGGTCGGAGATGAATCCAATCGGTGCAACGACGACTGCGTCAGCGCTCTCGCCAGCGAGGGTGTCGATATGGTCGCAAATGTCGGGCTCGAGCCACCGAACTTGCGGCGGACCGCTTCGGCTCTGAAAGACCAGTTCGGAGTCGTGAGGCGCCGACAGTTCGGCGTCGATGAGTCGAGCAACTTCGCGAAGCTGTTCCTCGTAGTCGCAGCGTTCGGCCATCGACAGTGGGATGCTGTGTGCGGTGTAGGCCACCCGTGCGCCGGGGCGTTGCTCGCCTAACGAGGCCAGCGCCTCTTCGACGTTTCGGGCCATGGTCGAGACGAAACCCGGGTGGTTAAAGTACGGCCGGATCTTCACCGCCGGGGGAGCACCTTCGCCGACCTGTTGGCGGGCTCGCTCCATGTCGTCTTGGTACTGACGGCATCCGGAATGCGAGGAGAAGGCCGAGGTCACAAACGCCAACGCTGAGGTGATTCCGTCGTCGCGCATTTGGGCGAACGCGTCGGCGAGATACGGATCCCAGTTTCGGTTGCCGAAGTAGATGGGTAGGGGGGTGCCGCGGGCCTGAAGCGCGGCATCGATCGCGGCGATCAACTCTCGGTTCTGGGCGTTGATTGGGCTAACGCCGCCGAAATGGCTGTAGTGCTCGCCGACCACCGCGAGGCGTTCGTCGGGGATGTTGCGACCTTTGGTGACATTGCGCAGAAACGGTACGACATCGTCGGGGCCCTCGGGGCCGCCAAACGACACGACCAACAATGCATCGAACGTTTGTGGGGTTACGGACACGGGCTGAGGTTAGCGGCGAAGCGCGAGCGACTTCTCGACAAACTCACATGCATCGAGCCCGCTGGTGGTGATGTGGTCCGCCTCGACGGCGTGTTCAGCGCGGAGCGCACTGCCGCCGACGAAGATCGGCATGGTGGCACCGGTGGCTCGAAGGTCGGTGATGATTTGGGCGACATTCTGGCTGCCCTGATCGCTCGAAGCGCAGATGCCGACCGCGACGAGGTCGTCGTGTCGTTGGGTCATCTTCACCAGCGAGGCCGACGGTGTGTTTGCGCCGAGGTCGACCACCGCGAAGCGGCGAATTCGCAGCAGGTCTGAAAGCAGGGCGGTGGGCAAGGCGTGCTGGTCGCCGGCTGCGCCGGCCAGGACGACCGTGCCTTTCGACCGGCCCCTTGCGGTAACCAGCGGTGCCATTCGCCCGAGCACTCGAACCGTGGTGGTGCTCGCCAAATGTTCATCGGCAACATCGATCTCGCCGGCGACCCACCGGTCGCCGACTTGGGTGAGCGCCGGGCCGAGCAATTCGAGGTGCACCTGTTCGGCGGTAAGGCCCGAAGCCAGTCCGTCTTCGACAATCGCCCAACTGCCGAGTTCGTCGCCGGCCAAGAGGCGTTCGTGTAGTCGCCTCGATCGCTCGGGCGTCGACGACTGCGATCCATCAGGGGCGCCGCTGAGAAATCGGTCGAGATCGTCGGGGTCGACATTCCAGATCGACCCGACCTTGGTTGCCGAGAGCCGACCCGTGCGAATGTATTTGTACGCCGTCATATAGTGCACGCCGAGTTTGCTCGCCACCTGTTGCAGGGTGAGCGGTTCGGTCATGATGCGTCGCGAGCTGCCCGGGCGGCGATGGCCACGGCCCGGCGGTTTGGCGAACGGGGAGCGAAGCCAGCCGCCGCTCGTTGTTCTTCGTTCTCGCCGCCCCAGAATCCGCTCTCTCGGTTCTCGCGGGCCCACGTGCGACATTCGGTTGAAACCGAACACTGTTCGCAGTATGAGTTTGCGAGGGCTTCTCGTTTGGTTCGGCGGGTCATGCGCTCACCGGGGGGAGCAAAGAACAGGTGGGTCTTGCCGGTGCACAGGGCCTCGGCGGTCCAGTTGCGGTTGGCGCCGGCGTCGAGCAAAGCCCGCAGCGACGCCGTGGTCTCCTCATGGCTGCCGGCGGCGTCTTGGCCTGTGTCGGACGACGGTTGGGTCGGAGCGGCCTTGGGTGCCTCAGCCTTGTTGGTCGACTCGTCGAGATCGAGTGTTTCGATCGGGTTGTGCAGCACGTCGGTCATGGGGCCCACCTCGAGGTTGAATCTTGGGAGAATTTGAGCGATCGCTCATATTTGAATTGTAGCTTGTTTAAGCGATCGGTCAAACCCTAATTCAATTTAGCGCTAAATGAAAAAATGGCGACAAAAAATCACCAGTTCATGCCCAAAATCGTTGCGGTTGTAAGGATGTACGTCGCCGTTGGTCAGAACCTACGACCGCTACCGACGTTTAGTCGCCAAAGATTTTTCGCAACTTCGCGCCACCGCGTGCCTTGGGCTCCCAGTCTTCGGGCACCAGATGAGGCGCTTTCTTGGCGAGCACGCCAATCACCTCGTCGGCCGATGGGTTCACCATGGCGACACCGTCGACAACAACGGTAGGCACGGTCTCGTTGCCGTTGGCGATCGACCGAACGGTCGCCGCATCGGCGGGGTTATCCCAGATGTTGTGCTTGTTCATCGGGACGTTGAGCTTCGACAGGTTGCTGTCGAGCCGTGAGCAGAAGGGGCATCCTGGGCGCCAGTAGAACTCGACACCGTCGATGGTTTCGTTGGTTTGGGGAGAGGTAGTCATGTCAGTAGTAACCCAGGTTACCGCCGTGCACTTCCACGCATTGGTTCTTCACCGAACAACGCGCACACGGTGGCCCGGTTGCCGTCGTCCCATGCCCGCTCGTTCGGCAACAACAAGATGAACAGCAACGGCGAGTCGTTGTAGGACCTTCCGGTGTAGGTCTCGAACTGCTCGGCGCATTCGGCTGTCGCGTCCTTGCTGATGAGGGCAGTGTCGAACGAACCGTCGGCATGGTTGACCTTATGGAACACCTCGTGGGTGTGAAGATCGGCGCAGTCGACCCGTTCGACCGAGCCCTTGAGTTCGGCTAGCTCGTCGAGGTTGGGCTGATTGATGCAGGTGCCGACCCCGAGGGAGAACACCTCGATCTTCTCGGTGCCGTCGTCGGTGTCGTCTTGTTGCACCGTGTACACCAGCAGGTTGGCGGCCACCAGCGCAATCGCCATAACGGCGAGCGCTTTCCACCACCGGGCGAAGAACCCCTTGGTCTCGGGTTCGACGAAGTCATCTTCGGACGCTTCGGGGAACGGTTCGGGGATCGGTTCACGTTCGGTCGGCGCTGGTTGTTCGACCGGCGCTTGGGTCAGCACGTCGGTGCCTTCGGGCTCTTGCGACGACAACGTTGGCATCGCAACGCCGGCCAACGATTCGCCGTGCGCTGTTTCGGCCACCGGTTCGATGGGCGCCATCGGCGGTGTGTTCGCGGCGGTGCCTTCACCCGAAAGCACTGGGGCAAGCGTTGGCCCGGTGGCTTTCGGGGGAGTCGGCCCGGCGGGGTCGACTTCGACCGCTTCGGTTGGCCGGTTCCAGCGCGATCCGGATGTGGTGCCTGCCGGTTCGGGATCTGGATCAGGTGCCGGGTCGGGTTCGTCGATTGCTGGCGCATCGAGCTTGTCGACCGGGTCGTCGGTGACGTCTTCGACAGCCTCGGCGGCGGGTGGACTCTGCTCGACCTGTTCGGTCTGGCTGACCTCTTCGACGGTTTCGATGGAGTCGGGGTCGGCCTCGGGTAACGGCTCGGGCTCCCGTTCTGGAGTTTCGGCTGCGAGGTCGGGCGCGCGGTCAGGCTCAACAACCACGGCTACGTCATGTACCGCTGGCTCGTCGGCCACGACGTCTTCGACAACTGGTTCGTCGACGGAGTGGTCTGGAGCGGCGTGCTCTATTGTGACCGGATCTTCGGCGACGGCGTGTTCTTTCGCGACCGGTTCTGCAACGGCCGGGCTGGCGCGTTCTGTGCGTTCTTTTGCCAGGCGCTCGCGGATCCGATCGGGGTGCAGATCGGGCGGATACCACTTGCCGTCGTTCGCCAGCCAATAGCCCGGGCGGGGCGGTTGCGTCATGCCCGTCACCATAGCCAAAAGACGATTTCAGTCACTCATCGTGGCCACCACATCACAACTTCGCTTGTTCCGCCTACGGCTCCACGCCTTCGGTATCGGACTCAGCCGGCATCTCGGTCTTGCTAGCGCGGCGACCCGACTCCGGCCGCGTTCCGCAACTCAACGCGGTCACCCGCCTACTCTCCGCTGCTGGAGCCTGGCACTGGAGCCTGGCACTGGAGCCTGGCACTGGAGCCTGGCACTGGAGCCTGGCACTGGAGCCTGGCACTGGAGCCTGGCACTGGAGCCTGGCACTGGAGCCTGGCACT